>DATNFS010000030.1:0-19325 GCA_035606275.1 Rudaea sp.
TCGGCGTTCCCGGACCACCAGTCGATTCCGCTCGATTCGCGCTTCCACCTGAAAAACAACGTCGTCGGCACGACGTTGTAGGCGCCCGGTTGCGCGCCGGAGAATCCGGTTCACGGGTGACGCGCCCCAGTCGCGTGGTAATGTAGCGGGCCCTGCGGCCCGTCGGCCGGCCGCGATGTTCCGAGGAATCCATGGCGTTGACCCAAGCCCGCACCATGCCTGGCGTGATGGAGCTGCTGCCGCTCGACCAGATCGCGTTCCAGCAGATGCTCGACACGATCCGCAGCAATTTCGAGCGCTTCGGCTTCCTGCCGATCGAGACGCCGGTGATGGAATTTTCCGACGTGCTGCTGACCAAGCAGGGCGGGGAAACCGAGCGTCAGGTGTACTTCGTCCAGTCGACCGGCGCGCTTGCCGCGGCCGACAAGGGCGCCGGCGACAAGCCCGAGCTGGCCCTGCGCTTCGACCTCACCGTGCCGCTCGCGCGCTACGTGGCCGAGCATGAAAACCAGCTGACGTTTCCGTTTCGCCGCTACCAGATCCAGCGCGTCTACCGCGGCGAGCGCGCGCAGCGCGGGCGCTTCCGCGAGTTCTATCAGTGCGACATCGACGTGATCGGCAAGGATTCGCTGTCGATCCGCTACGACGCCGAGATGCCAGCCGTGATCTACAGCGTGTTCCGTGACCTCGACATCGGGCCGTTCACGATTTGGTTGAACAATCGCAAGCTGCTTCGCGGATTCCTTGAGAGCGTCGGCATTACCGAAGAGGAAGCGCACGAGCTTATCCAAGCCCCGGACCCATTGGTGCCGCCTTGGGATTCAGTGAAGAGCGAGGCGGCAAAGTCCGTCGCGCCACCGCCAGGCCCACCGCCCATCCAGACTCCGCAGGTTACGCAAACTATGGTCCTGCGCGAGGTCGACAAGCTCGACAAGGTCGGTGTCGAAGCCGTGCGAAATGCGCTCTTGGGCGAGAAGTATCAGCTTGATGGCGATGTCGTCGGCCGGATACTCAGTTTCATGGAGACACGGTCATACGGTCATGCCGACGCGATCGCAAAGCTCGATGGGCTCGGAGGCGGCAATCCGACATTTGAAGAAGGAGTCGCCGAGTTGCGGGAGGTACTGGGGCTGATCAAGGCCTTCGGCGTGCCCGAAACGCACTATGCGATCAACCTGTCGATTGCGCGCGGCCTGGACTACTACACGGGCATGGTCTACGAGACGACCCTGAACACACACCCGCAGATCGGCTCGATCTGCTCCGGCGGCCGCTATGACAATCTTGCGACAAATTATACAAAGTCGCATCTGCCCGGCGTTGGCATTTCGATCGGCGCGACGCGCCTGTTCTGGCAATTGCGCGAGGCCAAGCTGCTCGGCGCCTCGGACAGCACGGTCAAGGTGCTGGTCACGCAGATGGACGAAGCGCAGTTGCCGGCCTATCTCGAACTTGCCGCGCTGTTGCGCACCGCCGGCATCGCCACTGAAGTCGTGCTGGAAGGCGGCAAGCTCGGCAAGCAGTTCAAGTATGCCGACCGCGCCGGCATCCGTTTCGTGCTCGTGCTGGGCACCGACGAACTGGCCAAGGGCGTCGTGACGGTCAAGGACATGCGCAAGCAGGACCAGTTCGAAGTGCCGCGCGCCGAGCTGGTAAAGGCCTTGCGCGTCGAACTGGAGCAGGCCGAGGCGATGAAGTAGCTAGGCAGGTAATTATGCACAGCAAGACGTCATTCCCGCGAAAGCGGGAATCCAAATTGATCTTTGCGCAAGGATGCGAAGAGTGTCAGTCAAGCAACCAGCTGTTTATGTCCTGGCGAGCGCGGAGCGAGGGACTCTGTACATTGGAGTCACTGGCTGGCTGAAATATCGAGTTTGGGAGCATCGCGAAGGATTGATTGATGGATTCACCAAGACGCATGATGTGAAGCGGCTCGTCTGGTACGAATTGTTCGCGGATTTTCCCTCTGCCATTGTTCGCGAGAAGCAGTTGAAGAAGTGGAACCGAGCGTGGAAACTGGAATTGATCGAGAAAACCAACCCAGCCTGGGACGATCCATGGCAGCAGTTGCTCGACTGAAGAGCAAAATGGATTCTCGCTTGCGCGGGAATGACGAATCCTTCTTAGGCCGCTCGCAATGAGCCCGATCACCCTCGACGGCAACAGCCTGATCCGCGAGCACGTTGCGGCGATCGCGAACGGCGCAAATGTGGCGCTCGATGCGGCGCAGCTGGGCAAGGTGCAGCGCACGGCGGACTTTCTCGCGGACCAGGTCAAGCGCGGCGAGCCGATCTACGGCGTGACGACCGGTTTCGGCAGCAACGCGGACAAGCTGCTCGGCGCGCATCGCGCGCGCGACGAGCTGCCCGGAGCCGATCTCGTCAAACGTGATCCCGAGGTGCGCGACGGTACGCTGCTGGAAGAACTCCAGCGCAACCTCGTCATCACGCATGCGGTCTGCGTCGGCAAGCCGCTGGCGGTCGATGTCGTCCGCGCGATGCTGGCGATCCGCGTCAATACGCTGATGCGCGGGCATTCCGGCATTCGTGCCGCGACCCTGCAGGCGCTGGCCGAGTTGCTCAATCACGACGTCATCCCGGTGATTCCGGAGAAGGGCTCGGTTGGCGCGAGCGGCGACCTTGCACCGCTCTCGCACCTGGCCAACGTGCTGCTGGGCGAGGGTGAGGCGTTTTACGGCGGCGAGCGGCTGCCCGGCGGCGAGGCCTTGAAGCGCGCAGGCCTGGCGCCGGTGCGACTGTCGTTCAAGGAAGGGCTGGCGCTGAACAACGGCACGACGCAGATGCTGGCGACCGCGGCACTGGCGCTCGACCGGCTCGAGAAGCTGCTCGCCACCGCGGATCTTGCCGCGGCGATGACGCTCGATGCGTTCGCCGGGCGCACCTCGGCATTCAAGCCGGAGGTGCACGCGCTGCGCCCGCATCCGGGCCAGCTCGAGACCGCGGCGAACTTGCGCGCGCTGCTCGCAGGCTCGACGCTGGCCGACATTCCGTACCATCTCGTGCCGCGCTTCAAGACCTGGCTCGCCGAATCGTGGAGCGATCCAGCCGACCGGCAGCATCGTTTCGACATCGGCTGGGACTACGTGCCGCCTTCGCAGCGGCACGGCAAGGAAGCTTTCTATGCGCGCTTCCTGCCGTTCAAGGGCGGCAAGAAACACCAGCCGCAGGATGCCTACTGCCTGCGCTGCATCCCGCAGGTGCACGGCGCAGTGCGCGACGCGCTGGCGCAGGCACAGCGCGTCATCGACATCGAGTTGAACGCGGTCACCGACAATCCGCTCGTGTTTCCCGATGCCGCCGGCGCCAAGGTCATCGAAGACCAGGTCATCTCGGCCGGTCATTTCCACGGCATGCCGCTGGCGCTCGTGATGAGCTACGTCAAGGCGGCGATTCCGGTGCTCGCTTCGATTTCCGAGCGGCGCCTGAACAAGCTGGTCGATCCGGCCACCAATGATGGCCTGCCGGCGTTCCTGATCGGCAACGAGGATGCGACCGACTCGGGTTTCATGATCGTGCAATACACGGCCGCCGCGCTGGTGAACGACCTCGCCACGCGTGCGCATCCGGCAAGCGTGTATTCGATTCCGACCAGTGCGAACGCCGAAGATCACGTCTCGATGGGCGCCAACGAAGCGCGCCACGTGCTCGAGATGACGGAGGATCTGTCGCATGTGCT
The DNA here is from genome assembly GCA_035606275.1 of Rudaea sp. Lineage (GTDB taxonomy): Bacteria > Pseudomonadota > Gammaproteobacteria > Xanthomonadales > Rhodanobacteraceae > Rudaea. The sequence goes on from DATNFS010000030.1 coordinate 3,697, forward strand.
GGCGCTCGAGCTGTATACCGCCGCGCAGGCACTGGAATACCGGCAGGACATGCTCAACGCTGCGCGCACGCTCGCCGCGCGTGGCGACTGGCAGGCGCTGGCCGGCAAGATCAACGGCGCGCCGAAGCCGGGCCATGCGTCGCACGTCCAGTTCGAACGCGAAGCGCACGCCCTGATGCAGGCGCTGGCGGCGACCGGCGAATTCCACGCCGGCACGAAGGTGCGCGACGCCTTCGCCCTGGTGCGCGAACGAATCGGTTTCATGCAGCGCGATCGCGCGATGGACGCGGATATCCAGAGCATCTGCGCGCTGGTGGCGAGCGGGCAGCTTGCGGCCAGGGCCGGCTGATCCACGCCCCCATGTCGCGACGCCCGAGAGGGACGCGTCGACGACGTATTCGCAGACACGAACCAGACGAGCCGGCGCTCACCCGCAGGCCATGACAGCGGCCGCCGCCTCGCGCGGCGGAACGGCTCATCGAAGGTCAGGCCAGCAGGTCGGCGTATTCCGGATGCCGCTCGAGAAACGTCTTTGCGTACGAGCAGGCGGTAATGACACGCCAGCCATTGGCACGCGCGGTCTCGAGCGCGGCGCGCATCAAGTCCGAGGCGATGCCGTGGCCGGCGAGGTCCGCCGGAACCTCGGTATGCACGATCTTCATGACACCGTCCCTGAGGCGGTATTGCAGCAGGGACAATTGCCCCTCGACCGTGCTGGTGAACAGGCCGGCTTCGGCGTCGTGCTTGATCGGATAGCCCATGCTGCGGTCGTTGCGTTTGCGGGATTCTTAACGCCAGCATAGCAAATGCGCCGCTGTCGCTTGCGCGATGGCCCCCGCCGCGCTACCCTTGTCGCATGTAATAGCGCATTAGTACATTAAACTCACGTTTCTCGTCGCAGGCGATCGACTCCGATGCCTGCGGCCGGACAGGGCAGTGCCATGAAGCGACGCCATCTCGAACCGGAAACCAGCGCGGACCGCGCCGAACGCAGCCTGTGCGAGGCGTTGCTTGCCTGCCGCACGCTCGACGAAATGCGTGCGTTCCTGCGCGACCTGTGCACGCCGGCCGAACTCGAGGCGCTGGTCGACCGCTGGCGCGTCGTGCCGTACCTGCTGCGCGGCATGGCCTACCGCGAAATCCACGAGCGCACGTCGGTCAGCGTGACGACGATCGGCCGCGTGGCGCGTTTCCTGAGCCAGGGCAACGGCGGTTACCAGGCGGCGGTTGCGCATCACGCGCTGCCGGCCGTGCGCCGGCGCGGGCGGCCGGCAGCAGCCGCAGGCACCACGGCGCTGCCGCCCAAGCCAAGGGCCGGCCGATGAGTCCGGCAACGGCAACCAAGGCGCGCGAGCGCCTGCGCATCGCGATGCAGAAGTCCGGCCGGCTCGCCGATGTCTCGCAGGACCTGCTCGCGCGCTGTGGCCTGAAGTTCCGCCAAAGCAGGGACAAGCTGTTCTGCTTCGGCGAAAGCATGCCGATCGATCTGCTGCTGGTGCGCGATGACGATATTCCCGGCCTGATCGCACAAGGCGTGTGCGACCTGGGCATCGTCGGCCGCAACGTATTGCGCGAACAATCGTTCGCCGCCGTCGCGCGCGCGGAACCCGAGCCCGCGCGCGAGTTGTGCCCGCTCGGCTTCGGCCGCTGCCGCCTGTCGATCGCGCTGCCGCAGGATGCCGCGTACGGCGGTCCGGCGCAGCTCGCCGGCCTGCGCATTGCGACGACCTATCCGGCGCTGCTCGCTGCCTGGCTGCAGGAAAACGGCGTCGACGCCGGTATCGTCGTGCTGTCCGGCTCGGTCGAAATCGCGCCGCGACTGGGTACGGCCGATGCGATCTGCGACCTGGTATCGAGCGGCGCCACGCTGGCGGCCAACCAGTTGCGCGAAGTTGCAACGATACTGGAGAGCGAAGCCGTCCTGGCCGGTGCGGTGAGCGAACCGGCCGATGCGCGCGGCGAACTTGCCGAACAGCTGCTGCGGCGGATCGAAGGCGTCACGCGCGTGCGCGAGTCCAAGCTGATCATGCTGCACGCGCCGCGCAGTTCGGTCGCGACCATCACGCAGCTGCTGCCCGGGGGCCAGAACGCCACCGTCACGTCGATCGAAGGCAGCGCGGATCACGTCGCGCTGCAAGCGGTCTGCCACGGCGCCATCACCTGGCAGCATCTGGAAGACATGAAGCGCGCCGGCGCCTGCCAGCTGCTCGTGCTGCCGGTCGAGAAGATGCTGGCATGAAGACCGCTCCCGCCAACGGCTTTTCCGGCAACGTCCTGGAGTGGCGCGCTCTCGACGAGCGTGAGCGCGCTGCAGTGCTGTGCCGCCCGCCGCTCGCGCGCAGCGAGGAATTGCGCGGCACGGTCGCGCGCATCATCGCGCAGGTGCGCGCGGACGGCGACTCGGCACTGCACGCGCTGACGCGCCGCTTCGACGGCTGCGAGCTCGCGCGGTTCGAAGTTGCCGCGGACGAATTCGCGGCCGCGGCGGAGCGCCTCGATCCCGCAACGCGGCGCGCGATCGACGAAGCGCACGCACGCATCGACGCGTTTCACCGCGCCACGGCGCCGCAACCGGTGCGCATGGAAACGGCGCCCGGCGTCGTCTGCGAACGCATCGTGCGGCCGATCGAACGTGTCGGCCTGTACGTTCCAGCAGGCGGCGCACCGCTGCCTTCGACGGCACTGATGCTCGGCGTCCCAGCCCGGATCGCGCGGTGTCCGCAGGTCGTCGTCTGCACGCCCGCCGGTCCGAACGGACGCATCGATCCAGCCGTGCTGCATGCCGCGGCGCGCTGCGGAATTTCGCGCGTGTTCAAGCTCGGCGGCGCGCAGGCAATCGCGGCCATGGCATGGGGTACCGAATCAGTGCCGAAGTGCGACAAGCTGTTCGGCCCCGGCAACGCCTGGGTGACCGAGGCCAAGCGCCAGGTCGCCGCCGAATTCGATGGAGCCGCGATTGACCTGCCGGCCGGGCCATCCGAAGTGCTCGTCATCGCCGATGCGCAGGCCAATCCCGATGCGGTCGCCGCCGACCTGCTTGCGCAAGCCGAACACGGACCCGATTCGCAGGTCATCGTGATTGCCGACGACCGCGCGGTACTCGTCGCGACGATCCAGGCGGTGCGGCGCCAGCTGGCGGAACTGCCGCGCGCCGTGATCGCCTCGGCGGCGCTGGCGCATGCGCGCGTGATCCTGGCCGCTTCGCTCGGCGAAGCGGTTGCCATCAGCAACGCGTATGCGCCGGAACACCTGATCCTCAACGTCGCTGCGCCGCGCCGCTGGCTCGAGGAAGTCGCCAATGCCGGCTCGATTTTTCTCGGTCGCTGGTCGCCCGAGTCGGTCGGCGATTATTGCAGCGGTACCAACCACGTGCTGCCGACCTACGGTCATGCGCGCGCCGCGAGCGGCGTGTCGGTTGCCAGCTTCCTCAAGCAGATCACCGTGCAGGAGTTGACCGCCGATGGCCTGCGCGGCATCGGTCCGTGCGCCGCCACGCTGGCGCGCGCCGAAGGCCTCGGCGCGCACGAACGCGCCGTGACGCTGCGCCTCGACCTGCTGGGAGCGCCGGCGTGAGCGTGCTCGATCTTGCACGCCCGGAAATCCGCGCGCTCCAGCCGTATTCGTCGGCGCGCATGGAGGCAAGCGGCGGCTCGGTGCTGCTCAATGCGAACGAGTCGCCGTGGCCGGCGGTGATGGCCGGCGGCATCGCGCTCAATCGCTATCCGGATCCGCAGCCGCGCGAGCTGATCGACGCATTGGCCGTCCTGTACGGCGTCGCGCCGGCGCAGGTGCTGGCCGGCCGCGGCAGCGACGAGGCCATCGACCTGCTGGTGCGCGCGTTCTGTCGTGCCGGCCAGGATGCCGTCGCGATCTGCCCGCCGACCTTCGGCATGTATTCGGTCAGCGCAGCGATCCAGGGCGCCGCAATCCTGGAAGTGCCGCTGGCCGGCGACTTTTCGCTCGATGCCGACGCATTGCTCGCGCGTATCGAACCGAACGTCAAGCTCGTGTTCCTGTGCTCGCCGAACAATCCGACCGGCAATCTGGTGCCGCTGGCGACAATCTCGCGCATTGCGGCGGAACTGACCGAGCGGGCCATGGTCATCGTCGACGAGGCCTACATCGAGTTCGCCGGAACGCCGAGTGCTGCAACGCTGCTCGGTCGCCACGACAATCTGGCCGTGCTGCGCACGCTCTCGAAGGCGCACGCGCTGGCCGCGGCGCGCATCGGCGTCGTACTGGCCCACGCACAGGTGATCGGCCTGCTGCGCCGGATCCTGCCGGCCTATCCGCTGCCGGCGCCGTGCGTCGAGGCTGCGCTGAATGCACTCACGCCGCCAGCCAAGGCCGCGACGCGGGTACGCGTGGCAGGCCTGGTCGCGGCGCGCAATCAGCTGGCCGCCGCGCTGAAAAGCGTGCCTGGGCTGCATGATGTGTTGCCGTCCGCGGCAAATTTCATCGTCGTGCGCTGCGTCGACGCCGATGCGCTTTATCGCCGCCTGCTGTCGGTCGGCGTCGTGGTGCGCAACGTATCGCACTATCCGTCGATGGGCGGCTGCCTGCGCATCAGCGTCGGCAGCCCGTCGGATCATGCGCGGCTCCTCGCCGCGCTCGGCGCGCGTGTGGAGGCGGCATGAACGGACTGCCGGTCATGCAGCAGGGCTGCAGCCATGCTCTGCACGTGGATGAACGCGGATTTGCCCGGACAAGGGACGATCTTTCCCGCAGGTGCTTCCTGCCTTGTCCGCGTTCATCGGCGTTCATCCGCGTCAAAGATCGTTTTTCTCCGACGCGTCCCATTGCGCCGGTGTGCTGACGATGGCCAGCCTGCGCAAATTGTTGTTCGTCGATCGCGATGGCACGTTGATCGTCGAGCCGCCGGACCAGCAGATCGACAGCTACGCCAAGCTCGCCCTGGTCGACGGCGTGATTCCGGCGCTGCGTCGCTGCGTCGCCGCGGGCTATGAGCTGGTCATGGTGACCAACCAGGACGGCCTGGGCACTTCGAGCTTTCCGCAGGCGGATTTCGACGGGCCGCAGAATCTGCTGCTGCAGATACTTGGTTCGCAAGGCGTCGCTTTCCGCGACATCCTGATCGACCGCAGCTTTGCGCACGAGAACCGCGATACGCGCAAGCCGGGCGTCGGCCTTGCGCGCGCCTATCTTGCCGCCGATGACTGGAGCCGTGTCGCATCGGCCGTGATCGGCGATCGCGATACGGACCTGCAGTTCGCGGCAAACCTCGGTGTACGCGGTTTCCGGCTTGGCAGCCAATGGACCTGGGACACGATTGCGCACGCCCTGTGCGACGCGCCACGGAGCGCAGCGGTCGAGCGCGGCACGAAGGAGACACGCATCCGCGTCAGCGTCGATCTGGATCGCGCCGCGGATGCAACCGTGGCGACCGGCATCGGCTTTTTCGATCACATGCTCGAGCAGATCGGCAAGCACGGCGGATTTGCCTTGACGCTGACATGCGCCGGCGACGGCCATGTCGACGAGCACCATATCGTCGAGGATTGCGCGCTCGCACTGGGCGAGGCGCTGCGCCGTGCCCTCGGCGACAAACGTGGCATACATCGCTATGGCCGCTCCGAGCAGCGGGAAGAATCCGGCGTCGCACCATCGCTGGTCGGTGGCGCCGGCCTCGACATCCCGGTCGAATCGCTCGCCGGCACGAGCCAAGCTGACTCGCGCGATTCATCGCGCCGTCCCTTCGGATCGGCTCCGCCGGCGGTCCCGCCGGCGCAGTCAGCGCCGCTCGCGTCAAATCCCGGCTCGCCCCTCGGCCCTCAGCTCTCGCATCTTGGTCCCCAGCCTTCGCTGATCGATATCCTGCTGCCCATGGACGAAGCGCTCGCACGCGCAGCGCTCGATCTTTCCGGCCGTCCGTACTTCGTGTTCGACGGAAGGTTTCCGCGCGAACGTGTCGGCGAATTGCCGACCGAGCTCGTGCCGCATTTCTTCCGTTCGCTGTGCGAGACACTCGGCGCGAACCTGCACCTGGCCGTGCGCGGCGAGAACGCGCACCACATGGTCGAGGCCTGCTTCAAGGCGACTGCGCGTGCATTGCGCCAGGCATTGCGGCGAGAAGGCGATGCGCTGCCGAGCACCAAGGGCGTGCTGTGACGCCGGACGTCGTGCTGGTCGACGGCGGCGGCACCAACATTGGTTCCGTGCGCTGCGCCCTGCAGCGGCTCGGTGTCGATGCCGAACTGTCGGCCGACGCCGCGCGTATCGGCCGTGCCACGCATGTGATTCTGCCCGGTGTCGGCGCAGCCGGGCCGGGCATGGCCAGATTGCGCGCGGCCGGTCTCGTCGAGCCGCTGCGTGCGCTGCGCCAGCCCTTGCTTGGCGTGTGCCTGGGCATGCAGCTGCTGTTCGAGCGCTCCGAGGAGGCAGACGTCGAATGCCTGGGACTGATGCCGGGCACGGTTCGCCGCTTTGCAGCGAGCGACGGGTTGCGCGTGCCGCACATGGGCTGGAACAGGCTGCTGATCGAACGCGACGACGCCTTGACCGGCGATATCGGCGCCGAGCCCTACACCTATTTTGTGCACAGTTACGCCGCGCCGCGTGGCGACGAGACGGTCGCCAGCTGCGACTACGGCGGGGCATTCAGCGCGATCGTCCGGCGCGGCAACGTCTGCGGCATGCAGTTCCATCCCGAGCGCTCGGCCGCGGTCGGCGCGCGGCTCCTGCGAAATTTCCTCGCGCTGTGACCATGCAGATCATTCCGGCCATCGACCTGCGCGCCGGTGGTGTCGTGCGTCTGGCGCAGGGCGACTATGCGCGCGAAACGCGTTATCCGGTCGAGCCGCTGGCGCTGGCGCGCGACTATGCCGCGGCTGGCGCACGCTGGTTGCATGTCGTGGATCTGGACGGTGCGCGCGCCGGCGCGTTCGAAAATCTGCATACGATCCGGGCACTGGCCGGTACCGCGTTGCGGATCCAGGCGGGCGGGGGCGTGCGCGACGAACGCGATGTGTTGCGCCTGTTCGACGCCGGGGTGACCCGCGTCGTCGTCGGCAGCCTCGCCGTGCGCGAACCGGAAACCGTCGAAGGATGGATTGCCCGGCATGGTGCCGAGCGCATCTGCGTCGCACTGGATACGCGAGCCGACGCCCAGGGGCGCTGGACGTTGCCGGTCAAGGGCTGGACCGAGGCGTCCGGCGCCACGCTCGACGCGCTGGCGCTGCGCTTCGCCGATGCCGGAGCGCGCCATCTGCTGTGCACGGACATCTCGCGCGACGGCATGCTCTCGGGCCCGAATCTCGACTTGTACGCGCACCTGCTTGCGATCGTGCCGTCGCTGGCCGTGCAGGCATCGGGCGGCGTGCGCGGCGTCGATGACCTGGGCGCGTTGCGCGCAGCGGGCGTGGCAGGCGCCATCCTCGGGCGCAGCCTCCTGGAAGGCCGCCTTTCGGTCGCGCAGGCGCTGCAATGCTGACGCGGCGCATAATTCCGTGCCTCGACGTGAAGGATGGCCAGGTCGTCAAGGGCGTACGCTTCCGCGACCATGTCGTCATGGGCGGCATCGAGGAACTTGCCGTGCGTTATCGCGATGCCGGCGCCGATGAACTCGTGTTCTACGACATCACGGCCAGCCCGCAGGGTCGGGCAGTGGACCGCGGCTGGGTTGAACGTGTCGCGCGGATCATCGACATTCCGTTTTGCGTCGCCGGCGGCATCCGCAGTGCGGACGAAGCGCGTGCGGTGCTATATGCGGGCGCCGACAAGATCTCGGTCAATTCGCCCGCGCTCGAGCGGCCGGAGCTGATCGACGAACTCGCGGCCGCGTTTGGCGTGCAGTGCGTGGTCGTCGGCATCGACAGCCTGCGCGATGCCGACGGCCAGTGGCGCGTGCGGCAGTACAGCGGCGACCCGGAGCGGACGCGTGCGCTGCCGCGGCTCACGCTCGACTGGATTGCCGAGACGCAGCGGCGTGGCGCGGGCGAGATCGTGCTGAACTGCATGGGCTCGGACGGCGTGCGCGCCGGCTACGATATCGCACAGCTGGCCGCGGCAAGGACGCTGTGCCGCGTGCCGCTGATTGCATCAGGCGGTGCCGGCACCGTGCGGCACTTCGCCGAGGTGTTCGAACAAGCCGACGTCGATGGGGCGCTCGCCGCCAGCGTGTTTCATTCCGGCACGATCGGCGTCGCCGATCTGAAGCGATACCTGCACGGCCGCGGAATCGCGATTCGGCCATGAATATTTCCTGCGGATGCACGAGGCGACCCGCACCGACCGCACTACGGAGGGAAGCATGACAAGCGTTGCCGTGGAACTCGAACGTCTCGACTGGAGCAAGGGCGACGGCTTGCTGCCGGCGATCGTGCAGCACTGGCGCAGCGGTGCGGTGCTGATGCTCGGCTACATGACGCGCGAGGCGCTGCGGCTGACGCAGCAAAGTGGAAAAGTGACCTTCTGGAGCCGCAGCAAGCGGCGCCTCTGGACCAAGGGCGAAACGTCCGGCAACGTCCTGCTGCTGAAGTCGCTGCATGCCGATTGCGACGGCGATACGCTGCTGCTCGAAGCCGAGCCGCACGGGCCGACCTGCCACCTGGGCAGCGCCAGCTGCTTCGGCGATGCCGCATTGCCTACGCTGGCATTCCTGGCCGACCTCGATGCCTTGATCGCCCGGCGCGCCGCGCAGCGCCCGGCCGGCAGCTACACGACGAAACTGTTCGAGGCGGGGCTGGGGCGCATGGCGCAGAAGGTCGGCGAGGAGGGCGTCGAGACGGCGCTCGCCGGCGTCGGCGAGAGCGACGAGTCGCTGCTCGGCGAATCAGCCGACCTGCTGTTCCACCTGCTGGTGCTGCTGCGCGCGCGCGGCAAGTCGCTCGATGACGTGGCGCTCACGCTCGCGGCGCGCCACGGCGGCGCCAGGCCGGCGTAGCGGAACCGGCGTCCTACCTTGCCGGCGCAGGTTCGGTCGAGGCGTGGTCGACGACGTAGACCCAATGCCCGTCCCGCTTCTCCTGGACATCCGTATAGCGCCCCGCCATCGGCACACTCTTGCCGTCGGACTTCTGCTTCAGCGTCAGCGAGAAGTTGCCCCAGTTCGTGCGATGGTGCGCGTCGCCGAAGTGATGGCTGTTGCTCAGCGCGGCGTCGACGACGGTGAACGTCTCGAACAACGCCTTGTACGACGCGCGGATTGCCGCAGCGCCGCTGTGTTGAACCTCATCCGGAAACCATGCGACCGCATCGGTGGCGTAGAGCCTGACGACGGCATCCAGATCGTTGGCCTTGACCGCCTTTACCCAGGCTGCGCCGACGCTGTCGGGAAAATCCGTGGTCGAGTCGGCGGCGGCCAGCGGCATCGCGGCCGCGGCGAATATCAGTGCCCCCAGCATTCTGGCAAGATTGCGCCTCTCCCATACGGAACTCATCGGATCCTCCCCATGTGGATGACGGATTGTTGCGCGTGCAAGTCTAGCGATGCGTCCAGACAGGCGCAATTCTGCAGCTGCGCGAGGCGGCCGGTGCGCGGGACCATTCGATGCCGCGCTGGCGGACGCTGAGCGGGACAGCGCCGAGCATCATCGGCCATCGCGGTGCGAGCGGCTACCGGCCCGAGCATACGCTCGACGCCTACGTGCTTGCGGCACGGCAGGGTGCGGAGGCGATCGAGCCCGATGTCGTGGCGAGCCGCGACGGCGTGCTGTACGCGCGCCATGATCTCGGCCTCGCGCGCAGCACCGATGTGGCGTCGCGCGCGGAATTCGCGTGGCGTGCGCGCGAGATCGCCGGGCAGCGTGACTGGTGGATCGGTGATTTCGACGCCGGCGAAATCGACACGCTGCGCGCGACCCAGCCGTTTCCTGGACGCAGCACCGATCTTGACGGACGCTTCGTCGTGCCGCGCATTGGCCACGTGCTCGGACTTGCGCGCGAGTTGGGTGAGCAGCGCGGAACGCCGCTGATCGTCGACCTGGAGGTCAAGCAACCGGACTACTTCGACGCGCTGGGCATCGACATGCTCGAGGCCGTTTGCCGCGAACTCGACCGGCACGGCGTCACCGGCGCTCAGGCGCCGGTCTGGCTGGAATGCTTCGACCATGCGTTCTTGCGCAGCGCCTTCGAGCGCCTGGGCAATCCGTGCTTTGCGCTGGTCGAGAACCTGCCGCCGGAGAGCGGCGCCCGCGACGCGTCGCTGCGCGCGCTGGCGGCCTGGGCGCGCGGCGTGGCTCCGGCCAAGCACCTGCTGTGGGATCGTGCCGGAAATGACAACGGACTGGTCGACGCGGCGCATGCGCGCGGCCTGCAGGTGCACGCCTGGACGTTTCGCGACGATCGGTCGCCGGCACCGTTCACCGGCATTCGCGCCGAGTTGTCTGCGGCATTTGCGCTCGGCGTCGACGCGTTGTTCTGCGATTTCCCGGACACCGCGGTTGCGGTCCGTGCGGAGTTTGCGGCGGCGATCGAGCGCTGAACGCCCGCGACCGGCACCTTCAGCGTGCGGCCGTCAGCGCGCTGGTGTCCTTGGACGGGCGACGCGGCCGGGCCGTGTTGAACGGCACCGGCGGACCGGGATGGATGGCCTCGCGCCAGGCCTTCAGCCGGCTCTCGATCAGCGGGGTGGATGCGATCTGCGGTTCCGAATGCTCTTCTCCGGCGCGCGTTTCCCATTGGTCGACGAGCTTGCGCGCTTCGGCGAACGCCGCCGGAAAGTTGTCGTTGTCGTTGAGCCCATTGGCCAGGAGGGCGCGACCGAAGTCGGTGATCGCCGATTGCGTGCCGCAGCCGAACGAGGTGCGATCGGCGCGCGCTGCCGTGATGACCATCGTCGCCGGTCCTTTCAGGGCGTCGATGAAGCCGCCCGAATAACAGGCCGAAATCACGACGACCTTGTTGCTGATTTTCGTGTCGAGAAAAAGGTCGGCCAGGTCATCCGGTCCGATCTGGTCGAGTGGCAGGGGATCGAGTGAAACAAACAGTTCGTGATCGCGCGAGCCGTGGCTGGTCAGGAACAGCAGCAGGATATCCTGCTCGCCGTCCATCCGCTCGGACACGGCGTCGACTGCGGTCTGCAGGTTGCTGAGCGTCGCGATCGGATATTGCAGCAGGGTCGACGGATTGTTGATCAGCAGCAGCGTGTGGCCGACCGCGTCGAAGCGTTCGCTGAAAAGCTTTTCGGCATACTCGGCCTCGTTGCGGAACACATTCTCCTCGCCATCGCCGGCGAACGCGATCAGGTACAGGTTCGGGCGGCCCGGTGTACGTGCTGCGAGCCGCGCGACCGCCGTGTCCATCATCTGCGACTGTGTGTACAGCAGCTGCTCGGGCGAGCCGGCATCGGCAGGCCAGTCGGCATCGCTCGAGGCATCGGCGTCGGCTTCGGGCGGTGCGGGATCGTTCTTCGCCGCGGAATCGCTGTCTGCCTGGCTCGGGTCCGCGGCCGCCTTCGCGTTGTCCGGCTCGGCAGCGATCTGCGCCTGCTGCGCGGGCCGCTGCAGCAGAAAAACGGTCGTCAGCACGCCGAGCGAGAATGCCAGCGCGAACGTCAGCAGCAGTCGCCGTGCGTTCATGCGCCGCGAGCGCCCGAGTGGCGGAACGGACTCGGCACCAGCGCCGGCACCTCGGCACGATAGCGCGCGTAGGCGTCGCCGAACTGCTCGATCATCAAGCCCTCTTCGACCTGCAGCTTGCGCCAGAACGCCAGCCAGGCAAGCGCCACGGCGAGCAGCGCGCGCCACTCGTTGCGCGCCAGTGCCGAACCCAGAAGGGCGAGCAGCAAGCCGGTGTAGATCGGGTGGCGGACAAAGCGGTACGGCCCGCTGCGGACCAGCTCGTGATCCTGCTTGAGCGTGACGATGCCGCTCCAGTTGCGGCCGAGGCAGACGCGCGCCCAGACCGCGAACGCAAGGCCTGCCGCCACCAGAAGGACGGCGACGGCGTCGGTAGCCGCGCCCGGCGAAACGATCTGGCCGGCGAGGAATCCGCCGGGCGCGCTGCGCGTCCCCAGCAACCATCCGGCAATCATGAGCGGCACGATGTGACTGGCCCGCGACGCGGCCGATTCGACCCGCTGCGTCGTCTTCGCATCGCGTGCAGCGATCGCCCAATAGACAAGCCACGCGAGCCAAAGTACAGGAATCAGACTCGGATAGAGGGCGTTCATCGCTCAGGCGCGCTTTCAGTCGACGGTGATCGCATTGAAATCCGGCACGCACGGATGGTCGGCCTCGGCCGGGCATGTCGCCGGCGGACGCGCGAGCAGCGTGGTGCGCATGCCGGCTGCGTGCGCGGCATCGAGCTCGGCCGCGACGTCGGAAAGGAAAAGCACCTCGGCGCCGGGGCAGCCGATCACGGCCAGGATGCGGCGATACGACTCGACCTCGCGCTTGGCGCCGATCTCGGTGTCGAAGTAGCCGGTGAACAGCGGCGTCAGGTCGCCGGCCTCGCTGTGGCGGAACAGCAGCTTCTGCGCCGGCACCGAGCCCGACGAAAACACGTAAAGGTCGATCTGTTTCGCCTTCCAGTCGCGCAGCCGCTGCGCGACTTCCGGGTAGACGTGCGCGCGATACGCGCCCTCACGATAGCCGTCTTCCCAGATCATGCCCTGCAGCGCCTTCAACGGCGTTGCCTTGCGGTCTTCGTCGATCCAGCGCTGCAGCAGCACGACGATTTCGGCCTGCGACGCGGAAACGAGCCCGGCTTCGCGCGCGGCCTCGTGCAGCCAGTGCTGGACCACCGGTTTGTCGGTATGCGTTGCGACGAATGCCGGCAGGCGTTCACGCGCGTACGGAAACAGGACATCCTTGACGAAGCTGATCGAGCTGGTCGTGCCTTCGATGTCGGTCAGGATCGCGCGGATCACTTCAGTTGCCCGCCGGCGGGACGCTCGACATTGGCCGAATAGGCGGTTTCGATCGCGCGCTTTACCGCCACCGGATCGGCAACGCGGCTGAGCAGCATGCTGCTTTCGCCGCGACCGGTGATGCGCACGTCGCCGAAGCCGAGGATGCGTCCCCAGCTGCTCTGGCGCAGATCGACCGTTTCGATCGCCGACAGACGAATCTCGTCGGTCGTGCGGCTGACGATGCCGGTCTTGCGCACCACGCGATGCGTGGTCACGCCCAGCTCGATCGCGCGCAGGCGCAGCCATTCGTAGATCGCGATCGGGATACCGACGATCAACGGGATCAGCACGATGCCGAGGATCAGCCGGCCCTTGGCGGTCCAGTGCAGGGCAAAGCGCGCGACGATCGTTTCACCGGGCGCAAGCGACTCATCCAGGTAACTCATGCGGCAACCGCTTCGTCGGCAAGGCGCGGAAACTGGCCGGCGATGTCGCTGCCGGTGAAGTTCGCGACCCAGCCTTCCTTGTTCGTGAACAGGCGGATCGCGATGAAGTAAGGTTTGTCGCTCATGTCGAACCAGTGGCGCGTGCCATCCGGTACACCGATCAGATCGCCCTGCATGCACAGCACTTCGTACACCATGTCGCCGATATGCAGCGTGAACATGCCGCGGCCGGCGACGAAGAAGCGAACTTCATCCTCGGAGTGGGTATGCTCGTTGAGGAACTTCTGGCGCAGCGCGGCACGGTCCGGATGGTCCGGCGTCAGGCTGATCACGTCGACGGCCTGATAACCCTTCTCGCTCTTCAATCGCTCAATATCGTCGCGATAGGCGGCAATGACCTCGTCCTGGCTGGCGCCCGGCACGACCGGCTTGGAAGCCTCCCAGCGTTCGAAGCGCACGCCGACGGCGCCGAGTTCGCGCGTGATCTCGGCGTGGTTGCTGACGGTCTTGAGCGGCGCGCTGCCGTTGCTGTCGGAAAAAATGCGCAGTTGACTCATGCTTTCAGCCTCCTCAGGTCCAGTTCGCAGCCGATCAGGAATTCGAACGCCTCGATATGGCGCTCGGTTTCGGCCATGTCGCGGCCCCACGTATAGATGCCGTGACCCTCGATAAGATAGCCATATAGGGGCTTATCCGCCCGTATCCAGTCGTCGACGCGCGCGACCAGTTCCGGCATGTGCTGGGTATTGGGAAACACCGGCAGCTCGATCCGCGTCTCGTGCGTGGTCTGACCGGCGAAAACCTTCAACAGTTCATAGCCGTCGAGCGGCATGACGCCGGCCGGCGCGAACAGGCGCGAGGCGACGGTCTGGGTCCTGGAGTGCGTGTGCAGCACGGCATTGGCATCGGCAAAGCGCCGGTAGAGATGGGTGTGCAGCAGCGTCTCGGCGGAAGGCCGGGCGGTCGTGTCGACCGGCTGGCCATCCATGTCGACGACCATGATGTCGGCCGGTGTCAGCGCGCCCTTGTCGCGGCCCGAAACGGTGACGGCGACGTGGCTTGCGTCCAGCCGCATCGAAAAATTGCTGCTGGTCGCGGGCGTCAGGCCTTGCGCGCCGAGTTTGCGGCCGGCTGCAACGATGGCCTGCGCGCAGTCGGCAAGACGGGTTGGGTCGTAGCTCAAACTGCCGGTTTCCTGCTGTGGCTTCGCTCGTGGCGGTCATGATAACCGAAGCCGGCTCGGACCTGCCGCAGACGTGGCGCGGAGCGCCGGGTTCGCCTCGCGCAACGCCGATTGCCACGGCCGGCGCTCGTGCGCGTCTCGCCAACTGCGACCGCGAACTGCACAATGCACCGCATCTGCAATATTCCCAGGTGATGCATGCCGGCCAATCTGAACGAATTCCTGCCAACGGCGGCCTGGGCCATGGCGGCCTTTGTCGCTGGCGCGGTGGTCGCCTGGCTGCTGCTGCGCGGCCGTGCGCGCGAGGCCCGTGTCCTCGGCCGCGAAAGCCGCGAGGCGGAGGTCGCGCAACTGTCGGCCGAGCGTGACGCTGCGCGTGAAGCGTTGCAGCGTCTGCAGCGCGATCACGACGCGGCCCAGCGCGAGCTCGCCGAGCATCGCGCCCGCGTCGTTGTGTTGTCGCGCGACGGAGCCACGCTTGCGGGCCGGCTCGAGCGCCTGACCCAGGTCGAGGCGGATCTTGCTGCGGCGCGCGCCGACGGCAAGCACTGGAACGAAGCCTGCCAGCGTGCCGAGCAACGCCTGACCGAGACGGCGACGCGCCTGCAGGCGCAGGTTCAGGCGGCCGAGGAACGCCAGGCCATGCTCGAGCGCGTGCGCGAGGAATTCGCCGATCGCTTCAAGGCGCTGGCCGGCGAACTGCTCGAGGAAAAGGGCCGCAAGTTCGGCGAGCAAAGCGCGGCCAATCTCGGCACGCTGCTCAATCCGCTGCGCGAGCAGATCGGTGATTTCCGCAAGACCGTCGCCGACGTCTACGACAAGGAGAGTCGCGAGCGCCAGCTGCTCAAGCACGAAATCGAATCGCTCCGGCAGATCAACCAGCGCATCGGCGAGGATGCCCTGAACCTGACGCGCGCGCTGAAGGGCGAGGCGCGCACGCAGGGCGTGTGGGGCGAACTCGTGCTCGAGCGCCTGCTCGAGGCGTCGGGCCTGCAGAAGGGCCGTGAATACGAAACCCAGGTCTCGCTGAAGGACGACGAAGGCGGGCGGCCGCGGCCCGATGTGATCGTGCACCTGCCCGAAGGCCGCGACCTCATCATCGACTCCAAGGTGTCGCTGACCGCGTACGAGCGCTACTGCAGTGCCGCCGACGATCACGTGCGCGGCGCCCAGCTGAGCGCGCACCTGG
>DATNFS010000031.1:0-10610 GCA_035606275.1 Rudaea sp.
AGGTTCCAATACAACGTTGAACATGGTGCGGGTACACTGAAGACTCGTTAACTAACAAGTTCCGCTGCTATCATTGCAGATTTCAGATTGTAGATTGTAGATTGGGGATCGCCACAATGCTCAATCTACAATCTACAATCTACAATATCTAATGGATCAGGATCGCTTCGAGCGCAGCGATCCAATCCGCCGTGCTCCGGTGGGTATCGACCGCGATGCCGAGCAGCCGGCACGTTTTCGACAAGATCATATAGGCCGTAGAGCGGGCCAGATAACACCACTCGGCCGCCTGGGCGACGCTGCCGATGGCCTTGATCGTGCCGGACGAGCCGATCGCTTCGCCCCAGCCCTGCGCGCGATACTCCGCCGCGAACTGCTGCAGTTCGACGGCGATTTCGGTCTGCGCCTGGCGCCAGCGCTTCGGACTGAGCTTGCCGTCGCCGAAGAAGCGCAGCGTGCTGGCGACGCAGCCCATCTGCAGGCTTTCCTTCTCGAGCGCCTCGAAATGCTGGCCGATGATGAACTCGGTGCTGCCGCCGCCGATGTCGATGACGAGGCGGCGCTGCGGCGAATCGGGCACGCCATGGGCGACGCCGAGGTAGATCAGGCGCGCTTCTTCGCGGCCTGACACGATTTCGATCGGATGACCGAGGGCTTGCTCCGCCGGGCCGAGAAACGCAGCCGGCACGCTCAGGCGGCGCACGGTGTTGGTGGCGACGGCACGCACGCGGTCATGCGGCAGCACGCGCAGGCGCTGGCCGAAGCGCGCCAGGCAGGCCAGCGCCCGGTCGCGCCGGGCGTCGTCGAGGGTGCCGTCGCTGCGCAGGCCGGCGGCCAGACGCACGCTGTCGCGCAAGCGGTCGATGACGCGCAACTCGCCATGCTCGTAACGCGCGACCACCAGGTGAAAGCTGTTCGAACCCAGATCAACGGCCGCCAGCAGGTCGCCATCGCGGATTTCCGGGGCGGGGCCGTCGGCCATGGGCGGTCCTGTGCGAGCTGAACGATGCCGGGATTGTCGCACGACCGGCGGCATGGAAACGAGACGCTACGGCACCGCGCGGTTCGTCGACTCGCGACGGCGCAAGCAGCATGAATCGGATCTGTCGGTGCCGGCCGAAACACGCGTATCATCGCAGGCAAGCGGCTTCAAAGCCGCGGCCCCGATTTTCGCTTCGACCGATGCCGATTGCCGTTCCAAGCCGCAATGCGCTGGCGTTTCTGCTGGCGGCGCTCGCCATGTTCGGGCCGTTCTGCATCGACGCGATTTTCCCGGCGTTTCCGGCGATCGCCCGCCAGTTCGACGCAACGCCGCTGGCGATGCAGCAGACCATCAGCGTCTACCTGCTGGCCTACGCCGCGTTGTCGCTGCTGATCGGTGCGCTGTCCGACGCCTGGGGCAGGCGCGTCGTGATCCTCGGCGGCATCGGTGTATTCCTGATCGCCTCGGCCGGCTGCGCCGTCGCGCAATCGATGCCGGAGCTGCTCGCTTTCCGCGCGCTGCAGGGCACGAGTGCCGGCATCGGCCTGATCGTCGGCCGCGCGTTGATCCGCGACGTGTTCGAAGGTCCCGAAGCGCAGAAACTGATGTCGATGATCAGCATGATCTTCGGCCTGGCGCCGGCGCTCGCGCCGGTGGTCGGTGCCTGGATCGTCAAGTGGGGTGGCTGGCACGCCCTGTTCTGGGCTCTGACGGTGTTCGCCGTGGCGTTGCTCACGCTGTGCTGGTTCGTGCTTCCCGAAACGCATGCACGCGAACGCAGGGTGCCATTGTCGCCGCGATCGTTGTTCACCGGTTATCGCGTGATCCTGTCCTCGGAGCAATTCCTGCCGCTGGCGCTGGCGATAACCTGCAACTTCGGCGGCCTGTTCGTCTATATCGCCGGCGCGCCGGCGTTCGTGCTGGGCATCCTGAAACTTCAGCCCGACCAGTTCTACTGGTTGTTCGTGCCGGCCATCAGCGGACTGGTGCTCGGGGCGATGCTCGCCGGCCGGCTCGCCGGCCGCGTCAGCGCGCGCAAGGTGCTCGGCGCCGGCTACGCGATCATGGGCAGCGCCGCGCTGGCCGGCCTGATCGTGGCGTGGCTGGTCGTGCCCTCGCGCGTGCCGTGGGCCGTGCTGCCACTGGCGTTCGCGGCGATCGGCATCAACCTGATATCGCCGACGCTGAACCTGCTCGTGCTCGATCTGTTTCCGTTGCGCCGCGGGGCGGCTTCGTCGGTGCAGGGCTTCATCACGCTGACCTTCAACGCGATGCTGGCGGGCCTGCTGTCGCCCTGGCTCGCCGACAGCGCGATGCACCTGGCCGTTGCATCGGCTGTCCTGTTCGCCGGCGGTCTGGCCGCGTGGCGCTGGTACCGTGCGATCGCCAAGCGCGCGCCGCCAGCCGGTGTGATCGAACGCGAGCTGCTGACCGGGGGCTGATGTCGCCCGGCCGGCCGCCTGCGATCAGGATGACGTGGTCACGCCGAGCAGCGCCTTGAGCAGGGCCAGCACTTCTTCCTTCGTGCCCATCACGGTGAGCTGATGGTCGCGCGGAATATCGGTGCCGACGCTGAACGAGTAACCGACGCCGGAATCATTGCCTTCGTCGTCGAGGCGAGGATAGGTCTCGACCTTGCCGACATACATGATCCGGTTGGCATCGAGGTAACGGCCATCGGGGAGTTTCAGCCAGCGTTGCATGGTAAGTCCTTGGCGCCTGCAGATTTCAAGAGGCTAGTGCGTTGCGCGATGCGACGCAACCGGCCTGCGAGGGATGAAGCTGGGGGACGAGGCTGAAGGAAAGGGAGCGAAGTGCCAGGAGACGACTCGCCGCGCTTGTCTGTTGGCCGTAGCCTCAGCCCTCGGCCTTCAGCCCTCCTTTGGGCAGCAAATCGCGTTCGATCAGCCAGGCGCGCGCATCCTCGGCGTCGCCCTCGAACCAGGCGCGCGCCGAGCCGAGCCGGAACGTATAGCCCCAGGCGTCCATGTCGTCCATGATGCGGCCGCGGCCGACTCCGGGCAGCGCATCGGCCAGCACGATCTGCAGGTAGCAGCAGGCATCTTCCTCGGACTGCGAGTCGGATGCATCGGTGTGGATGCGCGGGCGCCGTTCCGGCGCAGCGACGATCAGGTGGCAGGCCTCGTGCAGCAACGAATGTACCGGCGTGTCGGCGCGTGCGTATACTTTTTCGCCGATGACGCCGGCTTCCGGCTCGCCCCAGTAGCTGCCCGGAATCGGCGCGCCGGACGAGACGCGCTCGAGTTTAAGTCCGTAATGCTTCAGCAAGCCGCCGGCGGCGTCCGGATCGATATCGCCAAGCACGAGCATCGTTCGAACTCCCGGTTTCATTGATCCGCGCAGAAGAGCAAAGCGGGGAACGCGGATTGGCGCGGAGGAGAGCAACGAACCGCGGATTGCGCGCATAAAGCTCAGAGTGATATTCGCTCTATCCGCGCTATTGCGCCTCATCATCTGCGTCAATCGGCGTTCAGGGCTCTGTCGGCAGGGTGGCCGCGTGGATAACGCTGCACGGCCCTGGCCCTCAGCCCTCGGCCCTCAGCCCCGCTGTCGGCCGCTCCGGCAGTGCCACGCTCAACTCCAGCACGTCATGGCCGCCATCGCGTTCGACATGCACATCGACGGCTTCCTGGTCGACGTTGACGTACTTGCGAATCACCTCGAGCAGCTCGCGGCGCAGCAGCGGCAGGTAGTCCGGCGCGCCGCGCTGGCTGCGTTCCTGGGCAACGATGATGCGCAGGCGCTCGCGCGCGATGGTTGCGGTGTTCTTCTGGCGTGCGCGCAGGAAATCGAAGATACCCATGGTCAGCCTCCGAACAGGCGTGAGAACAGGCCTTTCTTCGGCGCATCGATGAAGCGCATCGGGCGCTGCTCGCCGAGCAGGCGCGCGACCGCGTCGTCATAGGCCTGCCCGGCGCTGACATCCTCGTCGAGAATCACCGGCACGCCGGAGTTGGATGCTGCGAGCACGCCTTCGGATTCCGGAATCACGCCGACGACTTCGATGCCGAGTATCTCCTTGACGTCCTCGATGCTCATCATGTCGCCGTTGATCACGCGCGCCGGGTTGTAGCGTGTCAGCAGCAGGTGCTGCTCGACCGGCGCGGCGCCGAGTTCGGCACGGCGTGTCTTGCTGGCGAGCAGGCCGAGGATGCGATCGGAATCGCGCACCGACGATACCTCCGGGTTGACCACGACGACGGCGCGGTCGGCGAAGTACATGGCCAGGAACGCGCCCTTCTCGATGCCGGCGGGCGAATCGCACACGATGTAGTGGAAGCCTTCCTGGCGCAATTCCTCGAGCACGCGCTCGACGCCTTCCTTGGTCAGCGCCTCCTTGTCGCGCGTCTGCGATGCGGCCAGCAGGTACAGCGTATCGAATCGCTTGTCGCGGATCAGTGCCTGCTTGAGCGTGCATTCGCCGTGGATGACGTTGACGAAGTCGTAGACGACGCGCCGCTCGCAACCCATGATCAGGTCGAGGTTGCGCAAACCGACGTCGAAATCGATGACGGCGACCTTCAGGCCGCGCCGCGCCAGGCCGACCGCGAGGCTTGCGCTTGAGGTGGTCTTGCCGACGCCGCCCTTGCCGGATGTAACAACGATTACTTCAGTCAACTTCGATTTCTCCTTGGGAAAGTGCGGCAGAGGGGAGAGGGGAGAAGGGAGAAGGGAGAAGGGAGAGGGAAAAGCGCGGCTTCGATGAAATCGCGCCGCATCATTGCTCTTCCCTCCCTTTTCCCTTCTCCCTTCTCCCTTCTCCCCTTCATAGTCTTTCGAGCACCAGGCGCTCGCCATCCAGCCACGCCTGCACGGACTGGCCGCGCAGATCGGCGGGTATGTCCTCGAGCACGCGGTAGTGGCCGGCGATCGAGATCAGTTCGGCCTGGAAGTCGCGGCAATAGATGCGCGCGGTCGCATCGCCCTGCGCACCGGCAATGGCGCGGCCGCTCAGCCGTCCGTAAATGTGGATCGATCCGTCGGCGATCAGTTCGGCGCCGTTGCCGACCGTCGCCGCGAGCACGAGGTCGCGTCCGCGCGCATAGATCTGCTGGCCCGAACGCACCGCTTTGGCGCTGTGCATGGCGGGCGCCGGCGCGAGGGCTGTCTCCGCGACACCGGGCTTGCCTGCGTCGGCCTTTTCGGTGCCCTGGCGGAACCGGGCGAAGAGCGGCAGGTGCAGCTGCGCCGCCAACTGCTCGTTTTCCGCCGTGCCGTAGGACAGTCCGACCGGCAGCATGCCGGCGCTGCGCGCCGCATCGAGCAACGCCCCGGCCTCGCTGCTTGCGGGCAATTGCGGCAGGCGGCTCAGATCGAGCACGAGCGGCGCACGCGAGAACAGTGCCGGTGCGGCGGCAATGCGCCGCTGCAATTCGGCGCGCAGCAGTCCGGCATCGAGCGTGCGCAGAATCGCACTGGCAACCCCGACCTGGCCAAACTTGAGTTCGACAGCGGTTTGCACCGCCGCGTCGTGGTCAGCCATCCGCGAGCAGGCTCAGTGCGCGCCGGCGGCGCGCGAGTGCGGCGGCTGCGTCGTGCGCGGACGTTCGGCCAGCCAGGGCTGGTTGGGCAGACCGGCGCCGTCCAGGTAGGTCGAGCGCACGAACGCGTGGCTGCAAAGATCCTTGGCCAGCAGCGACACGCGCCGGTTGATTCCGGGCATCATCTGCTGGCCGACTTCCTGGAAACCGTAGGTGCCGTGAAACAGCACCGACACGTCGTCACGCGGCTCTAGGAATACCTCGCAGGCAAGCTGCGGCACGCGCACTTCGGCGTAGCTGATGACATCGGCATAGAACACGCGGCCCAGGCCGAGTCCGCGGTAGCGCTGCGCCACGACGATGCGGTCGATGTACAGGAAGTTCGGATAGCGCTCGCGGAACCAGAGGAAATTCGGGCTGCCGTAGGAAGCATCTTCCCGCAACGCGATCAGAAACCCGGCCAGGTGGCCATCGGCTTCCGCCACGCGGAAATAAGCAGCCTCCTGGAAAAAATCGCGCATGCGCGCCGCGTCGAGAGGCAGGATCGTCGCGCCGGCGGCGTTGTTGAGCGCCACGACCGAGTCCAGTTCATTTTCATGCACGTCGCGAATGGCAATTGCCATCTTGATTTCTCGTCAATTCCATTCTGCGCGTAGCGCACTCATGGCAGAAATTATCGCACGCCACTGCATCCCTTGCCATGTCGCCGCGATGGCAATTTCGTTAAGAGTCCGTACGCAAGGGCGACTTCGGATCGTCGTGGCCGGATTTTCCGGAAGGGCACCGTCGGAGCGGCGAATTGCCCCTGAGGAAGGTGGTGCACCGCGGCTCGACAGGCCTTCCCCGCGACGATGACTAAGGGCAGGTTGCAGCCGACGCGCCGGGCTCTATGATGGGCGCATGCTGTCTTCGCCATTCAACCATGTCTCCCTGCTGCGCTTCACGGGCCTGTTCACCTACGTGTGCACCGGCGTGCCGCTGCTGAGCGCGAGCTGGCGCGGGCCGGATATCGCAACCGGCTCGCCCGAGTACGTGGGCTGGTGCGTTGCCTACGCGATCTTCGGCCTCGCCTACTGGTTCGCCACGAACGATCTCGGCCGGCGCCGTCCAGGCCTGCAGCGTATTCCGCTGATGGTGGTCATGAATCTCGGCGCGTTCGGCATCGGCTGGTTCAGCCACAGCGGAATCTCCGGAATCCTGACGAGCCTGATAGCCGGCGTCGTACCGTGGACACTGCCACTCATGGCGGGCATCGCATGGGTGCTGCTGCAGAGCTATACGCTGACGCCGGTTTTCGTCGAGTGGCTCGACTCGGGCTGGATGGCGGCTTTCGTGCAATGTTCGCTGTTCATGGGATTTTCGGCGTTTACCTACGTCACCTCGCTGGTTGCCAAGCAGCAGGCCGATTCACGCGACGAACTGCGGCGCCTGAATTCCGAACTGCGCGCAACGCGCACGCTGCTGACCGAATCCAGCCGCATCGCCGAGCGCATGCGCATCTCGCGTGACCTGCACGACCTGATCGGCCATCACCTGACCGCGCTGAGCCTGAACCTGGAGGTGGCCAGCCATCTGGTCGGCGGCACCGCGCAGGAGCACGTGCGCCAGGCGCAGTCGGTGGCGAAGCTGCTGCTGTCGGACGTGCGCGAGGTCGTCAGCCAGCTGCGCGAGAACGACAACATCGACCTGACCGAAGCGCTGCGCACGCTGGTCGAAGGCGTGCCCGGGCTGGCGATCCATCTGGAGCTGCCGCCGCGCTTCTCGGTCGACGACCCGTTGCGCGCACAGGTATTGCTGCGCTGCGCGCAGGAAATCATCACCAACACGGTGCGTCATTCCGGCGCGCGCAACCTGTGGCTGCGTTGCGAGCGCACGGAAACCAACGAACTGGCGATCCACGCGCGCGACGACGGGCGTGGCGCCGGCGACATGCGGCAGGGCAACGGCCTTACCGGCATGCGCGAGCGCCTGGCCCAGGTCGGCGGACGCCTGGACATCGTCACTGCGCGCGATCAGGGATTCGCGCTCGATGCCTGGTTGCCGCTGGAGGCAAATAGATGACTGCGTCGCGAACGATTTCGGTATGTCTGGTCGACGACCAGACGCTGGTGCGCCAGGGTATCCGCTCCCTGCTCGAGCTGTCGGACGAGATTCGCGTCGTGGCCGAAGCGGCGGATGGAAACCAGGCATTGGAGGTCGTTCCGGCGGTCAAGCCCGATGTCGTGCTGCTCGACATGCGCATGCCCGGCATGTCGGGCCTGGACGTGCTCAACGCGCTGTCGGCACGCAACGCGCTGCCGCCGACCATCATCCTGACCACCTTCGACGACGACCAGCTGGTGCTGGCGGGCCTCAAGGCTGGTGCGCGCGGCTACCTGCTCAAGGATGTCTCGCTCGACCAGCTCGTCGATGCGGTCAAGGCGGTCGCCTCCGGCGGGTCGCTGGTCGCGCCGGTCGTCACCCAGCGCCTGCTGTCGGGGCTGGAGCGGATGCACAACGACTTCACCAGCCTCGATCGGCCCGACCCGCTGACCGAGCGCGAAACCGAGATCCTGCGCCTGATGGCCGGCGGCTACAGCAACAAGGAAATCGCCAATTCGCTGAGTGTGGCCGAAGGCACGGTCAAGAACCACGTCTCCAACATACTGTCCAAGCTGGGGGTCCGCGACCGCACCAGGGCGGTGCTCAAGGCGTTCGAGTTGGGGATTGTGTAGACCGGAGACAGGGAGATCGCAGATCAGCGGACGGACGGCTCGCACTGGGTCCCGGCAGCCAGCCCCAGGCCTATCGACGGCTCTGATACGTTCCGCATTTCAGTTCCCTGAAGGGCGACCGCAGCATGGGTATGGCGCGGCCAACCCCGATATCCGATCCTGACCTCCGATCTCCACCTCGCGGTAGCCTTCCCGCCGGATAGCCAGTACCATTTGCCGTTCATGACCGGCAGGCAGGCTTTGCTGCGCCGGCAAGACAATAAACAATGCTGCTGTGGTGCGTTGACGGCACCCACCGCACCCGTCCGACACGTGGAGATTTGAGGGATGATCCGTCTGCTTGAGGTAATCGTTGCGCTAATCATCGTGGCCGTTCTCGCCGTGCTGTTCGGCGTTGTCCTGCCCGATCATCGCCACATCGAGCGCAGCACCGAGGTCAGCTCGCCGGTGCGTCAGATCTACGACGTCATCGATGGCTTTCGTCCCTACCCGTCGTGGACCGCGCTGCGTTCCTACGATCCCAAGGTGCAGCTGAACCTGATCGGCCCGGACCAGGGCAATGGCGCCAGCGTCAACTGGGTAAGCGGTGATCCGCGCCTGGAAAGCGGCAGCTACACGGTCGTCGACTCGCAGCAGGACTCGTCCGTTACCTGGAGCATCGTCAACAACTGGCGCGGCGAAAACAAGAAGTACACGCTGGCGATCAAGCCCAAGACCAACGGCAAGACCGTGACGATCACGATGGGCTACGACGTCGACTACGGCTGGGACCTGATGGGTCGCTACGCCGGCATGTATCTCGAGGGCGACCCGGCAACGCAGATCCAGATTCACCTCACGCGGCTTCAGGACATGCTGGCGACGTTCCCGGTCGTCGATTACAAGGACACCCAGATCGACGTCAAGGACGTCGAGGCCAAGCCGATCCTGTACGTCTCGACCACGGCAAAGCGCAGCCTCGACGAAGTCGCCGATGCGACCGACAAGGCCGTGACCGCTATCCAGGCCGTGGCCAAGAAGGACAAGATCACGGTGACCGGTCCGCGCATCACGATCACGAGCAACTGGGGCGACGAAAACTACGATTTCGATATCGCCCTGCCGGTCGACCGCAACGATGGCGCGCTGACCGACCCGGTCAAGGCCGGTACGACCTACGCCGGCAAGGTGCTGGTGACCAGCTTCACCGGGTCGCCGGCGCAACTGCCTTTCTCGCGCCTGATGCTCAAGGCCTACGCGGAGACGCACGGCTATCAGATCGACGAGAGCGGCGAGGGCAGCGGCCGCGCGTATGACGAGGTGACCAGCGCCCCGAGCGCGGCAGAAGACGACCAGTCGTTCAACGTGTACCTGCCGATCCAGTTGCAGTAGACCGTTCTTCGCTCAGGGGTTCGCGCATGCGCGCGAACCCCGCTGCACCCGGCAGGGAACTTTCGCCGCCGCTTGCGGTATTTCTGCAACGCTTGCATCACAAAACCGCGTTCCTGCCCGATCGCGTCGACGATGGTCGAAGCGTGCGTGGCGGCGTCGTGGATTTCTCGCAGCCAATCAAGACTTGGAGACTGGTGATTCATGATTGAAACCCGGCAATTGACCAAGCGCTACGGCGACCTGACCGCCGTGGACAACATATCCTTCAAGGTGGAGCCCGGGCAGGTGCTCGGATTCCTCGGCCCCAACGGTGCCGGCAAGTCGACGACGATGAAGATGATCGCCGGCTTCCTCGCGCCCACCTCGGGCACGGCCACTGTTTGCGGATACGACGTCAGCGATCAGTCGCTGCAGGCCAAGGCAGTGCTGGGTTACCTGCCGGAAGGCGCGCCGAGCTACGGCGAAATGACGCCGCGCGAATTTCTCGCCTTCATCGCGGACATGCGGGCGCTGTCGGGAAAGCATCGCAGCCAGCGCATCGACGACGTGATCGAGCGCCTGCACCTGAACGCGGTACTCGCGCAGCCGATCGAAACCTTGTCGAAGGGTTTCAAGCGCCGCGTCGGGCTGGCGCAGGCGATCATCCACGATCCGGCCGTGCTGATCCTCGACGAGCCGACCGATGGCCTCGATCCGAACCAGAAGCACGAGGTGCGCTCGCTGATCAACGCGATGGCGAAGGACAAGACGATCGTCGTGTCCACGCACATCCTCGAGGAAGTGCACGCCGTGTGCACGCGCGCGATCATCATCGCCCAGGGCAAGGTGCTGGCCGACGCCACGCCGGCCGAACTCGAAGCGCGCTCGCGCTACCACCAGGCCGTTTCGCTGACGACGCCGAATGTCGCCGCCGCCAAGGAAGCCATGTCGCGCGTGGCCGACGTCGCCGCGGTCGAAATCGACCCGCAGGATCATCGGCTCACGGCGTTCCCGAAGCCGGGCAAGCAGATCTTCGGCGCCATCAGCGACCTGCTGAAGGCC
>DATNFS010000032.1:0-24171 GCA_035606275.1 Rudaea sp.
GGAAAGTCGTGTATAGCGTTGAGTCATCGGATGAAGTCGTTTGTCGGAGTGATGGTTAAAGTGACGGTTAACAAGAGGCGAAAGATTGAACCACGGAGAACACGGAGGACACGGAGAACGAAACCTGGTGGCGCAACGCCCCTGCGCGCTGTACTTGAATCTGCAGACGGAAAGCAACCGGATTTCATTGTCCGTTTGCGCCTTTCTTCGTGTTCTTCGTGTTCTCCGTGGTTCAGTCTTTACGCCGTTGTCTTCCTCAGGCAGCGATTGACTTGCCACCAGGCAGCACGCGCGGCGCGACGCCGCGCACGGCGTCGGCGATCGCGCGGATGTGCGCGGGCGTCGTACCGCAGCAGCCGCCGACGAAATTGACCAGCCCGCTGCGCGCGAACTCGCCGATGATCGCTGCCATCTGCTCCGGGGTTTCGTCGTATTCGCCGAATGCGTTCGGCAGGCCGGCGTTCGGGTGCGCACTGACGTAGCACTCGGCGACCTGCGCGAGCGCATCGACGTAGGTGCGCAGTTCGGTCGCCCCGAGCGCGCAGTTCAGGCCGATCGACAGCGGCCGCGCGTGGCGCAGCGAATAGTAGAACGCCTCGGCGGTCTGGCCGGACAACGTACGGCCGGACATGTCGGTGATCGTGCCGGAAATCATGACCGGCACGCGCGCGCCGCGCCGCCCGAATTCCTGGGCGATCGCGAACAGCGCGGCCTTGGCGTTGAGGGTGTCGAAGATCGTCTCGACCATCAATAGGTCGGCGCCGCCGTCGAGCAGGCCCCTGGCGGCGTCGGCGTAGGCGGTTGCCAGTTCCTCGAACGTGACGTTGCGGAAACCGGCGTTGTTCACATCCGGCGAGATCGACGCGGTGCGGCTGGTCGGTCCGAGCACGCCGATCGCAAAGCGCGGCTGGGCCGGTGTCTTGGCCTCGGCGACGTCGCAGCATTCGCGCGCCAGGCGGGCGCCCTCGCGGTTGAGCTCGTAGGCGAGATGTTCGAGATGATAGTCGGCCTGGCTGATCGTGGTCGAGTTGAACGTATTCGTCTCGACCAGGTCGGCACCGGCGTCCAGATAGGCGTTGTGCACGGCCTGGATGATCTTCGGCTGCGTCAGCGAGAGCAGGTCGTTGTTGCCCTTCAGATCGCAGCCCGGACCGTGCTGTTCGTGCATGGCATGCGCATCAGCGCCGTTGCCGAAACGCTCGCCGCGGTAGCCGGTTTCGTCGAGCTTGTAGCTCTGCAGCATCGTGCCCATCGCGCCATCGATGATCAGGATGCGCTGCGCCAATGCATCGCGCAGCGCCTGCGTGCGCTGCGGATTCTGCCACGGCAACACATGCTTCATGGTGTCTTCTCCTGCAAAAGCCCTGTTGAACGCGGATCAGAGCGGAAGAACGCGGATTGACGCGGATCAGACAAATCAACGCGAATGCGAATCGCAAAGGCGTCAAGCGAACGTGGGTATATACTTGTATACATCTTCATCCGCGGAAAATCCGCGTTCATCGCTTCCATCCGCGCAATCCGCGTCAATCGTTCTTTCTTTCATTCCGTGCCAGCAGCGACAGCACTTCGAAATGCGGCGGGCGCCGTTCGCGCGTCAGGCGTTCGCAGCCGAGCACCTGGAGGCCGGCCCTGGTCGCCAGTTCGCGCAGTTCGCCTTCGCGGAAACCCAGGTTGCGATGGTCGAACGGTTCGACCGCCGCACGGTGCGCGTGGCGGGCGAGCGTGGTCGCCAGAAGACGGCCGCCGGGACGCAGCACGTGCGCCGCTTCGGCAACGACCTTGGCCGGCCGGTCGCTGTAGGTTAGGGCCTGCATCAGCAGCACGAGGTCGAACTTGCGGTCGCCCAGTTCGAGCGCATGCATGTCACCGAGCCGCACTTCGACGTTGGCGAACGACTTCAGCCGTGCCCGCGCGGCGCCCACGACACGTTCGCTGGCATCCAGGCACAGTATCGAGTGCGCATGCGGCGCGAGCAGCTCGGCCAGCACGCCGTCACCCGATGCGATGTCGAGCACGTCGCCGCTGTCGATCAGGCCGGTCAGCGCGCGCGCCATCGCTTCCCAGGTGCGGCCCGGCGAATAGTGCCGCTCCATGTCGCCGGCGACGCTGTCCGCCCAGCCCTCGGCACGCGCGCGTTGCGCCAGGATCGTCGGCAGGCGCCGTGCATCGTCGTCGATGAACGCATCATTGACGTTTTCGCGCAGCGCATGCAGCAGCGCCGTGGGTTTCGCCTCGAGGTCGGTGTTGAGCCGGTAGTAGGCCGATACGCCGGCGCGGCGGTCGCGCACGAGGTCGGCTTCCTTGAGCTTGGCCAGGTGTGTCGACACGCGCGGCTGGGCCAGTCGCAGCACCGCCGACAGCTCGGCCACGGTCAATTCCTCGCGCTCGAGCAGTGCCAGCAGCCGAACCCGAGTGGGATCGGACAGCAGGCGCAGCAGGGTTGTGGTCGAGCCGAGATCCAAAATATCCTTCCATCTTGATTAAGAGATAGATAGCTAGATTAGCCGTCCGGACGGCCAGCGTCAACGCCCGCGAGCGAAAGCCCGAATCAAGCAGTACACGAACAACACGAGGAAGAGCGAACCGCAGGACATTGTTCGAGGTGCCGATGCCCGGAGCATGGCAGCCAGGAGACTCCTCACGCTGGCTGCAAAACCTCCTAGAATGCCTGTCCTTCGTGTTCCTCGTGTCCTTCGTGGTTCGATCTTTCGTCTTCCAGTGGTTTGCGCACGCATGGCTGTTCATCTGCGTTGCGATCTCATGTGCGCCGGCGAACGCGGTCGAGTACGACGAACTGGCGAAATACTGGACTGGCGACGCGCAGAAGGTGCCCTATCGCGCGATCGTCACGCCCGGCCGCGAGCATCACGAGCTGTTGCCGCTGATCGTGTTCCTGCACGGCGACTGGCAGGACGGCACCGACAACCAGTCGCAGCTGGCCGGCTACGGCAACGGTTCGCTGCAACTGGTCGACCGCGCGATCGAGGGCGGCGTGCCATTGGTATACATAGCGCCGCAGACGACTGGCGGCTATTGGCCGCCGCGACGCGTGACGGCAGCCATTGCCGACGCGATCAGGCGCTTTCCGATCGACCCGCGACGCATCTATCTCACCGGCATTTCCGACGGCGGGACCGGCGTGTGGGAAACGTTGAAAGCGTGGCCGCAGTGCTTCGCCGCCGGCGTGCCGATGTCCGGCATGACGGAAACGAGCGGCCTGGCGCCGATCACCCGGGTGCCGCAGTGGATATTCCACGGCGCGAAGGACAACGACACCGATGTCGAGAAAGGCTACGGCGGTGCGATGGTCGGTTCGCGTGCGGTGGTGCGCGCGCTGCGTGCGGAGGGAGGCGATCCGCGCTACACCGAGTATCCGCAGGAAATGCACCCGATCTGGCACCACGCCTATGCCACCGAAGGACTGCTGGCGTGGATGCTGCGCCAGCGTCTGCGTGGCAGCCCCTGCGATTTCGACGCGCCCGGCAAGACGCCGGCGGCGCGAAACCGGTAAAATCGCACGACTCGCCCTGCGCTGGGGGAGCTTGGGGATTGGCTTTTCACCTGCTGCGGCGGGATTTTTCTACACCAATCCCACGCAACCCTCCCTTGCAGGGCAGGGCGCAGGAGTTCCGTTGTCGAATTCGTCGAGGTTGTCATGGATTTCCGTTTCACCGAAGACCAGCTGTCGATCCAGTCCGTCGCGCGCGACTTCGCGCAGAAACGCATCGCGCCGATTGCCGCCGAATTCGACAAGAGCGGCGAGTTTCCGCTCGAGACGATCAAGGAAATGGGCGCGCTCGGATTGATGGGCATCGAGGTGCCGCACGAATACGGCGGCGCCGGCCTCGATCCGGTCGGCTACGTGCTGGCAATGATCGAAATCGCCGCGGCCGATTGCGCGCACTCGACCATCATGTCGGTCAACAACACGCTGTACTGCAACGGTATCCTGAAGTACGGCAACGAACAGCAGAAGCAGAAGTACGTGCGTGCGATCGCCGAGGGCCACGGCATTGGCGCGTACGCGCTGACCGAGCCGCAGTCGGGCTCCGACGCGTCGAACATGCACACGCGCGCGACGAGAAACGCCGATGGCGACTGGGTCATCAATGGCAAGAAGAGCTGGATCACCTCGGGCCCCGTGGCGAAGTACATCGTGCTGTTCGCGATCACGAGTCCCGGCAAGGGCGCCAAGGGCGTGTCGGCATTCATCATCGATACCTCGCGTCCCGGCTTCCACGCCGGCAAGACCGAACCCAAGCTCGGCATCCGGGCGTCGGCGACCTGCGAAATCGAATTCACCGAATACGTGTGTCCCGCCGCCGACATGCTCGGCGAAGAAGGCAAGGGCTTCGGCATCGCCATGGGCGTGCTCGACGCCGGGCGCATCGGCATCGCTTCGCAGGCCGTCGGCCTGTCGCGTGCCGCCTATGAAGCGAGCATCGCCTACGCACGCGAGCGCAAGGCGTTCGGCCACCCGATCGGTTCGTTCCAGATGACGCAGGCGAAGCTTGCCGACATGAAATGCAAGCTCGATGCGGCCACGTTGCTGACGTTGCGCGCCGCATTTGCCAAGGGCGAGGCCGAGAAGTCCGGCGCGCGCTTCGGCACGGAAGCGTCGGTCGCGAAGCTGTTTGCCTCGGAAGCGGCCATGTGGATCACCCACCAGGCCGTGCAGATCCACGGCGGCATGGGCTACTCGAAGGAAATGCCGCTCGAGCGCTACTTCCGCGATGCCAAGATCACCGAAATCTATGAAGGCACCAGCGAGATCCAGCGCATGGTCATCGCGCGCAATGAAACGGGGCTGCGTTAGCCGACCCGCCTGCGTTATTCGCCGCAGCACCCGGTAGCGGAGCAGGTAACCCGAATCCGGGCGGGTACCCGCGCGCGACGCGGCAACGACAGGGCACCACGCCGGTTGGGGTCACCGACAGTCGCCTCGAGGCACCTCGACGTTTTGCGGCCGTCGGCGGTGCAGCCGTTGAGTTCGGCGCGGACGGACGGCGATCGGTCAAGCCTGCTCGAACGACGGCGGACTGACGGCCGTGACGACTCGATCGCGGCCGGCTTTCTTGGCGAGGTAGAGCGCCGCATCCGCGTGTCGCAACAATGCGTCGGCGGTCGTGGCATGCGCGGGAAAGGCGGCGAGACCGATCGATACCGTCACGTGCGGCAGCTGCTCGCGCCGATGTTCGACGCTCATCGCCGAGACCGCGTCGCGGACCTGCTCGGCGCAGCGCAGCGCGATGTCCGCATCGGCTTCGAGCATGACCACGGTGAATTCCTCGCCGCCGTAGCGGCAGGCGATGTCTTCGCTGCGGATCGAGCGCTGCAGCACGTCCGCGAACTTCGCCAGCAGCGCGTCACCCGAATCATGCCCATGACTGTCGTTGAATCGCTTGAAGTGATCGATATCGAGCATGAGGACGGCGAGCGGCAACCTGCGCCGTGCGGCGCGCATCAGTTCGCGTTCCAGCGAGACTTCCAGGTAGCGCCGGTTGAACAGGCCGGTCAAGGGATCGCGGATCGATTGCGTGCGCAGCGTCTCCTGCAGGCGCAGGTTCGCCAGCGCAAGTCCCAGCTGCTCGCCGGCGGCCATCGCGACACGGCGCTCCGCCGCATTCGGCGCCTCCGCACCATCGAGCGTCAACACGCCGATCACTTCGCCCTGCGCCGCCAGCGGTATGCACAGGTATCCGGGAGCCGGCTGTTCATCGGAGGGCATGCTCACGTGCTTGCAGACAAAACCCGCGCTGGTGCCGGCCAGCGGATAGGCCTGGCCGCGCCGCAACGCCCAGCAATCCTCCGGCGGAAATATCGATTCGGCGAGCAATGCATGGGTTCCCCAGTGCGCGCCGACGACGGCGAGGTCCTGCGACGGATTGATCAGTGCGAGGTGCCCGCCGAACCGGGGCAGGAGTCCCGTCAATGCGCCGCCGAGGCCGGCGCGCACTTCGTCGAACTCCCGGCAGCTTTGCAGCATTTCGCCGAATTGACCCAGCTTTTGCATGCTTTCGCCGATGCGCCGGGTTTCGTCCAGCGCGGCGCCGAGCTGCACGTTCGATTGCTGCAACTCGTGGTTGCTGTCGACGCCGCGGCGGTGGCTTGCATTGACGACCAGGAAAGCGAACAGGAGAACCGCCAGGCTGAGCAACGTCGCAATCGCGACCATCATGCGTGCAAGCGCTGCCGTATGCTTGCTGTCGGAGCGGCGCTGCTGGAGCAGCTTGTCTTCTTCGTCGAGGACGACGCGAGCCAGGGCGCGGGCGCGAGTCGACGCCAGGTCGGACACGGTGCCCGGGGCATTCTGCGCCGCGCGATGGCCCTGGATCGCCGCCGTGGCGGCGTCGCGGTGCTGCAGGACGCTCGCGGCGAAATCCTGCACGTGGGCGATCTGGACCGGATTGTCCTGCACCAGCTGCGCCAGTGACTTCAGGTCCTCATCGAGCAGCGGCAGCTGGTTCTGGAAGCGCTCGAACAGTGCCTCGTTGCCGAGCGCCGTGTATGCCGTGGCGTCGGCGCGCATCGCACTGATTCGCGCGAGCGCGGCCCACACCCGGCCCTCGACCTCGTGGCTGTGCGAAACCCAGCCCGAATTCTGGACGAAGCGGTCTGTCGTGAACCACACGCCGATGCCGACAGTCAGCAGGATCGACGCCAGACCGACGAATAGCAGCGCCAGGCGCTGGCTGAAGGTCTTGTGCGCAGGCAGGGTGGTCGATTCGGATTCGGCGATCATCGCAGGAAGGGTACATCGTGGCAGCTCCCTGCAAACGATTCCATGGCACGCGCCTTTGGGCAGCAGGCATGCATTTCCGGGGCCAACGGGATGGCCGCGCTGGCCCGGATGCGGCCGTAGCGCTATCCTAGCGCCCCCTCGAACCATCCATGCAACGGATTCTTCATGAGCGCGCAACCCTCCGTCCCGGCGACGGATGTCGCAGCAGTTCTCGATCGACTGGCGCAGCGTCTGACGCCCGCACAAGCACCGCAGGCGCAGGCTTTCGCCGTCCACCTGCTCAAGCGCGTGGCCCCCGAGGACCTGGCCGCGCGCAGCGCGGAGAGCTGGGCCGCACTGGCCCTCGGGTTGCTCGATTTCCTGCGCGTTCGGCGCCGCGGCATGCCGAGCGTGCGCGTGTTCAATCCCAATCTGCAGGATCACGGCTGGGAATCGGTGCATACGGTGATCCAGATCGTGACCGACGATGCGCCGTTCCTGGTCGACTCGGTCGGCATCGCCGTGGCCGACTCGGGTTCCCTGCTGCACACAGTGATTCATCCGGTCTACAACGTCGAGCGCGATCCGGGCGGGCATGTCCTCGGTCTGGGCCCCGACGGCACCGGCAAGGGCAAGCCTGAATCGGTCATGCACATCGAACTCGACCGCATGACCGAGCCGGCGGCGTTCGAGCGCGTCGAACGGGCGGTGCGCGAATCGCTGCAGGACGTCGCCAACAGCGTCGACGACTGGGGCGCGATGCGCGCCAAGATGCTGTCGATCGCCAACGAGATGGGACAGCAGCCGACGCCGCTGGCAGCGGAAGCGGTTGCCGAGGCGCGGGAATTCCTGTGCTGGGTCGCCAACGATCACTTCACGTTTCTCGGCTACCGCGAATATCGCGTCGTGCAGTCCGGCAACGACGACGTGCTGCAGGCGGTCGAAGCGACCGGGCTGGGCGTGTTGCGCGGCGGTGAACGCTCGCTGGCACCGCGTTCGCTCAAGACGCTGGTGGCGCGCGACCTGCCGCAATCCGGCGCGATCGACGCCGTGATCCTGACCAAGACCAACGCGCGTGCCACCGTGCACCGGCCGGGCCACATGGACTACATCGGCGTGCTCGAATTCGACGCCAACGGCGTTCCGGTCGTCGAGCATCGCTTCCTCGGTCTGTACGCATCGGGCGCGTATACGCGCCGTCCGTGGGACATTCCGCTGGTGCGGCAGAAGTACGAAGCGGTGATGCAGCGCTCCGGCCTGCGCCGGGATTCGCACTCCGGCAAGGCGCTGCGCAACATTCTCGAGACGCTGCCGCGCGACGAGCTGTTCCAGGCCAGCGAGGACGAACTGTTCGCAGTGGCCACCGGCATCCTGCAGTTGCAGGGCCGTTCGCGTTCGCGCCTGTTCGTGCGCGCCGACAAGTACGGACGCTTCTTCTCCTGCCTGGTCTTCGTGCCGCGCGATCGCATCACCACCGACGTGCGCGAGCGCATCGAGAGTCTGCTCAAGCGCGCGTTCCGCGGCGAGCGTGTCGATTCGTCGATCCAGGTCACCGAATCGGTGCTGGCGCGCCTGCACCTGATCATCCGGCCCAAGGCGGGGGAGAAGCCGGCGTTCGACGTGGCCGACCTGGAAGACAAGATCGCCCACATCGTGCGCAACTGGCACGACGAGCTGCGCGACATCCTGCTGCAGAAGCATGGCGAAGAGAAAGGCGGCAAGCTGGCCAGCCGATTCGGCAAGGCGCTGCCGGCTGGCTACATCGAGGAGGTCACGCCGCAGGTTGCCGCGGCCGACGTCGAGGCAGCCGCGAGCCTGAAAGACGCCGACGACATCCGTCTTTCGTTGTACCTGGCGCGCAAGCGGCACGACGACCTGCGCTTCAAGCTGTTCCGCTATGGCGCGCCGATCACGTTGTCCGAAGCGCTGCCGATGCTCGAGAACATGGGCCTGAAGATCGTGTCCGAGCATCCCTACGAGATGCGTGTGGGCAGTGCGACGATCTTCATCCAGGACTTCGATGTCGAGGATGCGTCGGCGCGCAGCTTCGACGTGGACCAGATCAAGGAGACGTTCGCCACGAGCTTCGAGCGCATCTGGCGCGGGCAGGCGGAGAACGACGGCTTCAACCGTCTGATCATGAGGGCCAACCTCGACTGGCGCCAGGTGTCCGTGCTGCGTGGCCTGTGCAAGTACCTGCTGCAGACCGGCGTGCCGTTCTCGCAGGCCTACATGGAAGAAACGCTGAACCGCTATCCGCTGATCGCCGGATTGCTGGTCGAACTGTTCGAGGCGAAGTTCGATCCGGAGCGCGAATCGAACAGCAAGGTCGTCATCGAGGGTGCACGCAGGCGTCTGCAGAAGGAGCTGCAGACGCTGCTGCCCGAGTCGATGGACAAGCATCATGCGGTCATCGTCGATGCGGTGGTCAACGCGCGCGGCGAGAAGCGCGAGGTGCAGATGCAGGCGATCGTCGGCGCGCTGCGCGCGCTGCTCGACAATGTCGGCAGCCTCGACGAGGACCGCATCCTGCGCGCCTACGCCGGCCTGATCGGCGCCTGCCTGCGCACCAGCTACTACCAGACGCCGGGCGGCAAGGCGCGCGAGTACATCAGCTTCAAGTTCGATCCGGCGAAAATCACGGACCTGCCGAAGCCGCGCCCGTACCGGGAAATCTTCGTCTATGCACCGCGCATCGAGGGCGTGCACCTGCGCTTCGGACCGGTTGCGCGCGGCGGGCTGCGCTGGTCCGACCGGCGCGAGGACTTCCGCACCGAGGTGCTCGGCCTGGTCAAGGCGCAGATGGTCAAGAACACCGTCATCGTGCCGGTCGGGTCGAAGGGCGGCTTCTTCGTCAAGCGCCCGCCGATCGGCGGCGATCGCGACGCGGTGCTGGCCGAGGGCATCGCCTGCTACCGGCTGTTCATCAACGGACTGCTCGACATCACCGACAACCTCGTCGACGGCCAGGTCGTGCATCCGCAGAACTGCGTGCGCCACGACGCCGACGATCCATACCTGGTCGTCGCCGCCGACAAGGGCACCGCCACGTTCTCCGACATCGCCAACGCGATCTCGGCCGAGCATGGCTACTGGCTTGGCGATGCGTTTGCCTCGGGCGGCTCGGTCGGCTACGACCACAAGGGAATGGGTATCACGGCCAAGGGCGCGTGGGAATCGGTCAAGCGCCATTTCCGCGCGCTCGGCCGTGACTGCCAGAACGAGGACTTCACCACGGTCGGCATCGGCGACATGTCCGGCGACGTCTTCGGCAACGGCATGCTGCTGTCGAAGCACACGCGCCTGATCGCGGCATTCGACCACCGGCACATCTTCATCGACCCGAACCCGGACGCTGCCACATCGTTTGCCGAGCGCGAACGCATGTTCAAGCTGCCGCGTTCGTCATGGGCGGACTATGACCTGAAGCTGATCAGCAAGGGTGGCGGCATATTCCCGCGCACGGCGAAATCGATTCCGCTTTCGGCCGAGGCGCGCGCCGCTCTCGGCATCGCCGGCGACGCGGCTGCGCTGTCGCCGAATGAGCTGATGAAGGCGATCCTGATGGCGCCGGTCGATCTGCTCTGGAACGGCGGCATCGGCACCTACATCAAGGCCGAGGGCGAGACCAACGCCGATGCCGGCGATCGCGCCAACAACGCGATCCGCGTCAACGGCAATGAGCTGCGCTGCAGGATGGTCGGCGAAGGCGGCAACCTCGGCGCGACGCAGCGCGGCCGCATCGAGGCGGCGTTGAAGGGCGTGCTGCTGAACACCGACTTCATCGACAACTCGGCCGGCGTCGACACGTCCGACCACGAGGTCAACATCAAGATCCTGCTCAACGACGCGGTGCAGCGCGGCGAGTTGAGCATGGAAGCGCGCAATTTGCAGCTCGCCGCGATGACGGACGAGGTCGAACGCCTCGTGCTGGCCGACAACTATCGCCAGAACCAGGCGATCAGCGTGATGGAGCGCATGTCGGTGTCGCGCATCGGTGCCAAGCGCCATTTCATCCGCGTGCTGGAGGAGCAGGGACTGCTCGACCGGCAGATCGAATTCCTGCCGAGCGACGCCGAGTTCGCGCAGCGCAAGGCGCGCGGACAGGGTCTGACCCGGCCGGAACTTTCGATCCTGCTGTCGTATTCGAAGATCGTGCTGTTCCAGCAGCTGCTCGACTCGGATGTGCCGGAGGACGCCTACCTGTCGAAGGAACTGCGCCGCTATTTCCCCGAGCCGCTGCAGGAGAAATACGCCACGCACATGGAGCGTCACCGGCTCAAGCGCGAGATCATCGCCACGGCGGTGACCAACTCGATGGTCAACCGCATGGGCGCGACGTTCGTCATGCGCATGGGCGAAGACACCGGCAAGACACCGGCACAGGTGGCGCGCGCATTCAACATCACGCGCGAGATACTCGACGCGCGATCGATGTGGGCGGCCATCGAGGCGCTCGACGGCAAGGTCAACGGCAATGCGCAGATCGATGCGCTGCTGGTGATCTGGGCCACGCTGCGCGGCATGACGCGCTGGCTGCTCAACCACGCCGAAACCAACCTCGACATCGCCGCCGCCGTGGCGCGTTATCACGACGGCATGCGCGAGCTGCGCAAGCATATTCCGGACGTGATTACGGCGCGCGAGCGCGCCCGCTTCGACGCGGACTGCCAGCGCTGGATCGACGCCGGTTTCCCGGCGACGCTGAGCACGGAACTGGCCGCGCTGCCGACGCCGGGTTCCGGCCTCGACATCATCCACACTGCCGCGGAACACAAGCTCGAGATCGATCGCGCCGCCCAGGTCTATTTCGAACTCGGCGATGCACTGCACCTGTCCTGGCTGATGGGCAAGATCGAAGAGCTGCCGGTCGAATCGCGCTGGCACGCGCAGGCGCGCGGGAGCCTGCGTGACGAGCTGTACTCGCAGCATCGCGCCTTGACCGCGCAGATTCTCGAGCGCGGCGGCGCCGGCAAGGGCGCCGAACTCGTGACCGCTTGGCTGAACCGGGATGACCCGTCGCTCAAGTTCACGCTTGGCATGTTCGACGACATGCGCACGCAGGTCGTGACCGACTATCCGATCGTTTCGGTCGCGGTGCGTCGTCTGGCGCAACTGGTTCACGCCGGCGCCAGGCGTGAAGGCTAGGCGGATGCCGGCGTTCGAGTGGATTGCCGCCGATGGAAACGGGCGCCTCTTCGCTCTCCCCATCGAACGATGGGGAAAGGGAGTGGACGAGCGCATTCCGCCGATGCGATCTGCTTGAGGCAGTCCACCAGCAGCCGGTTGAGACAGTCCACTAGCAGCCGGCGGCGCCCTGTTCCATCGACAACGCGAGCGTGTCGAGGCACCGGTGGCGCAAGGTGGGGCTGGTGTCGTTGGCGGCGGCGCTCACGCTGCGTGGATCGATTTGCGCGGGCGCGGGGGAGAGCGGGGCGCGCACTTCGCTCGATTCGGGGGCAAACACAAAAGGGGCGGGCTTGATCTGCATGGACGATCTCCAGGGATGTGGGTGTGTTCCGGCATCGCCCCTGTCCGCACCGAAGACCATCCGGTAAACGCCGACCGGCACGAAACTGCGTCAATCGGGACGGGCCGCGGAGCGATCCGTTCATTCCGGGAAAATCGATGGCCGACGCACCCGATCGTCAGATACCGCTGCCGCCGCTGTCGCAGCATCTGCGCGAATTCACGACGCGTCGTGACGCGTGGCTGATCCTCGGGCGCAACCTGATTCCGGTCGTGGGCATCTACGCGTTCGACTGGTCGGCCTCGCTGGCCGTGTTCAACTACTGGTTCGACGGCCTGTCCGCGCTCGCGGCGATCGTGGCGGCGCTGGTGCCGCGCGCAATGCGCGAGACGCGCCCGCCGGCTGTCGCGCCGGTCGATCGCATCAAGGGCGCGCTTGTCGGCGTCCTCGTGTGGTTGTTCCTGCTCGGCATCGTCGGGTTGCCATACTGGATCGTGCTGATCCCGCTGAATGAAATATTGCTCGGCGACGAATTGCGTCAGCAGATATTCGCCTCGCCCGGCCTGTGGTTGACGTTCGGCGTGCTCGCTCTCGGGCACTTCTGGAAGGCGTTTCACGTCGGCTACGACACGATGCCCGAAAAGGACCTGAAGCAGCGTGCGCGAACCGATCTGTACCTGCTCGTGCTGCGAGCGATCGCCATGTTCATCATGGCGGCGCACGGACTGGCGTTCATCCTGGTGCCGTTGATGGCGCTGCTGCTGACCTACTTCGAAGTCTGGCCCGAGCGCGTGCTCGGCGCCGTATTCGGCGATCCGGCCAGGTTGTGGGAGTACGACCCCGACGGGCGCAAACCGGGCAGGCGCAAGAAGGACTGATCGCCCGTCGCCGCACAATCGTCCCTTCGGCAGCGCTTGTCCGCCCGCGAAGTCAGCGTGCGACGACGTAAGTCTGGATCGCGTGCGCCGGCACCCGGCACGAGCGCGCATCGTCGGCCACGGCCAGCGTGAAGGCCGCCGCATCGTCGCTCGCGTTGAGGACGATCACGACGACCGAGCTATCGGGATTGACAAAGGCGATCGCCGCGACGCCCGACTCGTTCGCCAGTGCCGCAAGCCTTGCGCCGGGCCGCGCGAAGCGGCTGAAGTGTGCGATGTAGTAGAACGCGGGCTGGTAGTGGACCGCACCGGCTGCCGCATCGACCAGTACCGGCGCATGACAGAAATTGCCGACGTGGTTCGGGCCGCCCTGCATGTCCAGCGCGATGTTCCAGTCGATGAAACCGCAGATGCCGTTGCTGAAGTCGCCGATCATGTTGCGTGCATAGCGCTCGGCCGGCGCCCATTCGCCGGCGTGCGGGCCGCCCTCGACGCAGCCTTCGGTGAAGAGGATCTGCGTGCCGGGAAATTTCGCCAGCACCTGCCGCGACGCGGCGAACAATTCTTCGCCGTACCAGTGCAGCGCCAGGCCTGTCAGGTACTTCGCGCAGGCCGGGTAACCGAGCAGCGCGTCGGCACGCTCGACCAGGCCGTCACGGTTGTGGTCCCAGCCATATACGCGCACGTCGCCGAGGCGCGCGTGTTGCAGGGCGGGTCCGAGGTGCTGGGCGATGAAATCCGCTTCATCATGCGGCGAGTAGCGGCACGATTCCCAGCGCTGCGACACGTCGGGTTCGTTCTGCACGGTCAGCGCCCACACCGGCAGGCGTTCGTCGCGCATGGCCTGGATGAAACGCACGTAATAGGCTGCCCAGGCATCGGCGCAGTCGGCGCGCAGGCTGCCGCCGCGCAACATGTCGGCATTGGTCTTCATCCACGCCGGCGGGCTCCACGGCGAGGCGAGCAGACGGAAGTTTCCGGCACCGGCAGTCCGCTGCACGTCCCGGATCAGCGGCAGCTGCCGTGCGCGCATCGGCTCGAGCGAGAAATGCTTCAGCTCCAGGTCGCCGGCGACATCGTCGAGACTCCAGCTCGACAGCGAGAAATCGCAACTTGTCATCGGCGTGCGCGCGAGCGTGTAGCCGATGCCGACGGCCGGATCGTAGTAGGCGCGCAATACGGCATTGCGCTTGCCTGCGGGCAGCTGCTGCAGCACATGCGCGGCGCTTTCGGTCAGCGCGCCGCCGAAACCGATGATGGTCTGCGCCGTCCGGCAAGGATCGCAACGTATCGTGGCTGAACCTGACGCCATTCGCGGCGGCGCGACCGACGTCAGGCGACGAGCGCTGTCGCGCGCCGTCTCGAACAGCTTCCAGCCGCCGCTGCTGCGAGTATTGGCAAGAACGGCATGCGCCGCCAGCGGCCCAGAGCCGACGAGCGCTGCGGCACGCTTGAGCAGTCTGCGGCGCGACAGCGATGACGGCACGCCCCGGTCCGGCATTGCGCGTTCCCTGGATTCACGGATGGGCAATCATCATCGACGCCGCGCCCGACGCGGGTCAAGGCGGCCGCTGCATCGTGCGCGGCGCGAAGCGGTTCGTCGGAACGCGCCGGGATTCGATGCCGCTGGTGCGTCATTCGTCGCATGCAGGTTGAGCGAGTCGGCCGGAAAAGGACAAAGTTCCCTCGCGCAACCGGAGCACGCGATGCCCGCACTCGGAATACTTCACATCATCGCCGGATTGCCGGCGATCAGCGCTGCCCGCGACGAAGGCTCGACGCCGCATCGTTGCGGCGGCACGGTGTTCGAGGTGACGATGCGGCGGCGGCGAGTTCATGCGCGTCCGCGGCGACCGTAGGCGACCGGATTGGATTATCCTCGCGTGATGCCGGTTTCGACATTTCCCGAAAAGCCGCGCGGCCTGGCGTTGCTGCTGGGCTGGCGCCGCATCCGTTTCACGGTCTGCGCGTCGCTGGCGATCGGATTGCTGATGAGTGCGGGCTGGAAGTCCGGCATCGTGGCGATCCTGGATCGCACGCTGCTGCTCGGGCTGATCGCGATGCTCGTATTCGGCCTGTTCGAGCAGTGGCCGAAGCGGCTGCCGGCGTGGCTCGCGCGCTGGGTGCTGCAGGTCGTCGGCGTGGCTCTGGCGATGCCGCTGGCGACGTTCGTGATCTACGTGCTGTCGACCAAGTCCGGAGCACCGCCCTTCTGGCAAGACCCGGAGCGGCTGCAAGGGTTCTCAGGGCTGATCGTCGTGTTCCTGCTGCTGGCGCCGTGGGCGGCGCTGGGGGCGCTGGTGCGACAGAAGGATGCGCTGGCGCGCAACCAGGCGCTGGCCTTCGACCTGGAGCGCAGCGAACTGGAGCGCCAGGCGCTCGATGCGCGGCTGCACCTGCTGCAGGCGCAGGTCGCGCCGCA
Source organism: Rudaea sp. (assembly GCA_035606275.1). GTDB lineage: Bacteria > Pseudomonadota > Gammaproteobacteria > Xanthomonadales > Rhodanobacteraceae > Rudaea. The sequence continues at coordinate 15,495 of DATNFS010000032.1, forward strand.
TTTCCTGTTCAACACGCTGGCCAACGTGCAGGCGCTGGTCGACGCGGGTTCGGCGCAAGCCCCGGCCGTGCTGCGCAGCCTGGTCGCCTATCTGCGCGCTGCCGTGCCGCGGCTGCACGAACCGGCGACGACGCTCGGCCAGGAGCTGCAACTGGTACAGGCCTATCTGGAGCTGATGCACATGCGCATTCCGGATCGCCTGCAGTTTGCGTTGCACGTCGACGCCGCCGTGCGAACGCTGCGCTGTCCGCCGATGACGTTGCTGACGCTGGTGGAGAACGCCGTGCGCCATGGCATCGACCCGAGCGAAGAGGGCGGCCGCATCGATGTCGACGTGCAGCGCCGCGGCGACCGCTGCCTGGTCAGCGTCAGCGATACGGGCGTCGGCTTGCGCGACACCGGCACCGGTCTTGGCACGGGCCTGTCGGCCTTGCGCGAGCGTCTCGAGCTGGTTTTCGGCGGCGATGCGCAGCTGCGCCTGAGCGAATTGCAGCCGCACGGGTTTCGCGCGGAACTCGATTTTCCTGCGCGCGAGGCGGACCCGGCATGACTGCGCGACCGACAGCGCTGATTGCCGACGACGAACCGCTGCTGCGCGAAGCGTTGACGCTGCAGCTGGCGCAGGCGTGGCCCGAACTGGATGTCGTCGCCCAGGCGCGCAACGGCCGCGAGGCGATCCGGTTGTTCGAGGCGCGCCGGCCCGATGTCTGCTTCCTCGACGTGCATATGCCGGGCGTGTCCGGCGTCGAGGCGGCGCACGTGATCGGCCGCCGCGCGCACCTGGTGTTCGTCACTGCCTACGACCAGTACGCGGTGCAGGCGTTCGCCGAAGGCGTGCTCGACTATCTGGTCAAGCCGGTGGAAGCGGCGCGACTGGCCGAAACGGTCTCGCGCCTCAAGGATCGCCTGCATGCGGCCCAGCCGGCTTCCAATACCGAAGCGTTGCTGCAGCAACTTGCCGCGCAACTGCGGCGGGGCGCGGCGCCGGCGCCGCTGCGCTGGATTCGCGCGCAGGTAGGCCATACGCTGCGCCTGATTCCGGTCGACGACATCGACTACCTGCGCTCCGACACAAAGTACACCGTCGTCGCATGGCGCGGCGATGCCGGGCAACCGGGCGAGGCGCTGGTGCGAATCGCGTTGAAGGAACTGGTCGCGCAACTGGATGCGGAGCAGTTCGCGCAGGTGCACCGCTCGGTCGTGGTCAACCTGCGCGCGATCAGCCACGTCACGCGTGGCGAGAATGAAACCGCGGGCATCCATCTCAAGGGCCGCAAGGAAGTGCTGCCGGTCAGCCGCAGTTACCTGCATCTGTTTCGCCAGATGTAGCCGGCGTCCGCGTCGCCCGCAAGGAAAATTCGCGCACGATTCCGGGCCCGGCGAGCGCGTTCGTTACTTCGGTGTGAATTCAATATTTCGAACTTGCAATGCCGGCGTTGCAAGCGTGTAAATGGCAGACACGGCGCTTGATGTTTGCGGCGAAGTGCTGAATCATCCGGCCCTCGAAGAGATGAGCGCGGGATGAATCGAAATATTTTTGCTGCGACGACGGCAATGGCTTGCCTGGTCTGCGGCCTGCCGCTGCGCGACGCATGCGCGCAAACGACCGATCCGGTTTTTGCCAACAGTTTCGAGGCCGGCGTGATCGCGTTCGGCCCGGCGCTCAGCGGTGTTCCTGCGAGCGCGGTCGACGTCGTGACGGATGGGCCGCTGCAGGTCACGCTGTCGAAGTCGGCGACGTCGCCGACGTTCGTCACGGTGACGTCGACGCAACCATCATTGATCTCGGTCAACGGCGGCGGCGTGACCGTGCCGACCGGTCACTCGACCGCTGCAATCCAGGTCAGCTCCGCAGGAACCGGTTCAACGCCGGTGACGCTGTGGGCCACCCTCGGCAACACGGTCGGCGCTGCGGTGCAGATCGTCGGCGACGGTTCGTGCATCGAGGGCGACACCAGCGGCGACATTCCCGACTTCACGCGCCAGTGTTCCGGACAGGCGACGAACTACAAGGGCATCACCAATTGGGACAACACCTACGCTTCGCTCTTTCTCGGCCCCTGGCCTGGCACATCCAACCAGTCGGGGCGCGGTTTTACGATTACCGTCAATGCAATGCAATACGGTGCCTTCAAGATCGTCACCGGCTCGACCCAGGCCGGCATTTCCATTCATCCGAATCCCTCGTTTGGCGACACCGGGCAGGCATCGGTCAGTACCGAGGCGCAGGGGCCCGGCGTGTTCCTGGGCGCGTTGTGTCCGCACTCGTCGGACATGGATATTTCCTCCAAGAGCGGCACCCTGGCGGCATGCAAGCTGCAATTGAACTCGACCTACTACCTCAATATTTCCATGGCCAACATGTTTCCGCCGAACTTCGGCACAACCTGCCCCACCGACGCCTGCACGACAGGCTGGACGCTCAATCTGTACAACAATTGAGGTCGCAGCGCGGCGGACGCAAAACCTCCGGCAGTCGACCTGCCGCTGCCGCCCATCGCCAAACCAATGCCACTGCACACGCGCGTTCGTGATTTGTGACGCGTGCACTTGATCTCGCATCGTTTGTGAAAAAAGATGCGCACCTGATTGATTCAGCCGGGGAAAGCAATTCAATGCGTCGCTTCTTTTCCTTAGCCGTGGTCGCGGCACTGGGCCTGTATCTGCCTGCCTGCGACAGTTGGGGGCAGGACGCCGATCCGCTGTTTGCCAATGCCTTCGAAGCGGGCCTGATCGGCTTCGGGCCGACGCTCGGCTTCGTTCCGGTCGGCGCCACCGATCGGCCGACCCTGGATACGCCGCTGCATGTGACTTTGTCCGCCCCGGCATTGATTCCCACGTTCGTGACGGTTACTTCGAGCGACCCTTCGATCCTGACAGTCACCGATGGCGGCGTTGTCGTCCCGGCCGGGCAGACCATGGCGGCGGTTCGCGTGACCGGCGTGAATGCCAGCGATGCGCCGGTAACACTCTGGGCAAGTCTGGGCAACACCATCGGCACGGGGGCGCTGGTTTATGTCGCCCAGGGTCCGTGCCTGGACGGGGACAGCAGCGACCTGTTCGGATACACGCGCCAGTGCAACGGCAACGCGACCAACTATCATGGAAACGCCGTCTGGGACGACACCTATGACTCGCTGTTCCTCGGCGCGTGGCCGGGCAGCCCGACGCAGGTGGGCCGCCCGTTCACGGTCAAGATGAACGCCACGCAGTACGCGTCGTTCAAGATCGTCACCGGAACGACCGTGGCCGGCATCAACATCCACCCGAACAACAGCTTCGGTTATACCGGCCTGGCATCGATCAGCACCCAGGCGCAGGGTCCCGGCTTCTTCGCCAACGGGCTGTGCTACGGTTCCGACCTGAGCATCTCGACCAGGCCAGGTACGCTGGCGCAGTGCAAGCTGAGCCCGAACTCGACCTATTACCTGAACTTCTCGCTCGCGGCCTATTTCATTCCGAACTACACGACCTGTGCGCTGTCGGCGTGCACCACGGGCTGGACCATGGACCAGTTCAGCAACTAGCCGCCGCGTAGCCGGCGCGGGCATCGCGCCGGTCCATGCGATGAGCTTCGGCGGCCTTCGCTCGCGACCGCCTGCAAGCGGCGTTATTCCCGTGCAGCACGCAGTGGTTACCAGCGGTAACGTACCGAATAGGTGACCCTGGCTTCACTGTCCGCGGCGATCTGCAGCGGAAAGTCGATCGTCTGCGCATCGCGTTTCTCGAAGGCATGGTTCTTCGCGGTGACCTCCCACGTGCTCCAGCGGTAGAGGTACTCGCGCGCGATGACGGTTGCCGCTTCCTTCTTGCGGTTGCGCACGCTGACCTCGAAGCTTTCATCGATGAAGCGCGCATTGGTGTCGATCCTGAAACCCGTCTGCTTGCGCTCACCGACGATGTCGAACGAGTTGCCGAGCTTGATGCGCAGCGTCTCGTTGCGCGGCGTATGCCGGATCACGTCCTCGCCGACGAATTCGAGCGCACCATCGCCCGTGCTGGCCTGGTTGACGCGCACGCGGCCGCCCGGCAATGGCATGCCGAGGTGGTTGCCTTCCTTGTTGTCGAACTCCAGGTACGAGCCGACCGTGCCTTTGCTGGTCGCCGCGTAGCCCTGGTCCTGGATCGGGCCGGACCAGTAACTCCACGGCAGCGGGCCGGCGGTGAACACGAGCTGTTTGCGGCAGGCGACGCCATGCGCGGCCGGAAACAGTTCCAGCTGCTTGGTCGAGTTGTCCGGCAGGTCGGTGCGCCGTCCCAATGTATACAAATGATATTCGGACAGGCTCGACTCGGTGAAGGCCGGGCTGGCCGCATCCATTTCGGCGCGCACCGCCTTCATCGCGTAGCCCGCCGCCTGGGGTGCAGCGGCCGGCGCGCGGTTGACCTCGCCGGCGACGAGCTTGAGCTGCGCGTCGGGATAGCTGCCGCCCGACTGGTTGACCAGCGTGACCCACGCCGCCAGGTCCATGTCGCAGGCGCCGTTCTGCTCGCGCATCGTCACGTTGTAGTCGCTCCACCAGGTGATGCCTTGCGTCTGGTAGCTCACGCGGGCGTCCTGCACACCGCCGCTTTTGCTGTTTACTTTCCACACCAGCGTAGGACGCGTGATCAGGCCGCCCGGCAGGGCAGGAAACTGGATGTTGCTGTAGTTGCCGAGCGTCAGCACTTCGCCGGAATCGCGTTGCAGGATCAGGCCGCCGCCGGCCGACAGCAGCTTGCCGCTGATCGTCTCGGTCTTTTCGCCGCGCACCTGCGTCACGCTGATCGGCTGGCCGATGTAGCGATCGAGCAGCTTGGCGTTGTCGACCAGATCGTACTGGTAGTTCTGCTCCATCACGCGCGTGCCGGCCGGATCGGAAAGCGATTCGAACGCGACCGTGGTCGGATCGATGCGCTTGGCGACGTCGGTGAAGCGCAGTTCGCCGATGCCCTGTGTCAGCTTCATGCGCCGCGAATCACGCACCAGCGCGTAGCCGGGCAGGTTGGCGCCGTATCCGGCGAGATTGGCCGTGGTCAGCTGGCCCGGCTGCGCGGCGCTGTACACGGTAAGCGAGTAGCCGGCGTCGTTGGCGGCGACGGCGCCGCAGGAAGCAAGGCTGGCGGCGATGGCGAGAGCGAGCGGTCGAAACATGGCAGATCTCCCGGGAGGTATGTCATCCAACGCAGCGCCGCATGCGCCGGGGTTGATCGCCCCGATCGGCTGCCGACGCGCTTTCCAATTCCCGGGCGCCGTCGCGTAGAATCGGGCCATGGCCGCCGACCTGAAACCGATCGCCTTCGTGGCGAGCAAGACCGAGGAAGCGCAGGCGGCGCTCGCCGAGATGCGCAGGCACTACGCCGAGGTTCCGCTGGACAAGGCCCGGATCATCGTCGCGCTCGGCGGCGACGGCTTCATGCTGCGCACGCTGCACCGCCACCTCGCCCTGAACCTTCCGGTGTATGGCATGAAGCTCGGCACGGTCGGATTCCTGATGAACCAGTTCCGCCCCGATGGTCTCGGCGAGCGCCTCGCGCGCGCGCAGCCGACGGCGCTGAAGCCGCTGGTGATGCAGGCTGTCGGCGAGTCCGGCACGACGGCGACCGCGCTGGCGTTCAATGAAGTGTCGCTGCTGCGCCAGACCAAGCAGGCGGCCCACATTCGCGTGTCGCTCAACGGCGTGGTCAAGATCGAGGAACTCATGTGCGACGGGGTGCTGGTGTCGACCTCGGCCGGTTCCACCGCGTACAACCTGTCGGCGCATGGCCCGATCCTGCCGCTCGGCGCCGACGTGCTGGCGATGACGCCGATCAGCCCGTTCCGGCCGCGACGCTGGCGCGGAGCGATCCTGCGTGCCGGCACCGAAGTGAAATTCGAGATTCCCGACCCGTACAAGCGGCCGGTCAGCGCGACCGCCGATTCGAACGAGATCCGCGACGTCGTCGAAGTCACGATCCACGAGTCGCGTGACACGACCGTGACGTTGCTGTTCGATCCCGAGCACAACCTCGAGGATCGGATTCTCAATGAACAGTTCGCGTACTGAACCTGGCGCAGCGAAACACGCCCGCTCCGGCGCAGCGATCGTGTCACTGGCCGCTGCCTGCGCCTGCTTCGATGCCGCGGCGGCGGCGCTGCATCCGAGCGTCGTCGCTGCCGCGGCCAATGACGGCAGTGCCGATGCATTGCTCGTGTTCGCCGATCAGTCGCAGCCGTTGCTCGCCCCGCTCGTGCCAGGCGGCGACTACCGCGTGCACCGGCGCGCGCTGATCGATGCGCTCAAGGCGCGTGCGCAGGCAAGCCAGGGGGCCACGCGCAGCTGGCTCGACGCGCAGGGGATAGCGCATCGCGATTTCTGGATCGCCAACATGATCCAGGCGCGCGTCCCGCGCGCGGCGCTGTCCGCGCTGGCGGCGCGCAGCGACGTTGCGCGGATCGATCCGAATCCGTCCATCGCCTTGCGGCTGCCGTCGGCCGGGACCGCGCAGGCGGCAGCCGACGCGCTGGCTGCCGGTGCCGAAGGAATCGCCTGGGGCGTGGCGAAGGTGGATGCGCCGCAGGCATGGGCGGCCGGGGTCACCGGGCAGGGCGTCGTCATCGGCGGCGAGGATACCGGCTATCAGTGGGATCACCCGGCGCTGAAGCCGCAATATCGCGGCTGGGACGGCATGCGCGTGCATCACAACTACAACTGGCACGATGCCGTGCACGATGCGGCGCCGGAACCGCTCTGCGGCAACAACTCGCCGGTGCCATGTGATCCGAACGACCACGGCACGCATACCGCCGGAACTTTTGCCGGCGACGATGGCCCGCTGGCCGTGCCGCGGCATCAGATCGGCGTCGCCCCGGGCGCGCGCTGGATCGGCTGCCGCAACATGGACAAGTTCGGCAACGGCACGCCGGCGCGCTACATCGAGTGCATGCAGTGGATGCTCGAGCCGACCAACCTGCGGGGCGGCAACCCGAGTCCGGACCTCGCTCCGGACGTTGTGAGCAACTCGTGGTACTGCGCAGTTTCCGAAGGCTGCACCACCGGGCTGGAAATCGAAGGTGCCGTGAACAACCTCGTGGCGGCCGGCATCTTCTATGTCGCGGCGGCCGGCAATTCCGGCAGCGCCTGCGCGACGATTGCCGGACCGCCTGCAACCTACGATGCGTCGTTCGTTGTCGGAGCGACCGACAGCGCCGATGCGCTCGCGTATTTCTCGTCACGCGGACCGGTATCGGGCAGCGGCCTTGTGCGTCCGGATGTCTCGGCGCCCGGCGTCAGCGTGTGTTCCAGCATACCGACCAGTACCTACAGCTGCAGTTTCAGCGGCACCAGCATGGCGGCGCCTCATGCGGCCGGAGCCGCCGCCCTGCTGATGTCGGCCTTTCCCGAACTCGTGGGGCATCCGGACAAGGTCGGCGCGATATTGCGCGGGACGGCGACCACCGAAGACGTCACCAACTCGGCTGGCGTCTCGCAGAGCTGCGGCGGCACGCCGATGACGCAATGGCCGAACTACATGGCCGGCTACGGCCGCGTCGACGCGTGGAACGCCTTCCGCGAAGTGATCTTCATCGGAAACTTCGATGGCTGATCCGGCAACCGGCGCAGCCGCCGCCGATGACGGCAAGCTCGTCGTCGCGATTTCCGCGCGCGCGCTGTTCGACCTTTCCGAAAGCCATGAGTTGTTCGAGAGCGAGGGGCTCGATGCATATCGTCACTACCAGATGTCGCGCGAGAACGAACTGCTTGCCCCCGGCATCGCGTTTCCACTGGTGCAGAAGCTGCTGAGGCTCAACACGACGCCGCCGGCGGCGCAGCGCGTCGAGGTGATCCTGCTGTCGCGCAATTCGAGCGACACGGGCCTGCGCATCTTCAACTCGATCGAGCACTACGGACTCGCGATCTCGCGCGCGGCATTCACCGGTGGCGCGCCGACCGCACCATACGTCGCGTCGTTCGGCGCGCAGCTGTTTCTTTCGGCCAACCCCGAGAGCGTTTCGCGCGCGCTGCACGACGGCATCGCGGCGGCGACGATCCTGCCGTCCAAGGCGCCGCAGTCGGCGTCCGACCACTTGCGCATCGCATTCGACGGCGACGCGGTGATCTTCGGCGACGAGTCCGAGCGCGTATCCGAAGAGCAGGGCATCGACGCATTCCATCGCAACGAGGTGGAACTGGCGGACCAGCCGCTGTCCGGCGGCCCATTCCGCGGCTTCCTCGCGGCACTGCATCGGCTGCAGGAAGTATTTCCGATCGAGCCATCGCCGATCCGGACCGCGCTCGTCACCGCACGTTCCGCGCCCGCGCACAAGCGCGTGATCCTGACCCTGCGCAGCTGGGGCGTGCGCCTGGACGAAGCCCTGTTCCTCGGCGGCCGCGACAAGGGACCGTTCCTGGAGGCGTTCGGCGCCGATCTGTTTTTCGACGATTCGCATGCGAACATCGAGTCGGCGCGCAGCAGCTACGTCACCGCCGGCCATGTGCCGCACGGCGTGCGCAACTTGCCGCCAAGATCAAAAGACTGATCCACGGAGAACACGGAGAACACGAGAACACGGAGAGAGCAGGGCTCTGCTTTGCTGCGGCTGGAGACCATGCGCTTTTTCGCGCCTTCGTCTCGCGAATTTGTTCCGTTGCTTTCTCCGTGTTCTCCGTGGTTCAATCTTTCGCTCGTGATCGGTCACAAATTACGGCCACGCTCA
>DATNFS010000033.1:0-9475 GCA_035606275.1 Rudaea sp.
AGCACGCGCAAGCCATCGGCCTCGGCCGTCAGAGAGGTCGGACCGCCACGGCGCAACCCGACGACCACGTCGAGCCCCGAATCGCGCAGGTTCAACGCGTGCGCCCGGCCCTGGCTGCCGTAACCCAGCACCGCGATGCGCTTGCCTTCGAGCTGCTTGGTGGTCGCCTTCACTTCTGTTGTCATCTCACTTCTCCAGAATCGTTGAATCAAGGAAAATCAAAGCCTGAACCACAGAGAACACGGAGAAAGAAAATGGGGCTAACCAAGTGCACAGCTTCCATTTCCCGTTTGTTCCAGCATGAGTTCCTGTTTTCCGTTCCTTTTCGCTCCTGCCCTTCTCCGTGTTCTCCGTGGTTCAAGCTTTTCCACTTTTGCGGTCAATACGCGTTCAGATCTCGATCACGGCGCCGCGCGCGGCGGAACCGACGGTCTTTGCATACTTGGCCAGCACGCCGCGCGTGACGCGCGGAACCGGCGCGGTCCAGCCGGCGCGGCGCGACTCGAGATCGGCATCGGTTTCGATCACGCGCCGTTCGGCGTCGATGGTCACGCGGTCGCCGTCGTGGAGCAGACCCAGCGGGCCGCCTCGCGACGCTTCCGGCGCGATGTGGCCGACCATGAATCCGTGCGTGGCGCCACTGAAGCGGCCGTCGGTGATCAAGGCCACGTCGCCACCGAGCCCGCGTCCGACCAGTGCTGCCGTCACCGCCAGCATTTCGCGCATGCCGGGGCCGCCGCGCGGCCCCTCGTTGCGGATCACGACGATATCGCCCGCCCGGATGCTTCCGGCCTGCACCGCGGCGAAACACGCCTCCTCGCTGTCGTACACGCGAGCGGGGCCTTCGAAGCGCAGCACACCGGGGCCGGCCAGCTTCAGCACGCAGCCTTCCGGCGCGAGATTGCCGTACAGGATCGAATAGCCGCCGCGCGGTTTGACCGGCGCGGCCAGCGGGCGCACGACCTGCTGTCCGGCAGGCGCGGTTTCGGCCGCGCGCAGTTCGGCGAACAGGCTGCGTCCGGTGACGGTCGGTGAGTCCTCGAGCAGCCCGCCCCTGTGAAGTTCCTGCGCGACAGTCGCGGTGCCGCCGGCAGCGGCGAGCTCGATGGCGGTATAGCGGCCGGCCGGCTTGAGGTCGGCGATGACCGGCGTGGTGCGCGACATGTGCTCGAAGATTTCCAGATCGAGCGGCTGTTCGGCCTCGTGCGCAATGGCCAGCAGATGCAGCACGGCGTTGGTCGAGCCGGCGGTCGCGGCGGCCATGCGCGCAGCGTTGTTGAATGCGGCCGGAGTCAGCACGTCGCGCGGCCGCAGATTCCTGCGCAGGCACTGCATGACCAGCTCGCCGCAGCGGCGCGCGACGCAACGCTTGTCCGCGTGCGTTGCCGGCACGTCGTTCGCGCCGAGCGGCGACAGGCCGAGTGCCGTCAGCACCATTGCCATCGTGTTTGCCGTGAACTGGCCGCCGCAGGCGCCGGCACCCGGGCAGGCGCGACGCTCGACCTCGTCCAGTTTTTCGTCCGACAGCCTGCCGGCGCCGTGCGCACCGACCGCCTCGAACACATCCTGGATCGTGATCGACTTGCCGTCGAGCGTGCCGTGCGCGATCGTGCCGCCGTACAACGCCAGGCCCGGCAGGTTCATGCGCGCCAGCGCCATCGCCGCGGCGGGAATCGTCTTGTCGCAGCCGCACAGCACCAGCACGGCATCCAGGCAGTGGCCCTCGACCGCCAGCTCGATCGAATCGGTGATGATCTCGCGGCTGACGAGCGACGAACGCATACCGGGCGAACCCATCGCGATGCCGTCGGTGACCGCGATCGTGTTGAACTCGAACGGCGTGCCGCCGGTCGCGCGCACGCCTTCGGCAGCGGCCGCAGCCAGATCGCGCAAGTTCAGATTGCACGGCGACACGTTCGACCAGCTGTGCACGATGCCGACCAGCGGACGGGCGATTGCCGCATCATCGAGGCCGGTTGCACGCAACATGGCCCGCGCCGGCGCGTGATCGGGGCCCGCCTTGATGGCGTCACTGCGCATGCGCTGACTCCCTTGTGCAGACGCGCCAGCACAGGGCGAGCGATGCAAGCCCTCGCCTGAGTGCCCGGCCGGCAATGACCCTCGCCCTGGCGACGCAACGGGTCACGCCGCCTCCTTCGCGCGCGCCGAAGCGACAAGCGCCTCGAGCACCGCGGCGGTAACATCCACCGTGTTCGCGCTGCCGCCAAGGTCGCGCGTCAACACTCCGCGTTCGATCACGGCATCGACCGCCGCCTCGATCGCCAGCGCCTCGCTTTCCAGATCGAGCGAGTAGCGCAGCAGCAGGGCCGTGCTGAGAATCGTGCCGAGCGGATTGGCCAGGCCCTTCCCGGCAATGTCCGGCGCAGAGCCGTGAATCGGCTCGTACAGTCCGGCCTTGCCATCGCCGAGCGACGCCGACGGCAGCAACCCGAGCGACCCGGCCAGTGCTGCGGCTTCGTCGGTCAGGATGTCGCCGAACAGGTTCTCGGTAACGATCACGTCGTACGCTCCCGGCCGCGTCAACAGCAGCATCGCCATCGAGTCGACCAGCTGATGCTCGAGTGTCACGTCGGCAAAGTCCGCCGCCAGGCGCGTGACTGTGCTGCGCCACAGGCGCGAGGTTTCGAGCACGTTCGCCTTGTCGACATGCGTCACGTGCTTGCGGCGCGAGCGCGCGAGCTGGAAGGCGCGCCGCGTTGCCCGCTCGATCTCGGCGACCGTGTATCGACACTCATCGGTCGCCGTGTCGGCCGTGCGCGTCTTTGCACCGAAGTACGCGCCGCCGGTCAGCTCGCGCACGAACAGCAGGTCGACATTGCGCAGCTTCTCGTCCTTCAGCGGCGACAGCGCGGTCAGTTTCGGATGCACGCGCACGGGACGCAGGTTGGCATACACGCCCAGCGCGGCGCGCAGACCGAGCAGGCCCTGCTCCGGCCGCAGCTTCGCGTTCGGGTCGGACCACTTCGGGCCACCGACCGCGCCGAGCAGAACGGCGTCCGCCGTCTTGCACGCGGCCAGCGTCTGGGGTGGCAGCGGATCCTCGAACGTATCGATCGCGACGCCGCCGATGGCGTGCTCGACGAACGCGAAGTCGTGGCCGGCGCGTTCGGCGACCGCGCGCAACACGGCGACGCCCGCCGCCGTGACTTCGGGGCCGATGCCGTCGCCGGGAAGAACAACAATATGTGCCTTCACAATTTTCCTGTCCTGTTCGAATCTGGAGTATTCCGTTCGCCCTGAGCGCAGGCGCGCAGCGCCGAAAGCCAGGAGTCACAGACATTTCTGCTTCGACCGCGATGCGAGCCACGCTCAAGGTGGACGGATTTTGCAACTAGCGCCCATCCACGGCGCTCGCAGCGTGTATCGACATATGCAGCGCCGTTGAATCTCACGCCGCCCGCCTCCGCTCGAACGTTGCGATGTCGGCCTCGTGCTGCAACAGGAACCCGAGTTGGTCGACGCCGCTCAACAGGCAATGCTTCGCGAACGCTTCGAGCTCGAACGTGAAGCGTCCGCCATCGGGCAGTTCGATGAAGCCGCCGGCGACGTCGATCGCCAGCTCGATGCCGGGGTGGTCGAGCAGGTAGCGATGTTCGCCTTCGCTCAGCACGACCGCGAGCACGCCGTTCTTCAACGCGTTGCCGCGGAAAATGTCGGCAATCTCGCTCGACAGCACGGCCTGGATGCCGTAGTCGGCCAGCGCCCACGGCGCGTGTTCGCGCGACGAGCCGCAACCGAAGTTGCGGCCGGCCACGAGAATCCCGCAGTCGCGCGCCTGCGGCTTGTTCAGCGCGAACTCCGGATCGGGGCTGCCGTCGGGCTTGTAGCGCCAGTCGTGGAACAGGCTCTTGCCGAGGCCGGTGCGTTCGGTCGTCGTCAGGAAACGCGCCGGGATGATGCGGTCGGTATCGATGTTTTCGTGCGCCAGCACGACGGTGCGTGAGCGGATGTGGGTGAGGGGTTTCATGGTGAAGCCTCGAGAGACGGGAGACGAAAGACGAGAGATGGAAAAGCCAGGGCATCAGCGCGAGGAGGCAGCGGAAACAGGACGGTGCCGCTCTTGCGTCTCCCGTCTCTCGTCTCCCGTCTCACGTTTCTCATGCTGCCGCCCCCTGCATAAACGCCGCCGGATCGGCGATGCAACCCGCGATCGCCGATGCAGCGGCAACGAGCGGGCTGGCCAGCACGGTACGAACGCCGGGACCCTGGCGGCCTTCGAAGTTGCGATTGCTGGTGCTGACCACGAGCTGGCCCGGCTTGCCGATGTCGCCGTTCATGCCCAGGCACATCGAACAACCTGCTTCGCGCCATTCGGCGCCGGCGGCGCGGAAGATTTCGTCGAGGCCCTCGCCTTCCGCATCTCGCTTGATCTGTTCGGAGCCCGGCACGACCAGCATGCGCACGTTCGACGCGACCTTGCGTCCGCGCAGCACGTCGGCCGCGGCGCGCAGATCGGACAGGCGCGAATTCGTGCAGCTGCCGAGGAAGACGACGTCCACCGGCATGCCCGCCATCGTCTTGCCGGCTTCGATGCGCATGTAGCCCAGTGCGCGCTTTTCCTGGGCATTGGACGCTGCCGGAATCGGTGCATCGAGCGTCGTGACCATGCCCGGATGCGTGCCGTAGGTGATGCTGGGGCGGATCTTCGATGCATCGATCTGCACTTGCTGATCGAAGCGCGCATCGGCATCGGACTTCAATGCCGACCAGCGCGCGACCGCCGCGTCCCACGCGCTGCCCTGCGGTGCGCGCGGGCGGCCCTCGAGGTACGCGAAGGTGGTCGCGTCCGGCGCGATCAGTCCGGCGCGCGCGCCGGCCTCGATCGACATGTTGCAGACGGTCATGCGTTCTTCCATCGACAACGCCTCGATCGTGCTGCCGCGATACTCCAGTACATGCCCGGTGCCGCCGTTGACGCCGATCGTGCCGATGATGTGCAGGATCAGGTCTTTCGCCGTGACGCCGGGACGCAGCGTGCCGGCCACGTTGATGGCGAACGATTTCGGCTTGCGCTGCAGCAGGCATTGCGTCGCGAGCACGTGGCCCACCTCGGTCGTACCGATGCCGAAGGCGAGCGCACCGAACGCACCGTGCGTCGAGGTGTGGCTGTCGCCGCAGACGATCGTCATGCCGGGCTGGGTCGCGCCGACCTCGGGGCCGATCACATGGACGATGCCGCGGTTCGCGCTGCCCCAGCCATACAGCTGGATACCGAACTCCTTCGTGTTGGTTTCGAGCTGCGCAACCTGCGACTCGGCCTCGGTCGTCACGTAGGTACGCCTGCCGTTCGCGTCTGCCGGCAGCGTCGGCGTCGAGTGGTCGAACGTCGCGAGAGTGCGCTCCGGTCGGCGCACGCGCAGACCCCGCGCGCGCAGCTCCGCGAACGCCTGCGGCGAGGTCACTTCGTGCACGAGGTGCAGGTCGACGTAGAGGATCGCCGGCGTCGCCGCGGTTTCTGCGCGCACGAGGTGCGCATCCCAGATCTTGTCAAGCAGCGTCTTTGCGGCCATCAGCCGTTCCTCGCTTGCGCGGAAGCCGCGACACCGGCATCGCCCGGGTCGTTGCCGGAGTCCGAAGGATGCGAGCGGCCCTCTCCATCGGCATCCGTCGGCTGCTGCAAAGTCGCGTTGTATGCCGGCTTCGAGCAGGCCCGCTCGCCGAAGATCAGCCTGGCGTAGAGCGAGAATTCCCGCTTGGATCGTTGCTGGCTCATGCCGCCACCTTTTCTTCCGATGCGGCAACCGCGCTGGCAAGTTCGACCGGCGTGAGCCAGCCCCAGCGATCGGCCGTGCTGCCGTCGAACAGGCCGAAGAACGCCTTCTGCAGCGCGCGTGTGACGGGGCCGGGCTTGCCGTCGCCGACATTCTTGCGATCGACCGAGCGCACCGGCGTGATCTCCGCCGCCGTGCCTGTGAGGAAGACCTCGTCGCTGCTGTACAGCGCCTCGCGCGGCAGGTCGCGTTCCTCGACCGTGATGCCGAGGTCGGCGGCGAGCGTGATGACCGTGTCGCGCGTGATGCCGGCGAGCACGCCGGCGCTGGTCGGCGGCGTGAGCAGCCTGCCGCGCCGGACCAGGAACAGGTTTTCGCCGGCGCCTTCGGTCAGCAAGCCGTTGACGCCAAGCGCGATGCCCTCCGCGTAGCCGCCGCGCTGCGCTTCCAGTCCGATCAGCTGGCTGTTGAGATAGTTGCCGCCGGCCTTGACCCAGCTGGGAAAGGTATTCGGCGCCGGCCGGTTCCACGATGACACACAGACGTCCGCGCCGTGTTCGAGCGCCTCGCCGAGATACGCGCCCCAGTCGAGCGCCATGATCGCGACGTCGACCGGCGATCCTTCTTTTGCCAGCACGCCGAGGCCACCGGCGCCGCGGAACACGATCGGCCGCACATAGGCCGAGCTCATGCGGTTGGCGCTGATCAGCTCGACGCACGCCGCGTTGATCTGCGCCTGGCTGTAGCCGACGTCGATCTCGTAGACCTTCGCCGACTCGAACAGGCGGCGCGTGTGGTCGGCAAGGCGGAAGTACGCCGGCCCGCGCTTCGTTGCGTAGACGCGTTCGCCTTCGAACACCGACGAGCCATAGTGCAGCGCGTGGGTGCTGACATGGCAGGTCGCGTCCTGCCACGGTTTGAGTCGGCCGTTGTGCCAGACCAGTTCGGCGTTTTTCATCATGGTTTCCTTGCTGAATTCCCGACAAGACTCTTGAAAATAGCGCCGCTCAAGCCTGGTTGGCGGCAATCGGCAGCGGTTGACCGAGATTCAGGCGCTCGATCCGGTTGACCACTTCGAGCGCGGCTTGCGCGGCGGCTTCGACGATGTCGGTCGACACGCCGCGGCCGCACAGCTCGCGGCCGCCGTGATTGACGACGAGCGTCGCGCGACCCTGCGCGTCGGCGCCGTTGCTCAAGCTGCGAATCTGGAAATCGTCGATGTCCAGCGCCATGCCGGCGGCGCGCGTGATCGCGCGCAGCACGGCATGCACGGGGCCGTCGCCCAGCGCAGCTTCGGCCGCGACGCGACCGTCGGCGTGCTTGAGCTTGACCGAAGCCGACGCGCCGTTGCCCAGGTGCGAGGTCGCGTGCAGGTGCTGCAGGCGCCACGGACCGATCGCTTCGGGGTCGAGTCCAAGTGCCAGCGCGTCGAGGTCGCTGTCGAACACTTCCTTTTTCTTGTCGGCCAGCGTCTTGAAGCGCGTGAATATCTCGTCGAGCTGCGGCTCGGTGAGTTCGTGCCCGAGGTTCGTCAGGCGTTCGCGCAGCGCATGCCGGCCGGAATGCTTGCCGAGCACCAGCTGCGTGCGCGAGAAGCCGACATCCTCGGGGCGCATGATCTCGTAGGTCTCGCGATGCTTGAGCATGCCGTGCTGGTGGATGCCCGACTCGTGCGCAAACGCGTTGTCGCCGACCACGGCCTTGTTGCGCGGAATCGTTGCGCCGACGACGTCGGCGAGCAGGCGCGCGGTCGGATACAGCAGCGGCGTACGGATGCCGGTCTCGAACTTGTAGCGATCGCTGCGCGTGCGCAGCGCCATCACCACTTCCTCGAGCGCCGCGTTGCCGGCGCGTTCGCCGATGCCGTTGATCGTGCATTCGACCTGGCGCGCGCCGGCCGCCAGCGCCGCCAGGCTGTTGGCGACGCCGAGGCCCAGATCATTGTGGCAGTGTGCGCTCAGCAGTACGCCGTCGATGCCGCGCACTTCGCGCTTGAGGCGTCCGAACAGCGCGCCGATTTCGTCAGGCGTCGTGTAGCCGACGGTGTCCGGCACGTTCACGACCGTGGCCCCGGCTTCGATCATCACCGAAAGCACCTCGATCAGGTATTCCGGCTCGGTGCGAATCGCATCCTCGGCCGAGAATTCGACTTCGCCGCACAGCTCGCGTGCGCGGCGCACGGCCTTCGCGCCGACATCGAGCACCTGCTCGCGGCTCATGTTGAGCTTGTGCCGGCGATGGATCGGGCTGGTCGCCAGGAAGATGTGCACGCGCGAGCGGCCGGCCTTCTCGGTCGCGCGCGCAACCGCCTCGATGTCGCCGAACTGGGCGCGCGCCAGGCCGCAGATGGTCGGTCCGTGCACCTCGGCCGCGACCGCGCGCACCGAGTCGAAGTCGCCGTCGGATGCCTGCGGGAAGCCCGCCTCGATCACGTCGACGCCGAGATCGGCCAGCGCGTGCGCCATGCGCAGCTTCTGCGCGCGCGTCATCGAGAAGCCGGGCGCCTGCTCGCCGTCGCGCAACGTCGTGTCGAACACGCGTACGCGCTCGGGCAGGCGGGGTGTTACTTCGGGTTCGATCGTCTGTTTCATGATTCTTTCTTGCGGGCTTTGCGCATCTGCCGGAGTGCTCCGGCATTTCCGGCTTACCTGCCGTCCATGGCCATAAAAAAACCCCGCATCCGTTTCCGGGTGCGGGGTTTCTGGAATCTTCGCCTGATGTTGCTAGACGCGCCCTAACCCGCACCTCCGTTGGTAATGAGAAGTACGAGTACAAGCGCGAGAATCGCATTCGAGCGCGCAGCGACGAGCCGGGAAACCAGCGCAAACTGGTTGATCGGGGTCGTGAATCCGGCGGTGCTGCGGTGCGACATGAGCCGACCCTAACGAACGCGGCCGGGGTATGTCAACTGTTTTTTCGGAAGTGTCGCAAAATCGGGGCAATTTCGCGGCACGCAGGCGTTCGGAAGGCTAGACGTCTTGACACCTTTGCGGCCAATGGTTGCAGATGCAACTATTTGACGTGCCGGCGACCGCGCAGGCCAGTGATCTGTCGCGGTAATTCAACGCTGCGCGTCCAAAGCGAAAGATTGAACCACGGAGAACACCGAGAACACGGAGTAAGGGCCAAAGCAGCATGATTGATTTGATTGTGATCTGCCGTCGCAATTGCGCGACGACCGAACCATCCGGCGGTTGTCCAAGCGTTTCCGCGCTCTTCTCCGTGTTCTCCGTGGTTCAGGCTTCGTATCTTCCTTGCCCGTACCCCACTACGCGAACGGATCCTTCAGGACGATCGTGTCGTCGCGGTCGGCACCCGTGGCCACGAGCGCAATATGCGTTTCCGCCAGTTCCTCGACCGAACGCAGATAGGCGCGGGCCGCCGGCGGCAGCTTGTTGAATTCGCGGATGCCCGAGGTCGGTTCTTCCCAGCCGGGGAAGTCGAGATAAACCGGCTTGCATTCATCCCAGCCGGCGGCATCCAGCGGCGCCAGTTCCCGGCGCTTGCCACGATATTCGTAGGCGATGCAGACGCGGATCGTCGGCAAGCCGTCGAGCACGTCGAGCTTGGTGATGGCAAGGCCGTTGATGCCGTTGATCAGCACGGCACGCTTGAGTGCCACGAGGTCGATCCAGCCGCAGCGGCGCGGACGGCCGGTCGTCGCGCCGTATTCGTTGCCGCGCTTGCGCAGGGTTTCGCCGGTCGCGTCGTCGAGTTCGGTCGGGAACGGACCACCGCCGACA
>DATNFS010000034.1:0-20257 GCA_035606275.1 Rudaea sp.
GAGCCAGCTCAAGGCATGGATCGATCGCATCGCGGTGGCCGGCAAGACGTTTCGCTACACCGAAAAGGGACCCGAAGGCCTGGCAAAGGGCAAGAAGGTCATCGTGATCTCGGCGCGCGGCGGCATGTACGGCGCCGGTTCGCCGGCAGCGGCGCTCGATTTCCAGGAGAACTACCTGCGCGGCATATTCGGCTTTCTCGGCGTCACCGATGTTGAATTCGTGCGTGCGGAAGGCCTGAATTTCGGCCCGGCGCAACGCTAGCAGGCCATGAAGACGGCACACGACGCAATCCAAGCCGAGTTGCCGCTGGCAGCTTGAAGAAGACCTTTCTCGACGCGGACAAAGGCCGATCGAGGCGGCTCAAGAGCGCGCAGCGTCAATCAACAGGAACACACACTGCGCGCGCTGTTTCTTGTCCGCGTTGATTTGCGAAACCCGCGTCGGATGCTCGTGAGTCCTGCTCAAGCAATGCGCTCGGCACCGCCCATGTAGGCTTGCAACGCCCTGGGCACGGCGATGGAACCGTCGGCCTGCTGACAGTTTTCCATCACGGCGATCAACGCGCGACCGACCGCGACCCCCGAGCCGTTGAGCGTATGCACGAGTTCCGGCTTGCCGGTATCGGGATTGCGCCAGCGCGCCTGCATGCGCCGCGCCTGGAAGTCGGTGCAGTTCGAACACGACGAGATTTCGCGATAGGTATTCTGCGACGGCAGCCAGACTTCCAGGTCGTAGGTCTTGGCCGCGGCAAAACCCATGTCGCCGGTACACAGAAGCACGCGCCGATACGGCAGCTCGAGTTTCTCCAGCACGACCTCGGCGCAGCGCGTCATGCGTTCGTGTTCGTCGGTGCCCTCCGCCGGTTTGGCGATCGTCACGAGTTCGACTTTCTCGAACTGGTGCTGGCGGATCATGCCGCGCGTGTCCTTGCCGTGCGAGCCGGCTTCGGCGCGAAAACACGGCGTGTGCGCCGTCATGCGCAGCGGCAGCCTCGCCGCATCGAGGATTTCGTTCGCGACGAGGTTGGTCAGTGAGACTTCGGCAGTCGGGATCAGGTACCGGCGCACCTCTCCTGCCGTTGCAAACAGGTCTTCCTCGAATTTCGGCAACTGGCCGGTGCCCTGCATCGCTTCAGGATTCACGAGCAGCGGCACGTTGCATTCGAGATGCGCGTGCTCGCGCGTGTGCAGATCGAGCATGAACTGCGCGAGCGCGCGGTGCAGCCGCGCCAGATCGCCGCGCAACACGGTGAAGCGCGCGCCCGACAGCTTCGCGCCGGCATCGCCGTCGAGCCAGCCGTGGCGCACGCCAAGTTCGACGTGATCCTTCACGGCGAAATTGAACGACTTCGGCGTGCCCCACTTGTGGATTTCCTTGTTGTCGGTTTCATCCTTGCCGTGCGGTACCGATGCATCGGCCAGATTCGGAATGCCGAGCGTGATCTTGGCAAGTTCCGCCTGCAGGTCGGCAAGCCGTTGCTCGTTGGCCTTCAGCCTTTCGCCGATACCCGCGACTTCGGCCATCAGCGCGGACGTGTCCTCGCCCTTGCCTTTCGCCGCGCCGATCGCTTTCGAGCGCGTGTTGCGCTGGTTCTGCAGGTCCTGCGTCTCGACCTGCACTGCCTTGCGCTGCGCCTCCAGCGTTTCGATCTGCGCCGTATTGAGATCGTAGCCGCGCGCGCGCAGGCGCTCGGCGACGCTGTCAAGTTGTCCGCGCAGCAGTGCGGGATCGAGCATGGGAATACCTTTACGTGTAACCAGGCAAGTCGTGAATTATCGCGGCTTACTGCTGCATCGCGCAAACTGCGACCTCGGCTCACGACGGGACCAAACCCCCGTTCGCGCCGAGCGCAAAGGCGCAGGAACGAAGCCGGGCCGGAGGCCGATCAGGGGTCGAAAGACAGACACAACGTGAAGATCCTTCGCCTGCTGCGCGCCAGCTGCGCCCGGAGCGAACGGGCTTGGTTCATGCGCTCTTGCCGGCTGCGACCCAGAAACGCAGCAGTATCGCCGCCAGCAGCGCGCAACAGGAGCCGAATGCAAAGGCACTCAACGGCGCCCAGGCAGCCCATATCCACCCGAACAATGCGGATGCCGGCAGCAACAGCATGCCGACCACGAGGTTGTACCAGCCAAATGCCGTGCCCGATTGTCCGCGCGGGACCATGTCTGCGACCAGCGCCTTCTCGACGCCCTCGGTCGCCGCGAGAAAAACGCCGTATGCAGCGAACATCGGCCACAGCAGCCATGGATTGGCCGGCATCAAGCCGAACAGCAGGTAAAGCACGGCGTAGATGGTCCACCCGGCGACGATCATGCTCCGGCGGTCCATGCGGTCCGACAGCGCCGACAGTGGCGTCGACAACACGGCTGCCACGAACGAAACCAGTGCCCACAGCAGCGGGATGCTGGCCTCGTCCAGGCCCAGTTCCTTCGCGCGCAGCAGCAGGAACATGTTCGACGAATTGCCGAGCATGAACAGTCCGAGCACGACGAGATAGCGCTTGAACGCCGGCGGAAACTCGCGCAGGTTCCAGCTGAAGGGCACTTTCTCGACGACCGCCTCGCGTTCGGGGTCCGGCACGGCCAGCGCAAGCCACAGCACAATGGCGGCCGGGACAAATGCGCACAGCAGCACGTGCCTGAGCGGCATGCCCAGGGCCAGCAGGGCTGCGGCAATCAGGGGACCGATCACCGCGCCGAGGTTGTCCATCGCCCGATGGAACCCGAACGCAAGACCGCGCTGCCCGGGCGCGACGCTCAGTGTCAGCAGCGCGTCGCGCGGCGCCGTGCGCAAGCCCTTGCCGACGCGATCGGCGAAACGGCAAACCAGCACGCCGAACCAGCTGGTCGCAAACGCGATCAGCGGGCGCGCGATGCCGGCGACGCCGTAGCCGGCGATCACCCAGTACCTGATCTTGTGCGTGCGGTCGGCAAGCACACCGGCCAGCAGCTTGAGCAGGCTGCTGACCGCTTCGGCAATCCCTTCGATCAACCCGAGCGCCTTCGGCCCCGCCATCAGCACGCCGGTCAGGTACAGCGGCACCAGCGGATAGATCATGTCGCTGGCGGCATCGTTGACCAGGCTGATCATGCCGAGCAGCCAGACCGTCCGCGGCAGCGATCGCAATGCGGCGATCATGCGCGGCCGGAGAGAATCTCGAACGCGTATTCGCGCGGATTGGTACGGATCGACATGCACGACATCGAGTCGATGGGTCCGGTCGACGCTGTACGTCGAGACCCGCGGGCCACGCCGGGTGATCTCGCGCATGAAATCGCCCTATCCGCGTTCATCCGCCTTTATCCGCGTCATCCGTGTTCAAGGCTTTTCTTCGCGCCGATCGTATCGCCTGCAGCTTCTCGCGAATCTTTGTTTCGAGGCCGCGTTCGGTCGGCTGATAAAACTCGCGCCCGACCAGCACGTCGGGCAGGCATTGCTGGTCGAATGCGACGCCGCCTTCGACATCCGGGTCATATTGATAACCCTTGCCGTAGCCCAGCCCTTTCATCATCTTCGTCGGCGCGTTGCGCAAGTGCATCGGCACATCGAGCGTGCCGGTCTCGCCGATCACTGCACGGACTGCGCCGAACGCCGCGTAGGCCGCATTGCTCTTCGCCGCGACGGCCAGATAGATCGCGACTTCGGCGAGCGCCAGTTCGCCTTCCGGCGAGCCGAGGCGGTCGAACGTGTCCCAGGCTTCCAGCGCGAACTGCAGCGCGCGCGGATCGGCCAGGCCGACGTCCTCGATCGCCATGCGCGTCAGGCGCCGCGCCAGGTAGGCCGGATCGACGCCGCCGTCGATCATGCGCGTGCACCAGTACAGCGCGGCGTCGGCATCGGAACTGCGCACCGACTTGTGCAGCGCCGATATCTGGTCGTAGAACTGTTCCCCACCCTTGTCGAAGCGGCGCGTGCGGTCGGCCAGCACCTGGTTCAATGTGCCGTCGTCGATCGCGCCATCGTGCGCGACTTCCGCCGCGATCTCGAGCAAGGTCAGTGCGCGGCGCACGTCGCCGTCGGCGGCCTGCGCGATCAGCGTCAGCGCTGCGTGGCCAACGCGCAGTCTCATCGACCCCAGCCCGCGTTCGGTGTCGGCCAACGCGCGCTCGAGCGCTTCCACGATTGCCGCGGGCGAGACCGCGTCCATCACGTGCACGCGGCAGCGCGACAGCAACGCGGAATTCAATTCGAACGAAGGATTCTCGGTCGTCGCGCCGACGAAGATGATCACACCCTTTTCGATATGCGGCAGGAACGCGTCCTGCTGCGCCTTGTTGAAGCGGTGCACCTCGTCGACGAACAGGACGCTGCGCACGCCCTGCGCGAAGTTCACCTCGGCTTCCGCCAGCGCCTCGCGCACGTCGGCCAGGCCCGACAGCACCGCCGAGATCGCACGAAAACGCGCGTTCGCATACTTCGCCAGCAACAGGGCCAGCGTCGTCTTGCCGCAGCCGGGCGGCCCCCACAGGATCATCGAATAGACGTGGCCCGCCTCGACCGCTCGCCGCAACGGTGTGCCGGGCGCGAGCAAACGCTGCTGGCCGACGATTTCGTCGAGAGTCGCGGGCCGCATCCGTTCGGCGAGCGGCTTCAAATGCGAAGGCTCGGCGAACAATCCTGTGGTTGCAGCGGGCTTGCGACGGGCCATCAGCCGATGATAACAGCGGACAGAATGCGAATTTGACGTTGCCGGACGCCGTGCTCGTTCAAACGACGGCGGACGCGTGCAGGGACATCAGTCCCTGATCGGATGCGCTTCGGCGGCAGGCGTCGGATCGCCGATGATGTCGACGCCTTTCGGCGGCGTGAACTTGAACGCATCGGCGGCAAGTTGCGGATTGCGCTTCCAGTCCGAGAAGCGGATCTCGGTCTTGTCGCCGAGCATGTCCTCGAAGCGCATGCGCTCGAGGCCGCCCGCGTCGAAGCCGAGGTCCGCGTACGCGAACTGCGGCTCCTTTTCTTTCGACTTCAGGCGCAACCAGGAAAGCCCGTCGTGCTCACCCTGCTCGCTCGTCGCGAAGTCGCGGTCGAGCTGCGACAGGTCCGTGAGCACGGTCAACGGGCTATGCGCCTCCTCGGTACCCTGGGCGCGCACCGAGACCTGTTCCAGGTCTGCATCGTAGATCCAGACTTTCTCGCCGTCGGCCACGATCAGCTGCTTGTAGGGCGCGGTCGTGTCCCAGCGGAACTGGCGTGGCGCCTTCAGCGCGAGTGCGCCCTGCGTCGTCTTGCCCTTGCCGCCCTTGGCGTCGTACACCTGCTGCTCGAATGCGGCCGAGACGGAGTTGAGTCCCTTCGCGAAAGCATCGAGCCGCGCGCGGGCGACGTCGGCAGCGGAAGCCGTGGCGGAAAAGACGAGGGCGATCAGAAAAGCGGTTGCGCGGCGCATGGTCGGCGAATTGAAAGGTGAGGTGCGGATTATCGGCGATCCTGCCTGAATGGGTAATTGCGGTACACCCGGCCGGGAACCAGCCTTCGTCATTCCAGCCCAGGCCTGTTGCGAAGGCAGGGATGCCGAAGGATCAGCCGGGTTGGGATAACGCTTATTCAGCCATCCCCTTGCGGGCCGAGTCTTCGTATTCGGCCACCACTTCGTCGAGATCCGGATTGGCCTTCACCCGGCCGTTGACGAATACGATCGGCACTTCGCCGTTCATCACGGCATTGTGGCGGCGCACGAACGCGTCGATGTCATCCGACGCAGACGGGCTGAAACTCGCATTCGACGTACGCCTGAAGTGAAAGCCGCGTGCCGCCATCTCTCGTGCCAGGCGATCGGCGCGCTGCGCTCCCTCACGCGGGCAATTCTGCGCGGCAAGGATCACGACTTCTGTGGTGCTCACGCCTTGCGGAGGAGCCAGCTGCATGAAGCCATGCTCGTCGGTGATGGCCGCCACGGCGGCGGTTTCCACGTTGGCAGTGTGCTTGTGCCATGCAAGGTAGGCCAGGCACAGGATCGCACCGAGGATGATCGCCTTCACTGGAGTATCCGCCGGTGCACGTCCGGCCTACAGTTCCGGCGGCGGCGGGGCCAGCACTTCGCGGTTGCCGTTATGCTGCGGGGCGCTGACGATTCCCTGTTGCTCCATCATTTCGATCAGTCGCGCAGCGCGGTTGTAGCCGATCTTCAGCCGCCGCTGCACGCCGGAAATCGAGGCGCGGCGCGAGTCGGTGACGATGCGCACGGCCTGGTCGTACAATTCGTCGTAGTCGCCCTCGGGCAGTTCGCTGTCTTCCGGCAGACCCGATTCGCCGATCACGCGGCCATCGCCGAGCGACTGCACGTCGCCGAACACGCCCTCAATGTATTCCGGCTTGCCCTGGCTGCGCAGGTGCGCGACGACCTTGTGCACTTCGTCGTCGCCGACGAAGGCGCCATGCACGCGCTCGGGCGTCGCCGTGCCGGGCGGCAGGTACAGCATGTCGCCGTGGCCGAGCAGCGTCTCCGCGCCGGACTGGTCGAGAATCGTGCGCGAATCGATCTTGCTCGACACCTGGAATGCGATGCGCGTCGGAATGTTCGCCTTGATCAGGCCGGTGATGACGTCGACCGACGGCCGCTGCGTGGCCAGGATCAGATGCACGCCGGCCGCGCGCGCCTTCTGCGCGAGGCGCGCGATCAGCTCCTCGACCTTCTTGCCGACGATCATCATCATGTCGGCGAATTCGTCGATGATCACGACGACGTACGGCAACGGCTCGAGGGTCGGAATCGGCATCGGCTCGGTCGAGCCTTCCGGCTGCTTGAACAGCGGGTCGGACAACGGACGGCCCTTGGCTTCCTCGTCCTTGACCTTCTTGTTGAAGCCGGCCAGGTTGCGCACGCCGACCGCGGCCATGAGCTTGTAGCGGCGCTCCATTTCGGCCACGCACCAGCGCAGCGCGTTGGCGGCCTCCTTCATGTCGGTCACGACCGGCGCGAGCAGATGCGGGATGCCTTCGTAGACCGAAAGCTCGAGCATCTTCGGATCGATCATGATCATGCGCACGTCGCGCGCGGTTGCCTTGTACAGCAGGCTCAGCACCATCGCGTTCAGCGCCACCGACTTGCCCGAGCCGGTCGTGCCGGCGACGAGCAGGTGCGGCATCTTCTGCAGATCCACGACGACCGGGCGGCCGCCTATGTCCTTGCCGAGTGCGAGCGCCAGCGGCGACTTGACCGCGTCGTAGCGCTCCGAGCGCAGGATCTCCGACAGATACACGATCTCGCGGTTCGAGTTCGGTATTTCGAGCCCGATCACCGACTTGCCGGGAATCACGTCGACCACGCGCACGCTGATGACCGACAGGCCGCGTGCGATGTCCTTGTCGAGGTTGCTGATCTGGCTGCCCTTGATGCCGGGCGCCGGCTGCAGTTCGAAGCGCGTGATGACCGGGCCGGGATAGACGCCGACGACCTGCGCATCGATGCGGAAGTCCTTGAGCTTCATCTCGACCTGGCGCGAGATCGCCTCGAGTGTTTCCTCCGAATAGCCCTTGACCTGCTGCTGCGGTTCATCCAGCAGCGACAGCGGCGGCAGTGCCGAATCGGACACGCCGACGAACAACGGGATCTGCAGTTCGCGCTCGGCGCGCTCGCTCTTCTCGATCGCATTGAGCGTCGGCTCGATCTTGATCGGCTCGCGCCGGGACTGCTTTACCTTTTCGACCTTGCGCACGACCTCGCGCTCGCTTCGCGCCGCCCGGGCCGCGCGCATCTCGCCGGCCTTGCGTGCGCCGGAGCCGAGCAGGCCGAAACCGGTCAGCAAGCCCTTGCCGATCAGGTCCATCACGCGCAGCCAGGACAGGCCGGTGGCCAGCGTCAACGCGACCAGGAACAGGGCGAACAGGAACAACGTCGCGCCGAGAAAGCCGAAGCCGTGCTTGAGCAGCTCGCCGATCACGTTGCCGATTGCCCCGCCGGACCCGGCCGGAAGCGTGCTCGCCACGCTCGAATTCTGCAGGTAGAAAAGTCCGGTGCCGCCGATGA
Source organism: Rudaea sp. (assembly GCA_035606275.1). Classification (GTDB taxonomy): domain Bacteria; phylum Pseudomonadota; class Gammaproteobacteria; order Xanthomonadales; family Rhodanobacteraceae; genus Rudaea. The sequence continues at coordinate 7,974 of DATNFS010000034.1, forward strand.
AGAACGCAACGCCGCCGACCAGGCGCAGGGTCGGCTCCAGCGACGATGCGCTTTCGCTGCGCGGCTCGCGCACGAAAGTCCAGCCGACGATCAGCACCAGCAATGGAAACGCGTAGGCAAGGTAGCCGAACAGGTAGAACGCAAGATCGGCGGACCATGCGCCGACCTTGCCGCCGATATTGCGCGTCACGCCGGTGCAGCAATGCGACCAGGCGTCGTCCTGCGGGTTGTAGCTGGCCAGGCAGGCGAAAAGATAGACGACCAGCGGCAACAGCAGCAGGAACGCCGCTTCACGCAGGCGCCGACGCATGGCGTCGGCGGATCGGAGGTCTGCCTTGATGCTTTTCGACTCGCGCGCCACCGCGTGGATTTACCTTAAAAAGATACGTTAAGTATATGTTTTTATATCATCAAGAAACTGCGAGCAACATCGAAAGTGCAGATCGTCATTCCGGCGCAAGCCGGAATCCATCCTGATCTTGCATGAGCCCGAACACGTCGTATGGATACCGGCTTGCGCCGGGATGACGGATCCGTTTGGACGGCATCTCGCACGCAGCCGTTACGAATCATTCCAGCTTCTCGCAGGCAGCTGTTGTGGATCAATCCAGCTTCATGTCCTTCAGCGCCGGATGCACGATCTTGCCATCTTCGATGTTGATGCCGGCCTTGAGCGGCGCGTACTTGCGCCAGTTCTTGTCCGCAGCCAGCCGTTGCACGTAGGGCAGGATCGCCGCACAGATCGCCTGCGACGAGGTCTGCGGCACGGCGCCCGGCATGTTCGTCACGCAGAAATGCGTCACGCCGTCGACGACGTACGTCGGCTTGGCATAGGTCGTCGGCCTGGAAGTCTCGAAGCAGCCGCCCTGATCGATCGAGATGTCGACCAGCACGCTGCCCGGCTCCATCGTCTTGACCATGGCGCGCGTCACGACGTGCGGCGCCTTGGCGCTCGGGATCAGCACGGCCCCGATGACGAGGTCGGCCGTGGCGACCTCGCGCGCGACGGTCTCTTCGTACGGATACAGCGCCGTGACGTTCGCTGCGAGGTTCATCATCTCGCGCAGGCGATCCGGCCGTTTCTCGAACACCACGACGTTGGCGCCGCCGGCTGCTGCCAGTTCGGCCGAGTTGCGCCCCGCCGCACCGGCACCGAACACGATGACCTTGCCGCGCTCGGTCGCCGGCAGGCCGCCGAGCAGCTTGCCCTTGCCGCCGGCCGGCTGATGCAGCAGGTTCGTGCCGATCTGCACGGCGATGCGGCCGGCGATGATCGACATCGGCGCCAGCAACGGCAGTGAACCGTCGGCTTCCTGCACGGACTCAAAGGCGACGCCGGTCAGGCCGATGTCGAGCAGGCTCCTGGTCAGTTTCGGCAGCGGCGCCAGGTGCAGATAGCAGAACAGCAGGTGCTCCTTGCGCAGATGCTTCAGGTCGCCCGAGATCGGCTCCTTGACCTTGACGATCAGTTCGCCCGCCTCGTACAGCTTCTTGGCGGTCGGCACCAGCGTGACGCCGACGCGCCGGTATTCCTCGTCGGGAAATCCGCTCTTCGTCCCGGCACCTTCCTGGACGAAAACCTCGTGGCCGCGATGCACGAGGTCCGCGCAGGCTGCCGGGACGAGCGCCACGCGCCCTTCAAGAGTCTTGGTTTCGGATGGCACACCGATACGCATAGGTCGATCCTCGAAATGTTGGCGAACGGAACTACCGTTCAAAATCGGATGGTATGGCCTGAATGACCACTGCTTGAATGAGCCGCTTCGTCCCCCATAGTTGGCCGGACTGTCGCTCGCTCCCGGGCGCCGGCGTCCGCAAGACAGCCGACAATTCTCGGAGAGGAAACGATTGGACCGGTCACCGAATCTGGCAATTCGCAGGCAAGCTCGCGCACAATTCAAACCGCATCGTCGCGCCAAGGATTATACATGACCACCCCCAAGCATTCGCGCCTGATCATCCTCGGTTCCGGGCCGGCCGGCTACACCGCCGCAGTGTATGCCGCGCGCGCAAACCTCAAGCCGACGCTGATCACCGGCTTGCAGCAGGGTGGCCAGTTGATGACCACCACGGATGTCGACAACTGGCCCGGCGATGTGGAAGGCCTGCAGGGGCCGGCGCTGATGGAACGCATGAAGGAACATGCCGAGCGTTTCGCCACCGAAATCATCTTCGACCATATCCACACCGCGGACCTGTCGCGCCGCCCGTTTCGGCTGGTGGGTGACAGCGGCGAATACAGCTGCGACGCGCTGGTCATCGCCACCGGCGCCACGGCCAAGTACCTGGGCATTCCGTCCGAGGACAGGTTCAAGGGCCAGGGCGTGTCGGCCTGCGCAACCTGCGACGGCTTCTTCTACCGCGACCAGGACGTCGCCGTCATCGGCGGTGGCAACACGGCGGTGGAGGAAGCCCTGTACCTGGCCAACATCGCCAAGAAAGTCACGGTCGTGCATCGCCGCGACAAGTTCAAGGCGGAGAAGATCCTGCAGGACAAGCTGTTTGCCAAACAGCAGACCGGCAAAGTCGAAATCGTGTGGAACCACCATGTCGACGAGGTGCTCGGCGCCGAGAACGGCGTCAATGGCGTGCGCATCAAGAACACGCATGACGGCACGACGCGCGACCTGTCCGTGCATGGCATGTTCGTCGCGATCGGCCACACGCCGAACACCGCGCTGTTCGACGGTCAGCTGGCCATGAACAATGGCTACATCAAGATCAAGTCCGGCATCGAGGGCGGTGCCACGGCCACGAGCGTGCCCGGCGTATTCGCGGCAGGCGACGTCGCCGACCAGGTCTACCGCCAGGCCGTCACATCGGCCGGATTCGGCTGCATGGCGGCGCTCGATGCAGAAAAGTATCTGGACAAACTTGGCTTGGCCTGAGCTCTTCCCTTCTGCCGCCGCGAGAAGGTGGCGCGAAGCGCCGCACGAAGGTCGGAACACGTATCGACTCTGGCTGTCACCCAACCCTCGCCCCAGCCCCTCTCCCGATGGGAAGGTGCCGGGGTGGTGCAGCCGGCTTGAGAGCTGAATGCCCATACTGGCCTCGCTTCGCCCTGACATCGCCGTGAAACGATCGCGCTAACATCCAGCGATGACTGCACAACTGACCGCGCGCTTCCATTCGCGCCTCGACGAAATCGACGCTGCGGCGTGGAACGCCCTTCTTCCCGACGACAATCCGTTCCTGAGCCATGCCTTTATTTCCGGCCTGGAACAACACGGCTGCATCCGCGCCGACTACGGCTGGCGCGCACACCATCTGGCGCTGTATCGGAACGAGCATCTGGTCGCCGCCGCTCCGCTGTATCTGAAACGCAATTCGCACGGCGAGTACGTGTTCGACTGGTCCTGGGCCGGCGCCTATGAACGTGCCGGCCTCGACTATTACCCGAAGCTGCTGTGCGCCATCCCGTATTCCCCGGTCACCGGCGCGCGGTTGCTGGCCGGCGGCGGCACCGATGCGGCGGCGCTGCGCGAGGCCCTGGCCGCCGCTCTTGCCGGAACGGTCGAAGGCGCCGGATTGTCTTCGGCACACCTGAATTTCGTCACGGCAAGCGACGCCGAGGCGCTCGATTCGGCCAGCTGGCTCGCGCGCTTCGACTGGCAATTCCACTGGCGCAACGGCGGCTCCGGCGGCCGACACTGGCTATCGTTCGACCAGTTCCTCGACGCGCTGACGCACAAGAAGCGCAAGAACATCCGCCACGAACGTGCCCAGGTTGCGCGCGCAGGCATAAGCTGCCAGATCCGTGACGGCAACGCGTTGACGGCGGCCGAATGGCGCGAAATCCACGAGCTGTATCTCGGCACTTTCGCCGAACGCGGCAATCATCCGGCGCTGACACTCGGTTTCTTTCGTCACCTCGGCGCGACGATGCCCGAAAGAACCCTGGCGGTGCTGTGCAGGCGCGGGGCCGACATCATCGCGATGGCGCTGCTGCTGCGCTCGTCGACGACGCTGTACGGCCGCTACTGGGGTTGTCGCGAAAATGTCCCGGGCCTGCATTTCGAGGCCTGCTACTACCAGGGCATCCAATACTGCATCGACAACGGCCTGCACCGGTTCGAGCCGGGCGCCCAGGGCGAGCACAAGCTCGCGCGCGGATTCCTGCCGACACGCACGCGCTCGTACCATTATCTGGCCGATCCGCGCTTCCGCGCGGCCGTGCGCGAAGCGCTCGCACGCGAGGCGATCGCCCTCGAAGAATACCGTTCCGAATTGATGGCGCACTCGCCCTACGCCGAACCTCGCACCGTCCCGCCGGAAGCTGCAGACGCGACAGCGCCGGCACCCGGCGACCGTGATGGCGACCGCGGAAGCGTCCGCTCCCGAACCGGCTGCAGGCCCGACGGCAAGGATACTTCGTGATCCGGATCCCGATCCTGCACGCCGGCATGCACGAGCTGTTTCCGCCGGTCGAACGCGCGCTGCGGGAACCCGATGGCCTGCTCGCCGCGGGCGGCGACCTCGCGCCCGCGCGACTGCTCGACGCGTATGCCCACGGCATCTTCCCGTGGTATTCGGAAGGTGAACCGATCCTGTGGTGGTCTCCCGATCCGCGCATGGTATTCCACACTGCGGAAGTCCATGTCTCGACCAGGATGCGACGCTGGCTGAAACATTGCGACTGGACGATACGGGCGGACAGCGCATTCGCCGATGTCGTGCGTGCCTGTGCGGCGCCGCGGCCCGGGCACAGCGGCACCTGGATCACGCGCGCGATGCTCGACGCGTATCGGCGCCTCCACGAACTGGGCCATGCGCACTCGGTCGAAGCCTTCGATGCTTCCGGGCGGCTCGTCGGCGGAATCTACGGTGTCGCGATCGGCCGCATGTTCTTCGGCGAGTCGATGTTCAGCCGCGCCACCAACGGCTCGAAGGTGGCGCTGATCGCGTTGTGCAAGGGTCTTCAGGCATGGGGATTCCCGCTGCTCGATGCGCAGGTCGCGTCGTCCCATCTGGCGACGATGGGCGCCGTCAGCATGCCGCGCGCGCGATTCATCGCGCAGGTCGAGCGGCTGAGCGCCGAACCGGGCATCGTTGCTCCCTGGGGTCCGCGCTGGCCGATCGGCATGGCCGGCGAGCTGTCGGGTCGATGAACGGCACGCAGGATTGCGCCGAAAGCATCGCCGTTTTCCTCTGCTGCGCTCCCGGATTGAGGGCCGGAGGCTGGGGTCGGCCGCTTGCGCACAAATCGGCGCGTGGGCAATGTTTTGCTTCCCGTGACCGCACTAACGTGGCAGAATCCCGCGCCTCGCGGAACGTTCCGCACCCCTGCAGCGGCTAATGGCGAAAGACGACCAAATCGAAATGGAAGGCACCGTGCTCGACACGCTGCCCAATACGATGTTCCGCGTAAAGCTCGAGAACGGCCATGTCGTCACGGCCCACATCTCCGGACGCATGCGCAAGAATTACATCCGCATCCTGACGGGCGACAAGGTCAAGGTCGAGATGACGCCGTACGACCTCACGAAAGGCCGCATTACCTACCGCATGAAGTGAGGCCGCATGCACGGACGCCTCGCCTGCCTTCTATTCCTCTTGTCGACGCTCGCCTTCGCAGGTGAGCCGGCCGTCAGCGACGATACGCTCGGGGCTGCACAAGCGCTGCTGCTCTGGCAGGTATCCTCGAACAGGATTTCCCCCACCTCCTCGATGCACTTCTCCGTATCCATCGACGGGCACGATTTGCCGCAGCCTGTCGTGGAAAACCTGCGCAGGAGCACCGGCATCATGTTCGCGCCCGGAAGCATGTTCAAGGCGGAAGCCAACGCGGTCGGAAAATCCTGGAAGATCCATATCGGCAAACCCGCATTGCGCGCCGATGGCAACTACGAGCTGACGTGGGGATATTACTGCGGCAGCCTTTGCGCCTCGAGCAATACCGCAATCTTGCATCATGATTCGGCAGGCTGGCACGTCATCGATTCCCAGCTGCGCTGGGTCAGCTAGCCAGGAAAACGGCGGCTTGAGGCCGCCGTTTTCGTTTCCGTCATGTCCTTGGCAGCTATTCGACAACGACTGGCTGCTTCTCGTCTTCCTCGACGCGCACATCCAGCTTGTCGTCCTTGACGCTCAGATAGACCCGGCCGCCGGCCGCCAGTTTGCCGAACAACAGTTCGTCGGCGAGCGGGCGCTTGACGTTCTCCTGGATCACGCGTGCCATCGGCCGCGCACCCATGGTCGGATCGAAGCCGTGCTCGGCCAGCCAGCGCCGCGCGTCGGCGTCGACGTTCAGCGACACGTGCTTTTCCTGCAGCTGCGTCTCCAGTTCGATCAGGAACTTGTCGACGACGCGCAGGATGTGCTCCAGGTCGAGCGCCGAGAACTGGATGATCGCATCGAGGCGATTGCGGAACTCCGGCGAGAACGCGCGGCGGATCACTTCCATCGCATCGGTCGCGTGGCTTTGCTCGACGAAGCCGATCGAGCGGCGTGCCGCCTGTGCCGCGCCGGCGTTCGTCGTCATGACGACGATGACGTTGCGGAAATTGGCTTCGCGCCCGTTCGTGTCGGTCAGCTTGCCGTGGTCCATGATCTGCAACAGGATGTTGTAGACGTCCGGATGCGCCTTCTCGATCTCGTCGAGCAGCAGCACGCAATGCGGGTGCTTGGTGATCTGCTCGGTCAGCAGGCCGCCCTGGTCGAAGCCGACGTAGCCCGGCGGCGCGCCGATCAGGCGCGATACCGAATGCGACTCCATGTATTCGGACATGTCGAAGCGGATCAGCTCGATGCCCAGCTGCAGCGCGAGCTGGCGCGTCACCTCGGTCTTGCCGACGCCGGTCGGGCCGGCCATCAGGAAGCAGCCGATCGGCTTCTGCGTGTCGCCCAAGCCCGAGCGCGCCATCTTGATCGAGGCGGCGAGCGCATCGATCGCGGCATCCTGGCCGAACACGACCATCTTCAGGTTGCGGTCGAGGTTCTTCAGCACGTCGCGATCCGACGCCGATACCTGCTTGGGCGGAATGCGCGCCATGCGCGCGACGATGAATTCGATCTCGGGCACGTCGACGACCGTCTTGCGCTGCTCGATCGGCATCAGGCGCTGCCGCGCGCCGGCTTCGTCGATCACGTCGATCGCCTTGTCCGGCAGCAGGCGGTCGCCGATGTGGCGCACCGACAGGTCGACGGCTGCCTTCAGCGCCTCGGAGGTGTATTCGACCTTGTGATGCTGCTCGAAGCGCGACTTCAGGCCCTTGAGGATCTCGAAACTCTCCGCCGGCGTCGGCTCGACGACGTCGATCTTCTGGAAACGCCGCGCGAGCGCGCGATCCTTTTCGAACACGCCGCGGAATTCCTGGAACGTGGTCGAACCGATGCAGCGCAGCTCGCCCGAAGCCAGCACCGGCTTGATCAGGTTCGACGCGTCCATGGTGCCGCCACTGGCCGAGCCGGCGCCGATGATCGTGTGGATTTCGTCGATGAACAGGATCGCGTGCGGCTCCTTCTTGAGCTGCGCGATCACGGCCTTGAGGCGCTTCTCGAAATCGCCGCGGTACTTCGTGCCGGCGACCAGCGAGCCCATGTCGAGCGCATAGATCGTGCAGTCCTTCAGCACGTCGGGCACCTCGCCTTCGACGATGCGCTTGGCCAGGCCTTCCGCGAGCGCGGTCTTGCCGACGCCGGCTTCGCCGACGTAGAGCGGGTTGTTCTTGCGCCGCCGGCACAGTACCTGGATCGTGCGCTCGATCTCCTCGACGCGGCCGATCAGCGGGTCGATCTTGCCCTGGCGGGCCATGTCGTTGAGGTTGCTGGCGAACTCGGTCAACGGATTGCCGCGCGGCTCGTCGCCGCCCTCGCTTTCCTTGCCGGCATCAGTCCCCGGCTGCGGGCTGGCATCCTGGCCGATCTTGGCGACGCCATGCGAGATGTAGTTGACCACGTCGAGCCGGCTGACTTCCTGCTGGTTGAGGAAATAGACCGCGTGCGAATCCTTCTCGCCGAAGATCGCGACCAGCACGTTGGCGCCGGTGACTTCCTTGCGGCCGGACGACTGCACGTGATAGACCGCGCGCTGCAGCACGCGCTGGAAGCCCAGCGTCGGCTGTGTGTCGCGCTCGTCGCTGGCCGGCAGCACCGGCACGGTTTCCAGGATGATCGCCTTGAGGTCCTTGCCGAGCCTGCCGGTATCGGCGCCACAGGCGCGCAACACCGCGGCAGCGGACGGGTTCTCCAGCAGCGCCAGCAGCAGGTGTTCGACCGTCATGAATTCGTGACGCTGCTCGCGCGCGTCCTTGTAACACTGGCCGATCGTAAGCTCGAGATCTTTGCTGAACATCAGGGTGCCTTCGTTCGTGCGACCGCTCCGTGATCGCGGGAATCATCAATGGACTCGCTGGAGAACGCAGTCGTCGCAATCGTCGCCACGACCCTCGCTCGGCCGCGAGTCCGGTGTTGCGCAATCAATGGGGATCGGGTCACGCCTTTTCCAGAGTGCAGAGCAGCGGATGCTGGTGTGCGCGGGCGAACTCGTTGACCTGGGTGACCTTGGTTTCGGCGACCTCGCGGGTAAACACGCCGCACACGCCCTTGCCGCGCGTATGCACGTGGAGCATGACCTGCGTCGCCCGTTCCCGGTCCATATTGAAGAAAGTCTCCAGCACCACGATGACAAAGTCCATCGGCGTGAAGTCATCGTTCAGCAAGACGACCTGGTACAGGGGCGGCCGCGCGACCTCGGGGCGGGCTTCCTCCACCACCACGCCGTGCAGCGGCTCCTGACGTTGGTCGGGTTTTTTCGGCATGACAACCTTGAATCCGTTGGGTTTCGATTATATCGCCACTCGACCGCAATGGACCTGGCAGCATTGCCGCCGAAGGTCGGCGGACCGCACCGGGGCCCTCGTGTAAAATCATGCAAATGAAGGCATTTTCAAGTATCGGCGAAAACGAGGTCGGCACCATCTGGCGCCCGGACGTCACCGTTGCGACGATCGTGGCGCGCGACAGCCGCTTCCTGATGGTCGAGGAAAACGTGCGCGGCGCGCTGGTGCTGAACAACCCGGCCGGCCATCTGGAGCCCGACGAGTCGCTGCCGGATGCCGCCGTGCGCGAGACGCGCGAGGAAACCGGCTGGAGCGTCGAACTCGACCATCTGGTCGGCATCTACCAGTGGCGCAGCGATGGCGGCGGCCATTTCCTGCGTTTCACGTTTGCGGCGACCCCGCTGCAGCACGACCGGCTGCAGGGGCTCGACACCGGCATCGTGCGTGCCTTGTGGATGACGCATGCGGAAATCGCAGCGGCAAGGGCCCGGCTGCGCAGCCCGATGGTGCTGCGCGGCATCGACGACTGGCTCGCCGGACGGCGCCTGCCGCTGTCGGCGTGCACCTGGATGATCGAGGCGCCGGCATGAACACACCTTCCGTCATGGTCGGCATGTCCGGCGGTGTCGATTCGTCGGTCGCCGCGTTGCTGCTCAAGCGCGAGGGCTGCGACGTCGCCGGGCTGTTCATGCAGAACTGGGTCGAAGACGACCGCTTCGGCGAATGCCAGGCCGACCGCGACCGCGCCGATGCGGTGCGCGTCTGCGCCCGGCTCGACCTGCCCTTTCATGCGCGCAACTTCGCCGCCGACTACTGGGACCGGGTATTCGAAAACTTCCTCAGCGAGTACCGTGCCGGCCGCACGCCGAACCCCGACGTGCTGTGCAACCGCGAGATCAAGTTCAAGACGTTTCTCGAGCACGCGCGTGCCCTCGGCGCCGAACGGATCGCGACCGGCCACTACGCGCGCAGCGATGTCGTCGACGGCCGCCATCGCCTGCTGCGCGGCCGCGACACGAACAAGGATCAGAGCTATTTTCTCCATACGCTCGGCCAGGACGCGTTGCGCTCGACCGTGTTTCCGGTCGGTGAACTGGCCAAGCCGCAGGTGCGGCGCATGGCCGCGGAAGCGGGACTGCCCACGCATGCGAAGAAGGACTCGACCGGCATCTGCTTCATCGGCGAGCGCGACTTCCGCGAGTTTCTCGGCCAGTACATTCCGGCACGGCCGGGCGAACTGCGTAGCCCCGATGGCAACCTGCTCGGCGAACACAACGGCACGATGTACTACACACTCGGCCAGCGCGAGGGCCTGCGCATCGGCGGGCGTCGCGGTGCCGGCAGCGCGCCATGGTATGTCGTCGGCAAGGATGTGCCCGCGAACGTCTTGTACGTCGCCCAGGGAGTCGACAATCCCTGGCTGTTCTCGTCACGCCTGGCCGCCGGCGAATTGTCCTGGGTCGCCGGCACGGCGCCGGCTGCCGATTTCCGCTGCACGGCCAGGACCCGCTATCGGCAAGTCGACCAGACTTGCCGCGTCCGCGTCGAAGGCGATCGTTGCGAGGTCACGTTCGACATTCCGCAACGCGCCGTCACGCCCGGCCAGTCCGTCGTTTTTTATCGCGGCGACGAGTGCCTCGGCGGCGGCATCATCGATGTCACCGATGCGCCATTCGGCGGCCTTGCCGCGCAGGCACTGCGTGTACAGTAGCGGCGCCGGGCGGCGATGAGGGAAGAGCGCGTCATTGCGCTGGCCGGCGCCCTGCAGGCGACGAGTCTGGTGCGCAGCCTGGCGCTGCGCGGCGATGCCGATGTCGCCTCGATGCGCGCGAGCATGGCGAGCATCTTCAAGATCGACTCCGACAATGCCGCCGACGTCTTCGCCGGCGTCACCAACCTGCGGCTGGGCCTGGAAACGCTGGTCGCACAAGTCGAAACCGGTACGCGCGACCTGGTGCTCACGCGGCTGCTGATCAATGTCATGCGCGTCGAAAGCGCGCTGGCGCGTCGCAGCGACGTTCTGGAAACGTTGCGAAGCGGCATCGAGGCCATTGCGCGCGACCACGACACGCAGGATCCGCTCGACGCGACAACCGAGCTGGCGAAGCTGTACAGCCGGACCCTGTCGACCTTGCGCCCGCGCATCATGGTCGAGGGCAATCCGCACTTCCTGAACAATGCGGCAAGCGTCGACCGCATCCGCGCGCTGCTGCTTGCCGCCGTGCGCGCGACCGTGCTGTGGCGCCAGCTCGGCGGCAGCCAGCTGCGCCTGTTCTTCCGTCATCGCCAGTACGCCATGATGGCGCGCGGCCTGCTCGCGCAGTGCACGCTCAGCGGCAGCTGACAGGAAGCCCGGCGCCCCGCAACTCCCCGCTGCCGATGGAAGAAGATGGCGCGAAGCGCCGCCGGATGAGGCCGGGTGACTTATCCACGTGGCACGGGAACTAGGTCTCGCCGACGACAGGGGGATTCAACCCAAACCGCTTCTTTCATGTCGTCGCCACGACCGACGAAAGCCGGACTGCACGAGCAGGCGGCACGCGCGTGCACGTCGACATCAGCGCGCCATCGCACAAAAATCGCGTTTCGAGATTGACGTAACCGGGCCCATCCACTACCCTTTCGCGCTCTCTCGGGGCCATAGCTCAGCTGGGAGAGCGCTACAATGGCATTGTAGAGGTCGTCGGTTCGATCCCGACTGGCTCCACCACTTCACCGTCGTCCTGGCGGCAGCTTTTCCCGGCGTCCCCATCGTCTAGAGGCCCAGGACATCGCCCTTTCACGGCGGTAACGGGGGTTCGAATCCCCCTGGGGACGCCAATTCCATCAATAACCTGGGCTGCGCGCCAGCCAAGGTGTCCTGGATAATTTCCGGGGTAACTCCCGGGCCGAACACCCGCCTGCGCGCCAGCCGGCGCAGCGCCTGTCCGCACGACCTCGAGCTTCCGGCGAACTCGGCGAGCGACGCCGCAGCGAAGTTCCCGTGCTGTCTCTCCACATTTATACAAATTGCGCCTTCCCTTGCGGATCGACGAGCGGCCCCTGCCGGCGTCATTCCCTGTCCTTGCGCCCCCGATACGATCAGGTTTTCTCGGACGGTCTCGAATGGCCCGCGATCGGTGGAGGTCGCTGCTTCGCGGCGGATCGACGCGGACCTCGAAGTGAGCGAGCGTTTCGCCTTGGGCCGGACCGCACACCCCGGGGCGAGTGCCGCAGGGGCTGATGATTGCCGCCGGTCAGTCGGAATCCGACCGGCGGCAAGTTGAAACATCGTCGGCCAATTTTTTCCGGCGGCCGCCCCGCACGACTTCAGCGCGCGGAATTCGCCGTCGCATCCCTGCGCGTCAGGATCAGGTCGTTCGCCAGAGACGAGCCTTTCTTGGTGATCTCGAGCAGTTCCTGATGCTGGCGCACCAGGCCCTTGGCGATCAGCGTGTTGCGCAGCGGATCCGGCATGCTGCGCTTGAGCGATGTCGGACTCAGCGGACCGCGATTGAGCGCCAG
>DATNFS010000035.1:0-20654 GCA_035606275.1 Rudaea sp.
CCGCCGGGAGCGTCGTCATCGGCGCAGCTTACAGCGCGGCGGCGACGTCTTTCTCGATGCCTTTGGGCGTGTCGGTCGGCGCGAAGCGGCGCACGACCTTGCCGCCCTTGTCGACCAGGAACTTGGTGAAGTTCCACTTGACCGCCTCGCTGCCGAGCAGGCCCCTGGCCTGGCTCTTTAGGTACTGGTACAGCGGATGCGTATTCGCGCCGTTGACCTCGATCTTGGCGAACAGCGGAAACTGCACGTCGTAGTTCAGCGAGCAGAAGTTCTTGATCTCCTCCTCGTCACCCGGTTCCTGATGGCCGAACTGGTCGCACGGAAAGCCGAGCACGACCAGGCCCTGGTCGCGGAACTTCTCGTACAGGTCTTCCAGTCCCTTGTACTGCGGCGTGAAGCCGCACTTGCTGGCGACATTGACGATCAGCATCGTCTTGCCCTTGTACTCGGCCAGCGACTGCTCGTCGCCGTCGATCGTCGTGGCTTTGAAATCGTAGACCTGGGTCATGGAAATTCCTCGCGGCGGATCGGCGCGAACCGGCGGTGCCGGAGCGCAGGTTTTCTGAATGTCCGATGCGCCAATCTAGGCAGGCCGGCCGGCAAAGTCCAGCACGGCGTGCCGCATAATGCGCGAATCCGCCCCGCTGCGAAGCCGCGATCGTGCGACGACACCTCGCCCTGCTGTTCGACAAGTTCACGGTAGCGCTGATCGCCACGGTAATGCTGGCCAGCCTGCTGCCGTGCCGCGGCGAGGCGGCAGCGGTGTTCGGCGTCATCACGAGTGCGGCGATCGCCCTGCTGTTCTTCATGCACGGCGCCAAGCTGTCGCGCGAAGCGATCATTGCCGGCCTGACGCACTGGCGTCTGCACCTGCTGGTTTTCCTGTGCACGTTCGCGATGTTCCCGCTGCTCGGCGTCGCGCTGATGCCGCTGGCGACCGCCCTGGTCGGCACGCAACTGGCGCTGGGCATGCTGTTCCTGTGCACGCTGCCGTCAACCGTGCAGTCGTCCATCGCGTTCACCTCGATCGCCCACGGCAACGTGCCGGCGGCGGTATGCAGCGCGTCGTTCTCGAGCCTGATCGGCATCGTGCTGACGCCGCTGCTGGTCAACCTGCTGATCCATACCCAGGGCACGGTCAACGCGCCGGGCAACGCGATCCGCGACATCGTGCTGCAGCTGTTCGTGCCCTTCGTCGCCGGCCAGGTCGCGCGGCGCTGGATCGGCGCCTTCGTCGACCGCCACAAGCAGGTATTGAGCCTGGTCGATCGCGGCTCGATCCTGCTCGTCGTCTACACCGCATTCAGCGCGGCCGTGGTCGAGGGGCTGTGGCACCGGGTCTCGATCGAGGCGCTGTGCCTGCTGGCCGTACTGTGCGGATTGCTGCTCGCCATCGCGTTGTTCGCGACCGCGCAGTTCGGCAGGCGCCTGGGGTTTTCGCGCGAAGACCGCATCACGATCCTGTTCTGCGGCTCGAAGAAGAGCCTGGCCAGCGGCGTGCCGATGGCGAACGTGCTGTTCGCCGGCAGCGCGGTCGGCGCGATCGTGCTGCCGCTGATGCTGTTCCACCAGATCCAGCTGATGGTCTGCGCCGTGCTCGCGCAGCGCTATGCGCTGGAGGCCGGCGCGGTAGCGTCCGCGCCGACCGCCGGAGCCGGCGACGCGATGGACACGGCGGATTGAGGGGCGTTCAGAGCAGCGACTTGGCGTGATCGAGCACGCTGGCGCACGCCTTCCTGGTCACCGACTGTTTCATGCTGCCAAGCTTGCCGAGGTCGACGCTCTTGCCGTCGCCGGTCTTGAGCATGCCCTTCGCGCCGTCCGCATAGTCGGCCTTTTCGTTCTCTCCCCCGCCGCTGACCTTGCTCATCAGCTGGTCCTTGACGCCGGCGGCGTCACCGCCGAGGAAATTGTTCTTCATGCAGTACTCGACCACGCCGGCAGCGTTGCCGGCGCTGCCGGATGCCAGCGACGACGGATCCATGCCGCCGGCCATGCCCTTGAGCGAGCCCAGGTCCTGCGCGCCGGCCGCGCCGGCCATTGCCATCGTTCCTGCCAGCATGAACGGAAAATACGTCTGCTGCTTCATGACCTTGCCTCCATTTCGGGAATTGGCTGCGCGCCACCGGCGCGCAGCGAAGCGAGCATAGTCGCAGCCGGGTTCGAAACGCGTGAAGTGGCCGCTGCCGTCAGGAAATGCGCTGCAGCGGCATTACGGCATGGCGCAGCAGCGGCGTGTCGACGTAATGATCGATCAGCAGGAAGGCGAACAGGGCCATCAGGTATACAATGGAATAATTGAACACCTTCATCGGAAACAGCTCGTTCGGCGGATCGAGCAGCACGATCGCGTAATAGAGGAATCCGCCGCCGAGCACGAGCGCCCCGCCGAGGTAGAACAGGCCGCTCATGCCGGTCAGGTAGGGCAGCACGGTCACGATCAGCAGCAGGATCGTGTAATACAGCACATGCTGGCGCGTGTATTCGACGCCGTGCGTCACCGGCAGCATCGGCACCTGCGCGCGCGAATAGTCGTCGCGGCGGAAGATCGCCAGCGCCCAGAAATGCGGCGGCGTCCAGACGAAGATGATGAGGCACAGCAGCAGCGCATACGGGTGCACGTGGCCGGTGACCGCGGCCCAGCCGAGCACCGGCGGCGCGGCGCCGGCGATGCCGCCGACGACGATGTTCTGCGGCGTGGCGCGCTTGAGCCACGCCGTGTAGACAATCGCATAGCCGATCAGCGACGCAAACGTGAGCAGCGCAGTGAGCGGATTGACCAGGACGATCAGGATTGCCATCGAGGCGGCGCCGAGCACGACGGCGAACACCAGCACCTGCATCGGCGTCAGCGCGCCGGTCGCCAGCGGCCGCTGCGAGGTGCGCGCCATCAGCCGGTCGATGCGCTGGTCGATCAGGTGGTTGATCGCCGCGGCCGATGCGGCGGCCAGCCAGATGCCGACGGTGCCGGCGATCAGCGGCTGCAGCGGCACCATGCCGGGCACCGCCAGGAACATGCCGATGATCGCCGTGAACACGATCAGTGCAACGACGCGCGGCTTGGTCAGTTCGAGGTATTGGTGGGTAATGGAAGCCATGCTTGTGCGTAGGGTGCGGCCAGCCGAGTGCGACCGCAAGTGAACTTCGAGAGACGACAGACGGGAGACGACAGACGCAAGATCAAATGCGTGGCTCGGCTTCTGCTCCGGCGTCTCTCGTCTCTGGTCGCGCGTCTGCCGTCCTGACCATCAAGGCAAGCAACGCAAACAGCAGCAACGCCGCCACGGCATTGTGCGCAATCGCAACCGGCAGCGGAAGGCCGAGCACGACGTTGCCGATGCCGAGCGCGAGCTGCAGCAGCAGCAGGATGCCGACGGCAACGCCGAACCCGCGCAACGGCGCGCGACGCCACGCGGCGATGGCGGCAGTGCCGACGCACACGAACGCGAGCAGCGCGCCGAAGCGGTGCGCGATCTGGATCGCGCTGCGTGCGGCTGTATCGAGCACCCCGCCCTCGTAGTTGACACCGATGCTGCGCCAGAACACGAAGCCTTCGCGGAAATCGGTCGGCGGCCACCAGTATCCGAGGCACTTGGGGAAATCATTGCCGCAGGCGAGCGCGGCGTAGTTCGAACTGGTCCAGCCGCCGAGGGCGATCTGCAATGCCAGCGCGACGATGCCGAGCACGGTCAGGCGCCGCAACGACGCCGCGCCGATGCCGCCGGCCGCCGGCACGGTCAGGCGCAGCGCGGTGTAGGCCAGCAACGCGAACAACAGCAGGCCGCCGAGCAGGTGTCCCATGACGACCACGGGCAGCAGCATGAGCGTGACCGTCCACATGCCGAGCAATGCCTGGAACACGATCACGACAGCGGCGGCGAGCGGCACCGCAGCGAGTGCGCGCAGTTCGCGCCGGCGCCCCCACGCCCAGCCGGCGAGCGCGAACGTGAGCAGGCTCAGGCCGCCGACCAGGATGCGATGGACCTGCTCGCGCCACGCCTTGCCGGTCTCGAACGGACGGTCCGGAAATGCCGCATTGGCGCTGGCGACCTCGTGCGTCTGCGTCGGCCAGGTCAACTTGCCGTAGCAGGTCGGCCAGTCCGGACACGACAGCCCGGCATTGGACAGGCGCACGAACGCGCCGAACACGATGATCAGCAGCGCGAACGCCGCTGCCGCCCAGGCAAGGCGGCGCATGCCGACGAACGAGAACGCCCGCGTGCGCATCAGTGCACGACCTTGACGATGTCGCCGCGCAGTGCTGCGGCATCGTAGCCATTCGCATAGCGCATCATCAGCAGGCCGTTCGGATCGACCAAGGCCAGCGCCAGTTCGCCCGGCGCACCCGGTCGATAGGCGGCCAGTGCGCCCGCGTCGTCGCTGCCGGTCAACAACGGCGCCGCCGTGCCGGGGGCCGGCGTCGGCAACGGCGCGCCGAGATAGACGATGCGCAGGCGTTCGGCATTGCGATTGAGCGTGATGCGCATGCGCACGAGTTCCGCCAGGCGCGTCTGGCACGTCTGCGCGCAATCGCCGTTGCCCAGCGCCAGCAGCGTCCAGTGCCACTGCGGATCGCGCCAGACCAGCTTCGAGCCGTCGGCCAGCGTCACCACCACGTTGCCGATGTCGAGCGGCGGCTGCACCAGCGTGCCCGAATTGCGCGTGCTCGCCGGACGCCAGCCGCCGGCGTTGAGCAGCAACGCGCTGACGATCGGCGCTGCGAATACCAGCGTCACGGCGATCAGGACGATTCGATTCCGGTTTCTGTTGTCCACTAGTCTACTTGTCAACTTTTATCCAATGCCGCAACACGAAGATGACGATCGCCGCCACGGCGAGGGCGAACCACTGGAACGCATAGGCCTGATGGCGCGCCGGCGGCATCAATGCCGGCGTCCAGCTTCGCTCGAAACCGCTGGCCGGGTCGGGATCGAGCAGCAGCACGCGCGGCAACAGCGGTGCGGCCAGGTCCGCGGCGATCTCGTCGTGATCGATCGCCAGCGTCAGTTTCGGTCCGGCCGGCTGCCGTGCCAGGCTGTTGCCGCCAAGGCGCAGGCCGCTGCCCGGAAACGGCGCATAGATGCCGCTCAGGTCGATCTCGCCGGCGTCCGGCGCGGGCAGCAGCGGCTGCGTCCCCGGCGCATGTTCCCAGGCAACCCAGCCGCGGTCGACCAGCAGCGTTGCCGCGACGCCATCGACAGCGAATGCCGCATAGGCCTCGACCCCGAGTTGTCCCTTGCGCATCTGCTCGTCGCGAAGCCAGGTGCGCGCAGCCACATAATGCCCGCGCACGCGCACATGCGGAAAGCGACCGGCCGGCGGATCGGCAGCGACCGCGGCGAAATCCTCCAGCCCGGATTGCGACGCGCCGGCGAAGCCATCCAGCATCGACTGCGCTTCGCGCGCGCGATCGATCTGCCAGATGCCGAGCCGCACGAACAGCGCCACGCCGACCAGCGTCAACGCGATCGCGAACCCGGATGCGCGCCGCCAGCGCCGCGTGACCGCCACGACGGCGTTATAATTTGCCAGGAACGGCGCGCCCGCGCCGGCACGGACCACAACCGATGCTGGTCAAATCAATCATCGTCCTGTTTCTGATCGTGATCGTCTACAACCTGGGCGCCGGCCTGTTCTACATGATGACCGACAAGGGCAAGACCGACCGCACGGTGAAGGCGCTGACCTGGCGCATCGGCCTGTCGGTATTCCTGATCCTGCTGGTGATCGTCGGCATCCTGACCGGCGTCATCCAGCCGCACAATATCGGCCGCTGAAGAATCGATTCTGCCTGACCACGCCGTCGTCTGCGGATCAAGAGCCTTTTGACGTGGATCCACGCAGATTGACGCGGACAAGGCGCGCAAAAATCCGCGTCGATCCGCATCGATCCGCTTTGAGCGGCAAATGCTCTTTCGAGCCCTACAACACGTAAACGAACAGGAACAGTCCCAGCCACACCACGTCGACGAAGTGCCAGTACCAGGCAACCGCCTCGAACGCAAAGTGGTGGTCGCGGTCGAAATGGCCCTTCAGGCAACGAAACCAGATCACGGTCAGCATGATCGCGCCGAGCGTGACGTGCAGGCCGTGGAAACCGGTCAGCATGAAGAAGGTCGAGCCGTAGATGCCGCTGCCGAGCGTCAGGTTCAGCTTGGTGTAGGCCTCGATGTATTCGTGCGCCTGGAAATTGAGGAACAGTGCGCCCAGCACGATTGTCGCGCCCAGCCAGATCAGCAGCTGCTTGCGATTGCCGGCGCGCAGCGCATGGTGCGCGATCGTGATCGTGACACCCGACGACAGCAGCAGCAGCGTGTTCAAGAGCGGCACGCCCCACGCCGGCATCGTCTCGAATGCGCCACCGATCGCCTCGGGACCGTTCGTCGGCCATGCCGGCGAGTAGCCTTTCCACAGGAAGAAATTGGTCAGTGCGCCGTCGCCCTCGCCACCGATCCACGGCACCGACAGGTTGCGTGCGTAAAACAGCGCGCCGAAGAACGCCGCGAAAAACATCACCTCGGAGAAGATGAACCACATCATCCCCATGCGGAACGAGGTGTCGACCTGCTTGCTGTAGGTGCCGGCCAGCGATTCGCCGATCACGGTGCGAAACCAGCCGAACATCATCGCCAGGATCGTCGCGATGCCGAGCACCATGACGAACTTGCCCGCGGCGACTTCGTTGAGCCACATGGCCGCACCGCTGACCGTGAAGATCAGGCCGAACGACCCCATGATCGGCCAGCGCGTGCCGTGCGGGACGTAGTAAGCGCCAGGTGCTGCGTTTGCCATGACAAACCTCTGATTCGGAAAAGTCTCAGGAACTGGGGGCAGGAGATCGCAGATCCGAGATCGGGGAAAGTCGCTTGTCTCCGATCTCCGGTCCCTGATCTCCGATTTCCGCTTTACCGGCAAGCTTCTTCGTCGCCAGTTCGTTGTTGTAGAACGTGTACGAAAGCGTCAGCGTGCCGATGTCGCTCGGCAGCTTCGGGTCGACGAAGAACTTCACCGGCATGCGCCGCGACTCGCCGGCGTTCAGCGTCTGCTCGGTGAAGCAGAAGCATTCGGTCTTGTTGAAGTACAGCGACGCGGTGTTGGGCGCAACGCTCGGCACGGCGTTGCCGACGATGGCATATGGCGCATTGTTGGTCGCGTCGAACCATGCCTCGGTGAGCACGCCCGGATGCACGCGCAGCGTGACCGCTTCCGGGGCGAACTGCCACTTCAGCGCGCTGTTGACGTTGGCGACGAACTGCACCGTTACCCAGCGCGATTCGTCCGGCTTGAAAGCCGCGACCTTGGCGGCACCGTCCGGAGTATTGCGCACGCGTCCGCCGAGATAGCCATGGTCGCAGGCGATCCGATAGATCGGCACGCAGGCGAAGCCGAACAGGAACATCGAACAGCACACGATCAGGGCGCGCGTCAGGAATCGCCGGTTGCGCTGGCTGACGTCCATCAGTGCCAGATGCCCTGCTTGAGGAAGAAAAGCACGAACATCGCCAGCGCGAGACCGCCGACGATCCACACCGTGCGGCGGATGCCGGCGCGGCGCTGCTCGGAATCGAAATTGGCGTGTTGCTGGTTCATCAACTTCTTCAGCGTCAAACGTAGGACTTAGAAAGTCCGGCCATGGATGGCCGGTTTTTGATTTTGGCGATCAGGGATCGATCGCAAAAATAAATCTCATGGATGGCCAGTTCTTGATCTTCGCGATCATGGATGATCGCAAAAGTTAGTGAGTGACGTCGCCGTGGGCCAGGTCTTCGTCATGGATGACCGGCGGCACCTCGAACGTATGGAACGGCGCCGGCGACGGCACGGTCCACTCGAGGCCATGCGCGCCTTCCCACGACACCTGCTTGGCCTTTTCGCCGCTCTTGAGCGACGTATAGAGAATGAAGAACATCATGAACGGCGTCAGGAACATGCCGTAGGCGCCGATCGTGCTGACCAGGTTCCAGTCGGCAAACGCGACGTTGTAGTCCGGGATGCGGCGCGGCATGCCGGCCAGGCCCAGGAAGTGCTGCGGGAAGAACAGCACGTTGACGAACACCATGCTCCACCAGAAATGCACCTTGGCCCAGGTTTCGTTGTACATGCGCCCGGTCCACTTCGGCCACCAGTAGTAGATCGCGCCGATGATCGAGAACAGCGCGCCGGTCACCAGCACGTAGTGGAAATGCGCCACGACGAAATAGGTGTCCTGGTACTGGAAGTCGGCCGGCACGAGCGCGAGCATCAGCCCGGAGAAGCCGCCGATCGTGAACAGGATCACGAACGAGATCGCCCACAGCATCGGCGTCTCGAACGACAGCGAGCCCTTCCACATCGTCGAGACCCAGTTGAACACCTTCACGCCGGTCGGGATCGCGATCAGCATGGTCGAGTACATGAAGAACAGTTCGCCGCCGAGCGGCATGCCGACCGTGAACATGTGGTGGCCCCAGACGATGAACGACAGGAACGCGATCGACGCGATCGCATAGACCATCGCCTGGTAGCCGAACAGTGGCTTGCGCGAGAACGTCGGGATGATCTCCGACACGATCCCGAACGCCGGCAGGATCATGATGTAGACCTCGGGGTGGCCGAAGAACCAGAAGATGTGCTGGAACATCACCGGGTCGCCGCCGCCGGCAGCGTTGAAGAAGCTGGTGCCGAAGAACTTGTCGGTCAGCAGCATCGTCACGGCACCGGCCAGCACCGGCATTACCGCGATCAGCAGGAACGCCGTGATCAGCCAGCTCCACACGAACAGCGGCATCTTGAGCAGGTCCATGCCCGGCGCGCGCATGTTCAGGATGGTCGCGATGATGTTGATCGCGCCCATGATCGACGAGATGCCCATCAGGTGCACCGAGAACACCAGGCACGCGACCGAGGCGCCGCCCTGCAGCGCGAGCGGCGGATACATCGTCCAGCCGCCGGCCGGCGCGCCGCCCGGCATGAACAGTGTCGACAGCAGCAGCGTGAAGGCGAACGGCAGGATCCAGAACGACCAGTTGTTCATGCGCGGCAGCGCCATGTCCGGCGCGCCGATCATCAGCGGCACCATCCAGTTGGCGAGGCCCACGAACGCCGGCATGATCGCGCCGAAGATCATCACCAGCGCGTGCATCGTCGTCATCTGGTTGAAGAAGTACGGCTGCACGAACTGCAGGCCCGGATGCATCAGCTCGGTGCGGATCACGCCGGAGAACATCGCGCCGATGCACGCCATCGTGAACGCGAAGATCAGGTACAGCGTGCCGATGTCCTTGTGATTGGTCGAAAACACCCAGCGATTGAGGAAGCCGTGCGGCTTGTGATCGTGCTGGTCGTGATCGGCGTGCTGGTCGTGGTGCGCGGCGTGGGTAGCCATGATGTGATCTCGTGTTTGCGATCATCCGTGATCGCGAAGTCAAATGGGCAGCCATTCCCTGGCTGCGCTGTTCAATAAAAGCTTAACCCTTGGCAGGTTCGGCGGCTGGCGTGGCGGCGGTTGCGGCCGCCGCGGGAGGCGGCGCGAGCGCCGCTTCCTGCGTGTCGAGCCACTTGACGAATTCGTCCTTCGGCACGGCCTTGACGACGATCGGCATGAAGCCGTGGTCCTGGCCGCACAGTTCGGCGCATTGGCCGCGATAGGTGCCCGGATCGTGGATCTCGGTCCAGTCGTCGTTGATGATGCCGGGGATCGCATCCTGCTTCCAGCCGAGCGCGGGCACCCACCAGGCGTGGATCACGTCGTCGCCGGTGACGACGAAGCGAACCTTGGTGTCGACCGGCAGCACGAGCGGATGATCGACATTCAGCAGGTACGTGTTCTCGCCGTCGGCCTTGACCGCGAACGGGTCCAGACCGGACTTGAGCTGGCGCGTGCGGTCGCTCTCGCCGTCCAGCTTGGAGATGAAGTTGACGTGGTAGGACTTGTCGCCCCAGTTGATGTATTCGTAGCGCCACTTCCACTGATAACCGGTGATCTTCACCGTCATCTGCGAGTCTTCGGTGTGGGCCATGCTGATCATGACGTTGGTCGCCGGCGCGGCGAGCACGACGAGGATCAGGATCGGCACGACGGTCCAGATCATCTCCACGCGGGTGTTGTGGCTCCACTTGGCCGGAACCGCGCCCTTGGATTTGCGGAACTTGACCATCGCGTAGATCATCGCGCCGAACACGATCACGCCGATCACGCAGCAGACGTAGAACGCCCACATGTGGATCTGGTAGACCTCCTGCGAGGTCTTGGTCACGCCGGGCGACATGTTGAGCTGCCACGGCACCGGCATTGCCGACACCGCGGTGCTGACAGCGGCGAGCACGGCTCCGAGGCCGAGCGCGAACCCGATCGGCTTGCTGACTTCAAAACACTTCATCGCTTCACCTAAGCATTTCCAGATTCGTGTCGCCCGCCGCCGCTACGACGACCGGTGTTCGCTGTTCTGCGCCAGCGCCAGCAGGCCCGACAATCGCCGCGCCAGATCGCGGCGTTCCTCGTCGTTGAGAAACGCGCCAATCTCGACCTCGCGTCCATGCGAGCGCACCAGCAGCCGGCTCGGCGCAGTGCGCCAGCGCCCCGGCTGCAGCGTCAACCGCGCCCAATACGGATGGAACTGCGCCGCCTGCCCCGTCCTGCCCAACGGGACGATTTCCAGCCGCGTCGCACTCAGCACGACAACCTCACCCGCGCCGGACGCACGCCAGACGCGGATCAGACACCCGGCGACAACGCCCAGCTCCAGCAGCGCGAATACCGGCGCCAACACGTTGCCGCCCCACGCCGCCAGCAGTGCAAACCCCACTGCAGCCATGCCTTGTGCCGTCAGAAACAGCCAAAGGCCGGCGCACGACAACGAGCGATGCGGCAAAATCATCAGCGAAACCGCGTCGCCCGGCGTCAAAGCTGGGTCTTGCTCAGTCATGCAGCCACAGCGCTTTCAAGCCCGCCATGATAGTGAGCGGGCTGCGTCCGGGCAAGCGCAAGGGCGTGCTGCCTCGGGCCCGGGACAGTCGATTTGTGACCGGGCCTCGGCCACGAGGCAGGCGTCCGGCGGCGTTGAAACCGGGCCGAGCTCCACCGCGAACGGGCCAATCCGCCGCTTCGTGCCCGGCCGCGCGGGCAACGCTGCTAAAATGCGCGCCCCCGCGACGCTGCCGGCCATCCGGTGGCTTGCCTTTCATGCGAACCCGATGACCGCCGCCATCCTTTCACCCGAACTCGCCGAGGCACCGGGCGCCGCACGTGCGCTGATGACCGCCGCGTACTGCCGCGACGAAACCGAGGCCGTCAACGAACTGATCGGCCAGGCGGCGCTGCCGCCGGCCGAGCGCGACCTGGTCCTGGCCCGCGCGACCGAACTGGTCGCGCGCGTGCGCGCCAAGGCCAGCCAGCAATCGGCGGTCGAGTCGTTCATGCGCGAATACGACCTGTCCAGCGAGGAAGGCGTGCTGCTGATGTGCGTCGCCGAGGCGTTGCTGCGCATTCCGGACAAGGCGACTGCCGACAAGCTGATCTCGGACAAGCTCGGCGACGCGAACTGGGAAAGCCACCTGGGCAAGAGCGACTCGGTGCTGGTCAATGCCGGCACCTGGGGCCTGATGCTGACCGGCAAGCTCGTTACGCTGGCCGACGAAACGCAGCGCAACGTCGCCGGCGCGTTCAAGCGCCTGGTCGGCCGTGCCGGCGAGCCGGTGATCCGGCTGGCCGTGCGCCAGGCGATGCGCATCATGGGTTTTCAGTTCGTCATGGGCCGGACGATCAAGGAAGCGCAGGATCGCTCGGCCGAGAAGGAAAACCGCGCGTATCGTTTTTCCTACGACATGCTCGGCGAGGCCGCGCTGACGCAGCCGGACGCCGAGCGTTACCACAAGGCCTACAAGGATGCGATCGCCGCGCTCGGCGCGCGCGGGCCGTACCGGTCGGTGCTCGATGCGCCGAGCATTTCGATCAAGCTGTCCGCGCTGCATCCGCGCTACGAGGTCGCCAAGCGCGCACGCGTGTATGCCGAACTGACGCCCAAACTGCTCGAGCTTGCGCAACTTGCGAAGAAAAACGGCATCGGCCTGACCGTCGACGCCGAGGAAGCCGACCGCCTCGAGTTGTCGCTCGAGGTCATTGCCGCGGTGCACGCCGATGCCTCGCTCGAAGGCTGGCACGGTTACGGGCTGGCCGTGCAGGCTTACCAGAAGCGTGCGCCGTTCGTGATCGACTGGCTGGCGCTAGCCGCGCGCAAGACCGGCCGGCGTTTCTGCGTGCGCCTGGTCAAGGGCGCGTACTGGGATTCGGAGATCAAGCGCGCGCAGGAAGGCGGTCATGCCGGCTATCCGGTCTACACGCGCAAGCCGAATACCGACGTTTCGTACCTGGCCTGCGCGCGCCGCCTGTTCGAGCACGGCGAGGCGTTCTATCCGGCGTTCGCCACGCACAATGCGCACACGATCGCCGCGATCCATCACATCGCACAGGGCCGGCCGTTCGAGTTCCAGCGCCTGCACGGCATGGGTGCGGACCTGTACAGCGAAGTGATCGGCGCGAATTCCGTATTTGCTTCGGACAAGCCCGCCCTGGACTTGCCGAAGCGCGCCGAGTCCGGCGCAGGTCCGGACTCGGCTACGACGAATCGAGCAAGCTCGGTTCGCGTTGCGCCATCCATGGCGCAAGACCTCGACGTGCCGTGCCGCGTCTACGCGCCGGTCGGCAGTCACGAGGACCTGCTGCCGTACCTCGTGCGCCGCCTGCTCGAGAACGGCGCGAACACCTCGTTCGTCAACCGCATCGTCGATGAATCGCTGCCGATCCGCGATCTGGTCGCCGACCCGGTCGACACGGTGCGCAGCTTCGCCTCGATCCCGCATCCGCGCATCCCGCAACCGATCGCACTGTTCCTCAATGCGGACTCTGCGGGGATGCAGGCGGCCGTCGCTCAGACTTCTGCCGGGGCGCAGTCCGTTCTCAACAAGACTTCTGCCGGGGCGCAGAAGTCCGAATCTCCACAACGGAAGAATTCCATGGGCGTGAATTTCGGCAACGACAACGAACTGCGCGCGCTCGCCGAGAGCGTCGCGAAAGTCCCGGCGCAATGGGCCGCGACGCCGCTCGTACCCGGCGCGAAATCCGGCGAGGCATTGCAGGACGTGACCGATCCGTCCGACCGGCGCCGCAAGATCGGCACGAAGCAGCAGGCCGACGCGGCGACGATCGAGCGTGCGCTCGCCAATGGCGTCGCCGCGCAGCCGGGCTGGGACCTCCTGCCGGCAGCGTCGCGCGCCAAGATCCTCGAATACGCCGCCGACCTGCTCGAACAGCGCCGCGCGCCATTCGTCGCACTGCTCGTGCGCGAAGCCGGCAAGACGCTGCCGGCGGCGATTTCCGAGGTGCGCGAGGCGGCCGACATGTGCCGTTACTACGCGGCGATGGCGCGCAAGCTCATGGGCCATCCGGAAGCGCTGCCCGGGCCGACCGGCGAGTCGAACGAACTTTCATTGCATGGCCGCGGCGTGTTCGTCTGCATCAGTCCCTGGAATTTCCCGCTCGCGATCTTCACCGGCCAGGTCGCCGCCGCGCTTGCCGCCGGCAACGCGGTCATCGCCAAACCGGCCGACCAGACGGTGCTGATCGGCCACGCCGCGGTCAAGCTGCTGCACGAGGCCGGCGTGCCGGAGCACGTGCTGCAGTTCGTGCCGGGCAAGGGCTCGATGATCGGCAACCTGCTGCTGACCAAGGCCGACGTCGCCGGCGTCTGCATGACCGGCTCGACCGAAACCGCGTGGACGATCAACCGCACGCTCGCCGCGCGCAACGCGCAGATCGCCGCCCTGATCGCCGAGACCGGCGGCCAGAACGCGCTGATCGCCGACTCCTCTGCCTTGCCGGAACAGCTCGTCAAGGATGTCGTCGCGTCCGCGTTCGATTCGGCCGGACAGCGCTGTTCCGCGGCACGCGTATTGTTCGTGCAGGACGACATCGCCAACAAGGTCATCGCGATGCTCGCCGGCGCGATGGACGAGCTGAAGGTCGGCGATCCCGGCTTGCTGTCGACCGACGTTGGTCCGGTCATCGACGAACCGTCGCGCAAGAGCCTCGCCGATCACGCCGCGCGCATGGACAAGGAAGCCCGCCTGATAAGGCAGGTCGAGCTGCCGCCCGAGTGTGCCAACGGCACGTTCCTCGCGCCGCGCGCGTATGAATTGAAGTCGCTGTCGCAGCTCACGCACGAAGTGTTCGGCCCGATCCTGCACGTGATCCGCTGGAAGGCGAACGAACTCGACGCGGTCATCGACGCGATCAACGCCACCGGCTTCGGCCTCACGCTCGGCATCCACAGCCGCATCGATTCCACCATTGCGCATATTTCACAACGCGCCAAAGTCGGGAACTGCTACGTCAACCGCAACCAGATCGGCGCCGTCGTCGGCGTGCAGCCGTTCGGCGGCGAGAACCTGTCCGGCACCGGGCCGAAGGCCGGCGGCCCGCATTACCTGCTGCGCTTCGTCACCGAACGCACCTTGACGATCAACACGACCGCCGCGGGCGGCAATGCGTCGCTCCTGACCCTCGGCGAATAACCTTCAATGGCACTTGCGCGGCGCGGCGTCAGGTCATCGAGTGCAACCCGATCAGGTTGCCTTCGGTGTCATAGACCAGCGCGATGAATCCGTATTGACCGATCGACATCTTGTCGTCCTTGATGCTGCCGCCGGCCTTGACCACGCGCGTGGCTTCCACGGCGCAATCGTCGCAGCCGAAATAGATGATCGTGCTGTTGCCGCCGGAGGGAACACCGTCCATGCGCACGAGCGCGCCCGACGTGCCCGGCTGATCCATGTTCATTTGTGGAAACGTCCAGTACTCGAGTTCCGGCTTGCCGGGGTTGTGGAGCTTTTCGATCTTCAGCTTGAACACCGATTCGTAGAACGCCTTGGCCCTGGCCATGTCCTGCACGTAGATCTCGAACCAGCGAACCGGATTGGATGACATGGGCTTCTCCTGATATTCATGGCTGTCGTTACCGGTGCATTCTGGCGACGCGTTCCTTTACAGGATGTTCGCCCCCGGTTAGCCGGTCGCCGTCTGTTCAGGTTGCGAGCAGCGCGCCTGGCGCACACTGGGCGCCACAATTGCCGCATGGGGAACCAAGATGCCGTTCATTCATTCGCAAAAGGCCGCCGTGCCGTTGCGGCCGGTGCTGGGCGCCCTGTTGGCGACAATCGCCTGCACGAGCGTCTCGGCGCGAACGCCGCAGCGAACATCGACGCCCGCGCCGCTCAGCGTGACGCTGGATCAGGGCGAAGTCGCGCGCTGGCCCGGCATCGCGGCGAAATCCTGCGTGCTCGCGGGCAGGAAGTATCCTGCGGTCGACTCGGTCTGCTACTTCCCGTTCGACGTCGAGGCAATTCCGGGCCGTCATGCGCTCGTGGTGATCGATCAGGACGGCAAGCGGCACACGGCCACGGCGATCATCGAGAAGGCCGAGCGGCCAAAGGTCGACATCGATCTCAAGGACGACGCGTACATCAACGTGTCGAAGGAAAACTCGAAGCGCGCGGCGCACGAGCGCGAAGCCGTGCTCAAGCTGTTTGCCGCGAAACCCGAGGAGCCGCATTTCTCGCTACCGCTCGGCGCGCCGGCATCGCCGCTGCCGAAGAACGAGGACGACTTCGGCAGCCTGCGCACGTTCAACGGCAAGGTCGAGAGCCAGCATACCGGGCGCGACTACCCGGTGACCGAGGGCAATCCGGTCAAGGCGATCGCGGCCGGGCGCGTCGTGCTGGCCGACGAGCATTTCCTGACCGGCAACAGCGTCTACATCGATCATGGCGATGGCATGGTCAGCGCGAGTTTCCACATGAGCTCGCTCAGCGTGAAGGCCGGCGACGAGGTCAGGCGCGGGCAGACGCTCGGCAAGGTCGGCGCGACCGGCCGCACCAGCGGCACGCACCTGCACCTGGGGATCCGCTGGCTCGCGGCGCGCGTGGATCCGCAGCCGCTGCTGGAAAGTCCGCTGCATCTGCACGATGTCGGCGAGCCGGCGAGGGTTGCCGAGCACAAGGAAGAGAAATCCAGGGCCGAGCCGAAGGAATCGAACCGGTCGATCCGGCGCGACGACGAGGGTTGAGCCCAAGCCGCCTATTCGGTCATTGCGACGTACGCCGAGACGGCATCCTCACCCTGCCCTCTCCCGCCAGCGTGATTAGGTAGAGCGTGCAGCAACCAAGGCGGCTGTGCCCGATCCAGGCATTTGCCACACCAAACCGCTGGCGACTCCAACCATAGGTCGGCATGACCGGGGGCGTCGAACGGACACCGGCAGGCGAGATTTACCGCGCAACGCCGCACGAACCTGGGCGGCATGAAGATGGGCGGCATCGAACGGCGAGTCCGGATCCGCGCGCGTCAGCTCGCCGCCTGGCGGGGCGGCCTTGAAGCGCCCGATCGAGATTCGCACATCCGGATGCCTCGGTCGCCGACCCACGCACTACCGCAGCATGTGCCGGGATCGACCTTGGCCGAATCGGACGGCATGCGCCAACCCTTGCTGCGGCGTAACTGGACGCGGCGTGGTGTCTGAGCCACGTGAGTATCGTGCGCCGCACGTCGCGACGCTTCCGTTTCGCAGCTGTTAACGCGAACCTAACGAATCGCCGGGCGCGCGCCGCGGCAAACAGTAGGCCATGCGGTAAAGTATCGCCATGTATCTGGAGTTCTACGGCCTCAAAGAGGCTCCATTCTCGATCACCCCCGACCCGCGCTACGTATTCCTGTCCGAGCGCCACCGGGACGCGCTCGCGCACCTGCTCTACGGCATCGGCAAGGGCGGCAGCGGTGGTTTCGTGCAGCTCACCGGCGAGGTCGGCACCGGCAAGACGACGTTGTGCCGGCTGCTGCTCGAACAATTGCCGGAACACACGCGCGTTGCCCTGGTGCTCAATCCGAAGCTGTCGCCGGTCGAGCTGCTCGAGACCATCTGCGAGGAACTCAAGCTCGACGTCGGCGAGCGGCGCGGCAGCCTCAAGGGCCTGGTCGATACGCTCAACGCCTACCTGCTGGATGCCTACGCGCAGGGCCTGCGCGTCGTGCTGATCGTCGACGAGGCGCAGAACCTGTCGACCGAAGCGCTCGAGCAGATCCGTCTGCTGACCAACCTCGAGACGCCGACGCAAAAGCTGCTGCAGATCATCCTGCTCGGCCAGCCCGAACTGCGCGAGAAGCTCGGCGACACCGAACTGCGGCAGCTCGCCCAGCGCATCACCGCGCGCTATCACCTGACGCCGCTGGACCGCCCCGAAACCGAGGCCTACGTGCGGCATCGCGTCGCCGTTGCCGGCGCGGCCAAGCTGCCGTTTTCGCGGCTCGGCCTGCGCGCGCTGTATCAGCGCTCCGGCGGCGTGCCGCGCCTGATCAACATCATTGCCGACCGCGCACTGATGGCCGGCTTCGCGCGCGAGCAGGATTCGATCGGCGAACGCCTGGTCGACCGCGCCGCCGACGAGACCCTGCCGGGCCACGCACGCTACTGGATGCGCCACTACGGCCGTCTGGCTGCCGCCGCCATCCTGTTGATCGCCGCGGGGGTTGCGTTGAACTGGTACCAGCACCGCGAAACGCAGACGACGGTGCAGGCTGCGGTGCCAGCGCCTGCGCCGGTGCCGCCGCCACCCGATCCGGATGCCGCCACGGCCAGGCGCCTCGAAACGGCGCTGCAGGGCGACAACGAATCCGAACTGGCGGCATGGACACAGCTTCTCGCGCGCTGGCAGGTCAAGTCGGGCGATGTCTCGGTGCGCGACGCGGCGCGTTGCCAGAGCGTGGTGTTCCCCGGGCTCAATTGCCTGCGCGGCCATGCCTCGCTCGAACAGCTGGCGCGCTTCGACCGGCCGCTGATCCTGGTGCTGCAGCACAACGGCGCGCGCGGCTTCGCGCTGATGCAGGGCGTCGCCGGAAATCGCGTCGCCCTGAGTTATGGCGGCGAGTGGGTGCGCCTGAGCACCGACAAGCTGCGCGATTTCTGGAACGGCGACTTCGTGGCCGTCTGGCGGGTGCCCGATGGCGTGCCGGCGACATTGCGCCTGGGCGACGCCGGGCCGGGCGTCGCCTGGGTCAAGGCGCAGGTGGCGCGCATGGATGGCGCCAAGGCCGCCGACTCCGGTCCGGCCTATTTCGATGCTACGCTGGAAGAACGCATCCGCAAGCTGCAGATCGCCTACGGCATCCACCCCGACGGAATCGTCGGTCCGGAAACGCTGTTCGCGTTGTCCGCGCTCGATGACAGCGGCCCGCATCTGGCCCGCGAAGTCAATTTGTAGTCACCACAAGATTCGACATGTCCCTGATTCTGGAAGCGCTGAAAAAATCCGAAGCGCGGCGCCAGCTCGGCGAAGCGCCGGGCTTGGGAACGCCGTTCACCGTGGCGCGGCGACGACGCAGTCCGCTGCCGATCATCGTGGTGCTGGTGCTGGCCGTTGCCGCTTTCGGCTGGTACTACGTGCGCAGCATGCCCCGCCATTCGACGGCTGGCGAAACAGGCACCGCGCAAGCCGCGGCAGCCGGCAACGCGAATCCGCCGACAACGACGGCGGCGAATCCTGCGGCTGCAAACCGCTTCAATCCAGCGACAGCAACGCCACGCACGGCCGCGACCGCTGATCCGGCGCGATCGCCATTCACCGCTCCCGGCGCGCCAGGGCAGCAGGCGCGCGGCGGCGACGCACGCGGCCACGATCCGCGCATGGCCAGTCCGCAGGTTTCGGCGGGCAGCGCCGGCGAAGGTGCTCCGGGCAGGATGCAACGCCTGAACCCGGGAGCGGCAAATGTTGCCGCACAGGCGCGCGCCACGGCCGAAGCCGGGCTCAAGCGCACGCAAGATTCCGCGCCGGGCGGTATCGCGCCGCCGGCAGCGAACGGGGCGCCCGAAACGCGCGCCGCTGCTGCCACGACCAACGTCGCGTCCGCGAATTCCCGGCCGGTCGCGGTGCCGCCGCCGCAGGTTTCGGCACCACCGGCGGCAACGTCGCCGCAACCAGCGCCCGCGCCACCGCCGGTACCGGCAGCCGCTCCTCCTGCCGTGCCGGACATGCCGCTGTACTACGAATTGCCGTTCAGCGTGCGCAAGGATCTGCCGACACTCACCGTCAGCATGCACGTCTACGCCGCCGTTCCGGCGCAGCGCTTCGTCGTGGTCGACGGCGAGCGCAAGGTCGAAGGCGAAACGATCAAGGAAGGACTGACGCTGCGCGAGATCCGTGCCGACGGCATCGTGCTCGAGTTCCGCGGCCAGAAATTCTTCTACCCGCGCCCGGGCCGCTGAGCGCCGCGCATGTTCGTGCGCGTGGACCAGCGGCGCAAGCCACACCTGCCCTGGGCGACGATCGCGATCATCGGCAGTTGCGTGGTCATTTCATTGTGGCTGGCCAGCCTGCCCGCCGACGAGCACCTGCAGTGGCTGCGGCACTGGGGAACGGTTCCGGCGAAACTGCTCGATCCGCAGGCGCCGACGCTGCGCCAGCTGTTCGAGCTGCGCGGCCTGCGCCTGGTCACCGCATTGTTCATCCATGCCGACTGGCTGCATCTGGCCGGCAACCTGCTGTTCCTGATGATCTTCGGTTTGCAGGCAGAACGCGCACTCGGATCGTGGCGTTTCCTGGCGCTGTTCATTATCGGCGGCGCCATCGCCAACCTGTGCGGCGCGCTCACGCTGGCCAGCGCGAATGAACCGATCGTAGGTTCGAGCGGCGGCGTTTCCGCCATCGTCGGCGCCTACCTCGCGCTGTTTCCGCGCGCGCGCCTCGGCCTGGTCATTCCGCTCGGGCTGTTCCTCGAGTTCGTGCGCATCCCGGCACCGCTGCTGATCGGATTCTGGATCCTGCTGCAGGTGCTGTTCACCTTCGTCGGCCCGGCGTTCGGCGCGGTCGTATGGTGGACGCACATCGCCGGCTTCCTGATCGGCATCATCTTCGCGCTGATCTCGCGCCCGGCGATTGCGCGCAGGTTGCGGCAATGACGCTGTGCTTTGCCATTATCTTTCTTGTCACTCCATAAGACTTGAATCCGGCTCCTTAATTCCCTCCTTCCAGTGCAGAGCTTCCACTCGCCTGCGGCGAGCGGCCTACTTTTGGCATTGCCCAAAAGTAGGCAAAAGGCTAGGCGCCGGACGCGGTGGTTCGATTCGCATCGTGCGAATCGAACTGCCCTGCGCTTCTCGCCCGCGCCGGGTTGCTCAGACAGTACATCCGTGTACTGCTTCGCAAGCGCGGCGATCCATCGCCGCGCCCCTTCGGGCATTTTCCGGCGCGGGCTGCGATGCTCGGCACCGCGAACGGCGCCGGGATCCACGAATCCGTGCATCCCTGCACGACCTCGAGACGTCGGCGTGGAAAGCTTTGGCTTTGGCTTTGGCTTTGGCTTCGACTCTTGCTTTGGCCTTTGCTTGGCTTCTGCGGCAGGATGCCGCCGAACGGGGCCCCCTGAGGCGCGGCGAGCGCACGGAGGAACAGCCCGCAGGGTGGCGCGCACGATGCGCGCCAGTTCGCTGAATGCACACGGACGTGCATCCAGCGAACCCCGCAGTGCGATCGCGCACTCGCAGGGCAGGATGCCCGAAGAGCGCGCCGCCGGGGGTGGCCTTCTCTTTGGTTACTTTCTCTTGGCCACACAAGAGAAAGTGACCCGCTCGCCC
>DATNFS010000036.1:0-9732 GCA_035606275.1 Rudaea sp.
TCGGGGTGATAGGCGGACTTTTTCAGCTCCGCGATCTCCTTCCGCAGCGCAGCGATCTCGGCGCGATCGTCGGTTCCGGCCGGAGCGGCGGCCGGAATATTCCATGTCGCGCCGGCGCCGAGGCAACCCAGGACCAACGCGGTGATACCCGCCAATTTCCAGCGCATGAAACGCCTCCATCACAGATGCGAATACGAATAATTCTCATAGAGTGCCGGAAATGCGACGCAAACGCCAGCCGCCGATCGTCACGATGCGCAGGAAGATCAGGTCGACGGACTGGTCGCGGCGCCGCCAAAGCGCTGCCCTTTTGCCTCCGGGCCCAGTGCCGTAGCGAGCGCAAGCAGGACCGCGACACCGGCGATGAATACGGCCATCGTCAGGCCGTACTGCTTGTGGTTGGCCTCCGCCAGCGTCGTCAGCACCCACGGCACGCCGGCAGCGATGAAATTTCCGATCTGGTAGGTCAATCCCGGCATCGTCGCGCGCACCGCATCGGGCGACAACTCGTTCAGATGCACCGGCACGACGCCCCACGCACCCTGCACCATGACCTGCAGCCAGAACGCGCCCATGCCGAGCAATAGCGGCTCGCTGCTGAAGGCCCACAGTTTCAATATCGGCAGCGACAACAATGCCGCGAGAACGATCGCGCGCTTGCGGCCG
This sequence comes from Rudaea sp., assembly GCA_035606275.1. Taxonomy (GTDB): domain Bacteria; phylum Pseudomonadota; class Gammaproteobacteria; order Xanthomonadales; family Rhodanobacteraceae; genus Rudaea. The sequence goes on from DATNFS010000036.1 coordinate 667, forward strand.
ATCCGTTCGGACAACGCGCCGAAAAACAAGCCGCCGAGAATCGCGCCGATCGGGCCGATCGTCGACAGCTTGCCGGCCAGATCGGTGCCGTAGCCCTTTTCGACCTGCAGGAACAATGGGTACAGATCCTGTGTGCCGTGGCTGAAGCAGTTGAACAGCGTCATCAGCACGACCATGAACAACGCGCGTCCCCAGTAGCCGCGCATTGCCTGCAGCGGATGGCGTTCCCGTGGCGTTCTGGTTTTCTGCATGTGCTCCCATACCGGCGACTCGGGCACGGCGGAACGGATGTAGAGCACGAGCAGCGACGGCAGGAAGCCGACGATGAACATGCCGCGCCAGCCGACATGATCGAACAACAGCCAGAACAGGAGCGCGGCGAGCAGGTTGCCGCAGGCATAGCCTTCCTGCAGCAGGCCCGAAACGAAACCGCGCGATTTTTCAGGAATGATCTCCATCGTCAGCGACGAGCCCAGGCCCCACTCGCCGCCCATGGCGAAACCGAACAGCAGACGCAGTATGAAGAGCACCGTCAGGTTCGGGGCGAATGCCGATGCCAGTTCGAAGAACGAGAACAGCGCGATATCGAGCATCAGCATCGGCCTGCGGCCGAAGCGGTCGGCCAGCAGGCCGAATACGAATGCGCCGAGCGGACGCGCCATCAGGGTCAGCGTGACGGCAAAGATGACGTCTTCGCGCCCTACCTGGAATTCGGCCGCAATCGCTTTCGCCGCGAAGATCAGTATGAAAAAGTCGAACGCGTCGAGCGTCCAGCCGAGGAAGCCGGCGACCACGACCTTGCGCTGAACCGAATTCATTGCCATCTGTTTCCCCCTGTCGCCTCGACCGATTGTGGTTGTTTTCCAACGCCGCATCCAGCCGCAATGCACAACGTCGCAACGCAGGTTCCATCCGGCGCGCATTCTGATTACAGTTCGCCACGCGCTGCGATGGTCGGCCTGCAGGCGCTGAAACATCCCTGCAATGCATGACGCCGACCCTGTGCTCAGGTTACGGGATTGAAATCCATGGCAAGGTTTCCTTCGATTGTTCGCGGCGCGTTCGCGATGGCGCTTCTTGCGCTTGTGGCCGGCTGCGGCGCACCCGCAACGACGCGTGGCGTGGCGCAGCAGCCAGCCGCCGCGAAAGGCGTGCGTCGGGTCATCGTCTTCGTCTGGGATGGCATGCGCCCCGACTCCATTACCGCAGCCGAGACGCCGAATCTCTTCGCGCTTGCCGGGCGCGGCAGCCGGTTCGCCGACCATCATTCGAGCTACCCGACCTTTACGATGATGAACGCGGCGGCGTTAGCCACCGGCGCGTTTTCGGGAGAATCCGGCTTCTACGGCAATACGGTCTACCGTCCGGGCGCGCCGGCGCGCACATCCGGCGGCGACGAAACCGACATGAACAACCCGGTGTTCACAGAGGACTACGGCATACTCGGGCAGCTCGACCGCAATCAGGACGAGCACCTGATCCTGATCGGCACGCTGTTCCAGGCCGCACAGAAAGCCGGCCTGAAAACGGCGGTCATCGGCAAGTCCGGGCCGGCATTCCTGCAGGACTACAAGAATGGCGGCGTGCTGCTCGACGAAAAGGCAGCGTTTCCGCTGGCCTTCGCCCGCGAGTTGCAGGCGGCGCACGTTGCGTTGCCGGCGACTGCGCCGTTCGCCTACGCCAACGGCGCGCTGACCCTCGGCAACGACAATGGCGATCCGACATTTCAACCCGGCATCGTCGCCATGGCTGATCGCGTCACGCCGGATCCGGCGGACAGCCATGGCGCGCCGCCGGCCGCGGCCAACAGGTACCTGATGTCCGTGTTTCTGGACTACATCCTGCCGCAGAAACGACCCGACTTGTCCGTCGTCTGGCTGCGCAATCCCGACAGCACCGAGCATGCGTATGGCGTCGGCGCGCCGAACTACCATCTCGCGCTCAAGGCGCAGGACGAACTGCTCGGCAAGCTCGAAGCGCGCCTGGAGGAACTGGGTCTTGATGCGAGCACCGACCTGATCGTCGTCTCCGACCACGGCCACAGCAGCGTCTCCGGGCCAATCGACCTGTTCCCGCTGCGCAATGTGGAAAATGGCAAAATTGGCAAGATCGACCTTGAACACGGCTACTCGGTTTCCGGCGAGGTGCGCCTGGCGCACGAAATGAGCATGGCCGGAATCCGCGCCTATGACGGCGGCGGCTGCTTCTACGATCCGGTCATGTCCGGCATTCTTGCGGACGGCAGACAGCTGCATCCGGACAGGAGCGCCGACCCCTCGCGCTGCCCTGAGTACAAGTACGCCAAGTACACGACGCAGGATTACGAACTGCTGCATCCGTTTCTGCCGCGCGAGTCATTCGTCATCGCCAGCAACGGCGGCACCGACTACCTCTATCAGCCTGCGCACGACGCCGAGCGCGTCCGCGCGGCGGTCCGCTTCCTGCAGGGGCGCGAGGAGTTCGGGGCGATCTTCGTCGATCCGCGCTACGGCGATATTCCCGGTGCGCTGCCGTTGTCGATCGTGCATCTGGAGAACGCCGAAGGCCGCAATCCCGATATCGTGGTCGGCTACACATTCGACGAGCACGCGATGATTCAAGGCATGCCCGGCATCGAATTCCAGGGTGTCGCAAACCACATCAGCCGCGGCATGCACGGCAGCTTCAGTCCGATCGACGTGCACAACACGCTGATCGCGTCCGGCCCCGATTTCCGCGCAAACTTCGTCGACACGCTGCCGACCGGCAACGTCGATGTCGCGCCGACGATCGCAAGGATCCTCGGCATCGCGCTGCCGCAAGCCCAGGGCCGTCCGCTGCTCGAAGCATTGAGCGGACACGAACACGTCGATGCCGCGGCTTACGCCGTTACGCCGCGAACGATCTGGCCGCAGGTTCCCGCGCAAGGTCTTTCGGTCAAATCGCCGATCGGAGCCGATACCGGCAAGACCCGCTACACGTTCGCCTTGCAGGTCAAGGAACTGCGCCACCGATCTGACTCGTATACCTACCTCGATTGGGCCAGGGCCGAACGCAACTGACGGCCGAACGAATTTCAATGCAGCGCCGGATGGCAAGGGGCGACGCCGGACCATTCAACAGGTCGCGTCGTCCAGTGGGATAGCGCGCGATAGCGCGACTCGAACAATTCCGGCCCGGCCGCCTCGAACTGGCCGGACAGCCCGCCGCACCAAGCCGCTGGCAAAACCCGGAATATGCGCTCGCAGCATGGTTTTCATGCCCGGCCACATCTAGTTGCCGGATGTTCATGGAATTGCAGGAAGTTTTGCTGTACACTCCGCGCCGTAACACAGCGTCGCCCTCCGTTTTTCCCTTACGGTCGCCCCGTGCATCGATCCGATGATCGATGGTTTGCGCTCTCGCGCGGACTCGTCACGATGGCCTGTACCACTCGGCAACGACGCCCTTCCGAAACGCCTGTCAATGACGGGACGCGTCGGTTTCCTGCCTGTTGCGCGGTTCACTGGGAACGCTCCGGGTTTACATCTGCACCCGACCATTTGGTCGGGCGCCCGCGCCGTCGTGTGCGGATCATCAACTTGGAGCTTCCAAAATGTCATTCGATACCCTCGGGCTTTCGCCCGTGTTGTTGCGCGCGCTCGCCGAGCACGGCTACAACACCCCTACTCCGATCCAGTCCTCCGCGATTCCGGTCGCCCTCAGCGGCCGCGACCTGCTGGCAGGCGCGCAAACCGGCACCGGCAAGACGGCTGCATTCGCGCTGCCGCTGCTCGAGCGCCTCTTCGTCACGCCGGCCGCCGCGACCGGCGCCAAGCGCAAGCCGCGCGCACTGATCCTCACCCCGACGCGCGAACTCGCGGCCCAGGTCCACGACAGCGTGCGTGGCTACGCCAAGCACCTGCGCGTGCACGGCACCGCGATCTTCGGCGGCGTCGGCATGGGCCCGCAGATCGACGCGCTGCGTCGCGGCGTCGACCTGATCGTCGCCACGCCGGGCCGCCTGATGGACCACATGGAACGCCGCGGCGTGGACCTTTCGGGCATCGAGATCCTCGTACTGGACGAGGCTGACCGCATGCTCGACATGGGCTTCCTGCCGGCGATCAAGAAGATTCTCGGCACGCTGCCGCGCCAGCGCCAGACGCTCTTGTTCTCGGCGACCTTTGCCGAGGAGATCAAGCAGATCGCGGCACAGTTCATGCGCGACCCGCAGGAAATCCAGATCGCCGCGCGCAACACCGTCGCTGCCGGCGTCACGCACGTCGTGCACCCGGTCGATGCCGCGCGCAAGCGCGACCTGCTGCTGCATCTGTTGTCCGCCGACAGCCGCCGCCAGAGCCTGGTGTTCAGCCGCACCAAGCACGGCGCCGACAAACTGTGCGTCCATCTGGAGAAATTCGGGCTCAAGACCGCCGCGATTCACGGCAACAAGAGCCAGGGTGCGCGTACGCGCGCGTTGAAGGATTTCAAGAACGGCAAGGTGACGATCCTGGTTGCGACCGATATCGCGGCTCGCGGCCTCGACATCGACCAGTTGCCGGTCGTGATCAACTTCGATCTGCCGATGGTTGCCGAGGATTACATCCACCGTATCGGCCGCACCGGCCGCGCCGGCGCGGAAGGCACCGCGATCTCGCTGGTCTCGCAGGACGAAGCCGGCCTGTTGCGCGACATCCGCCGGCTGCTCAAGCAGGACATCGCCGTGAACAGCGTCGCCGGCTTCGAGCCGTCGCAGCCGTTGCGCCTGGAAGGACCGGGCAGCAACAGCCGCCCGACATTCGGCAAGCCGAAGACGCACGTGCGTCGTCCGCACGCGCATGCACCGGGCAACTCGCACGCGGCGGCGAAGAAGCAGCATCGCCAGTTCCGCGGCGACCGCAACGCGCGCAAGGCCTAGCTTCTATCAGCAATGCTGTCGCGCGCAGGCGCGACGATCGCCCCCTCTCGCGCTGGCGGAGGGGCCAAGGTGAGGGTGGCCTTTCAGCCTTCAGCGCACTGAAATGGGCGTTGCTCTATGCTCATCCATGCGCCACCCTCACCAGCGCCTTCGGCGCGACCTCTCCCGCCAGCGGGAGAGGTGCGATGCGCCTAGCGCTCCTGATCCGTCGGCCGCATCAGGATCTCGTTGACGTTCACATGCACCGGCTGCGTCACGCAGTACAGCACGGCGTTGGCGACATCTTCCGGCTGCAGTTGCCGCATCGATGCCGCCCATGAATCGATTGCCTGCTTCGTGGCTGCGTGCGGAATGTGCTCGCGCAACTCCGTTTCGACCACACCCGGTTCGATGACCGTCACGCGGATCCTGTCCTTGTACACCTCGCGCCGCAACGATTCGGAAAACGCGACCAGGCCGAACTTGCTGGCCGAATAGCCGGCAACGTTCGGGTTGGCGATGCGCCCGGCTGTCGATGCGATGTTCACGATATGACCGCCGCCGCGTGCGCGCATGCCGGCAAGCGCGGCTTGCGACGAAACCATCGGTGCCAGCACGTTGAGCTCGAGCATCGTCCGCCAGTCGGCCGGATTCGAGCCGTCGACCGGCGCCAGCAGCATGACACCCGCATTGTTCACGAGAATATCGAGCCGCCCGAAATGCGCCTCGGTCGCCGTCACGATGCGCCGGCACTCGTCCTCGCGCATCAGGTCGGCAGCCAGCGCCAGTACCTTCGTACCGGGACGTTGCAGGTCGGTGGCGAGCACGTCGAGACGATCGAATCGGCGCGCCGTTATCGCGACATCGGCCCCCGCCTCGGCCAGCGCTCGCGCCGTCGCATCGCCGATGCCCGACGAGGCGCCGGTCACCAGCGCAACGCGTCCTGAAAGCAGCTTGTCCATCATTCGTCTCCGTAGCCAGGGAAAACTGCGGGCGCCTCGCGCGGTTTCAACTGCCCGGAAAAATCTCCAGCGCGGCGACGCTGCCCTTCAGGCGCGGGCCAAGATAGCAGTGCGTGCCGCACGCCATGAGACCGGCCTGGCTGAACACCGTGCGGTACCATTTCGGCGAGCGCGCGATGAAACCCTGCTTGTCGCCGTCCGGCGCGTCAACCGCCGTGAACAGTTCTAGGAATGCAGCGCCGTCGAGCATTTCGACGATGCCGCGAAGTCCGCGCCTGAGCTCTGCGGTGCGCACATAATGCAGGACGTCGGTGCACACGATCAGGTCGAATGTCATGTCGAAGCGCAGTTCGGCGAGCTGGCCGAAGGTGGCCAGGCGCAGGTTGCGCGCCCGGCCAAAGCGCGCAACAGCGTACTCGCTGCTGTCGACCCCGAGGTACTGGATGGCCGGCCGCATGCGCAACAACGGCGCGCGCCAGTCGCCTTCGCCACAGCCGACATCGAGCACGCTGCCGACAGGTCGGCCGAGGTAATACTCGGCGACGGCGACCGTCAGCGCCACCTTGCGTTCGAGCTCATGGCGCGACTTCACGGCATGGTGTGGATGCCGGTACCACTTGTCGAAATAGTCGCGGTCGTAGATTTTCTTCATCGGGGCGAAAATTTGCGGCCATCAAGTGGGACCATCGGCACGAACTCGTCACTCACATTTTTCGTCATTGCGACGACTGCGCGCGAACAGCGGCAGCTGGCGCGGACGCGCGCCAGGACGGTGCGAGTCAAGCCGGAATCCAGCGCGGCTGGCATGGAACGCCGGGTATCGGCCCTCGCCGCGACGACGTCCTGATGATTTCTAACGCAGCGAATTGTTGATCTTCGCCAGCGTCGCGGCGCCCGGGCTGAGTTCCTTCGCAGTCAGGCGGTTGATCGGCACCTCGGTCGTGTTGAAGTGCTCATGCAGGTCATGCGCTTCGGAATCGACATACAGCAAGCCGGTGACCACCTCGCCCTTCGCCTGCCGCTCGTGCACGTAGTTCATCGCCGCGACGCGATCGTTCGGGTTGAAATTGGCGCTGAGCTTGCGCAAACGCACGATGCTGCCGTCGTGCTGCGTCACGTCGATCAGTTCGCCCTCGGCGAAGTCGACCGTGATCTCGGCGCGAACCTCGATGAAGTCGAGCCGGTTGACCGCCTCGTTGTGCTCGCGCACGTACTCGTAGCTCTTGGTGCTGCCGGCATGGTTGTTGAACGCCACGCACGGGCTGATCACGTCGATGAACGCGGCACCCTTGTGCGCGATCGCCGCCTTGATCAGCGGAACGAGCTGGCCCTTGTCGCCGGAGAAGCTGCGGCCGACGAACGTCGCGCCAAGCTGCATTGCGAGGCTGACGAGGTCGAGCGGGCTATCGGTGTTGACGACGCCCTTCTTCGACTTCGATCCCTGGTCCGCGGTCGCGGAGAACTGGCCCTTGGTCAGGCCGTAGACACCGTTGTTCTCGACGATATAGACCATGTTCACGCCGCGGCGGATCGCGTGCACGAACTGGCCGATGCCGATCGAGGCCGAATCGCCGTCGCCGGAGACACCCAGGTACAGCAGCTCGCGATTGGCCAGATTCGCACCGGTCAACACCGACGGCATGCGCCCGTGCACCGTGTTGAAGCCGTGCGACTGGCCGAGGAAATAGTCCGGTGTCTTCGAACTGCAGCCGATGCCGGACAACTTGGCCACCCGATGCGGCTCGATGTCGAGTTCCCAGCAGGCCTGGATGATCGACGCCGAAATCGAGTCGTGGCCGCAGCCGGCGCAGAGCGTCGAGATCTTGCCTTCGTAGTCGCGACGAGTGAAGCCGATCGCGTTGCTTGCCAGCGTCGGATGATGCAGCTTCGGTTTGGCGATATAGGTCATGGTGTGGATTTCACTGCGGGTTTTGTGCCAGCGCGGTCTTTCGATGGAGGATGCCGTTCAGCCCGAACATGTCGCGGCAGGTGTCGGCTGCACGCATTTGCAGGGCAATGCATCATGCGACGCGATCCCGGCTCAACGGCTTGACGACATCGCCCTGCACGGCCTTGCTGACTTCGCCGACGATGAAGCGCGCCGTGATTGGCGTGCCGTCGTAGTGCAGCACCGGAACCAGCCGCGCCGGATCGATGCCGAATTCGTTGACCAGCAGCGTGCGCAGCTGACCGTCGCGGTTCTGCTCGACGACGAACACGCGCGCGTGCCCCTTGATGAAATCGGCCACGAAATCGGGGAACGGAAAGGCACGGATGCGCAGCGTATCGAAGATGAGGTTTTCGTGCTTGAGCATCTCGATCGCCTCGGCCATCGCCGGGCTGGTCGAACCGTAGTAGATCACGCCGTAGCGGGCGTTCTCGCCGGTCACCTTCAGCAGCGGCTGCGGCACGAGCTGCTTGGCCGTATCGAACTTCCGCAGCAGCCGTTCCATGTTGTAGATGTAGTCGGGCCCTTTTTCCGAATAGCGCGCATACGGATCACGCGACGTGCCGCGCGTGAAGTAGGCGCCCTTGCCCGGATGAGTGCCAGGATAGGTGCGATACGGAATGCCGTCGCCATCGACGTCCTTGTAACGGCCGAAATCCTTGCCGGCTTCGAGTTCCTCGGCGGTCATGACCTTGCCGCGATCGTATTCGCGCCGGTCATCCCACCTGAATGGCGCGGTCATGCGCTGGTTCATGCCGATGTCCAGATCGGTCAGCACGAAGATCGGCGTCTGCAGGCGGTCGGCCAGGTCCAGTGCGAGCGCGGAAAACTCGAAGCATTCGTGCGGATCCTCGGGAAACAGCAGCACATGCTTCGTGTCGCCGTGCGACGCATAGGCGCATGCCAGCACGTCGGATTGCTGCGTCCGTGTCGGCATACCGGTCGACGGGCCGCCGCGCTGCACGTCGATGATCGTGACCGGGATCTCGGCGAAATAGGCCAGGCCGATGAACTCGTTCATCAGCGATATGCCGGGCCCCGATGTCGTCGTGAACGCGCGCGCGCCGTTCCAGCCGGCGCCCACGCACATGCCGATCGATGCGATTTCGCCCTCGGCCTGCACGATCGCGAAGTTGTTGCGGTCACTCTCGGGGTCGACGCGGTATTTCATGCAGTATTTCTGGAACGCCTCGGCCAGCGACGACGACGGGGTGATCGGATACCACGCGCACACGGTGGCGCCGCCGTAGACCATCCCGAGCGCGGCCGCGCTGTTGCCATCCACGAAGATGCGATCG
>DATNFS010000037.1:0-7672 GCA_035606275.1 Rudaea sp.
AGGGACGGTCTGGTCGATCGTCAGCGCGATCGGCGCCGTGGTCCTGACGTCGAGCGGCTTCGAGACGGTCTGCAGGTCGCCGGCCTGCGCGATGGCGTTGCCGGATTTGGAGATGCGTGCGCCGATGATGATTTGTGGAAATTGCGACAATTTCATACTGGGCAGCATGCCCATGCTGTCGGTCAGCACGACCGTTGCCGGCAGCTGGTCGGCGCGCAGGCGCTGGATCGCCAGCGGCATCGGCGGACCACTGGCAGCCTTGGCGTAGACGAATACGGTGTCCGCCGGCGACACCTGGGCGGTCAGGTTCGGGTCGAGCGTTACCTTGACGGTCAGGTGCGCACCGTCGGCTGCAGTTGCGGCGGCTGTGGTAGCGGTCGCCGCCTGCGGCGCCTCTGCCTGCGCGATCTCGCCGGCGGCGGGAATTTCGGCGGCCGCGGTTTCGGCGGGCAGCGGCTTGCCGTCGCGCGCGGCTTCGGCGCGGGCGATCTGGCTCCTGACCGATTGGGCGATGGTCGAGTCCTTCGGCAGCTGCGCCAGCAGCAGGTTCCAGTCGGCGATTGCGGCGTCGAATTTGCCGGCCTGGTAGTCGGCGATGCCGAGCAGCCAGATGCCGCGCTGGTTCTTCGGATCGGCCTTCAGCGCGGTTTCGATCAGCGCGCGCGCCTGCGCGTCGAACTGATGCGATTCGCTGGCCAGGGTCAATGCCTCGGCGTAGGCGACGCCGACATCCGGATCGTCCGCGACCAGATCGTGCGCATGCTTGAGTGCGTCGCGCGCTTCGGCGAAACGCTGCGTTTCCAGATAGGCGCGGCCGAGCAGGGCCCAGCCCTCGGCGTCGCCGGGGTTCTGCTTCAGCTTCGCGGCAAGCTTGTCGATCGCCTGCTCCATGTCCTGGCCGTGCTCGCCCGGCGCCGTCGCCGGCGCGGCCACGAGCGCGGCCGGATCGAGCGCGGCCGGGCTGCCGACTGCGCGGTACAGCACGATCGAGAGTGCCGGCAGCAGCAACGCGACCGCCGTGGCGGCGACGAAGGGTGCGCGCGAGCGCGGCGGCCCGGTGTCGATTGCCGTCAGCAGCTGGTCGCCGAGTTCCGTGCGCTTGGCTGCGAATTCCGTGTCGCTGAGCACGCCGGCAGCGTGCGCTTCGAGCAACGCCTGCATGCGGCGGCGCGCCAGCGCTGCCGGATCGTCCGGTGCGTGCCGCGTCAACAGCGGGCGCAACACGAACGCGAGTGCGAGCGCCAGCATCAGCGCGGCGAACATTACGAACGACAGCATTACCAGTCTTCCCCGGGTTTGGTCAGCGCCGATTCGGACGACTCCGGCGCGGGCGCGCCGGGCTGCGCGTTGCGGTGGCGCAGGATCCTGATCAGCACGCCCGCACCGATCAGCACCAGCGCGAACGGCGTGAACCACAGCAGCCACGTGCCCGGCTTGAGCGGCGGATCGTACAGGACGAAATCGTTGTAGCGCGCCACCAGGTACTGCTTGATCTCGGCGTCGCTCTTGCCGCTCTGCATCATGTCGAATACCTGCTTGCGCAGGTCTTTGGCCAGATCGGCGTCCGAATCGGCCAGGTCCTGGTTCTGGCAGACCAGGCAGCGCAGTTGCTTCGTCAGGTTCTGGAAGCGCACTTCCTCGGCGCGATCCTTGAACGGCAGCGGATCGATGGCGAAGGCGAAGGGCGTGATGAGCATTCCGACCAGCGCGATGACGACAGCCACCTTTCGAAGCAGATCGCCGCGAGCCATTCTGCACCGGGGGTATCCGCAATCTTTCCTTCCCCCGTGCAACGGGGGAAGGTGCCCGAAGGGCGGAAGGGGGCCGCTCCGCCCGATGCCCCCATCCGCCTGCGGCACCTTCCCCCGCAAGCGGGGGAAGGGAGAGTCAGGTGACACTCTCAAGCTCATGGCGAAGCCTTCTTCGCGCTCGCGCCGGTCAGCTCGGCGATCTTCGGCAGCAGCTCGTCGCGGATGTTCTCGGGCGTGAACATGCCGATGCGCTTGTAGCGGACGATGCCCTGGGCATCGATCAGGAACGTCTCGGGCGCCATGTATACGCCGAAGTCGATACCCGCGCGGCCGTCGCGGTCGGTGATCAGCAGGTCGTACGGATTGCCGAACTGGGCGATCCAGCGCTTGGCGTCTTCGGGATCGTCCTTCCAGTCGAGGCCGACGAGCTTGATGCCGAGCGGCTTGACCTGGCCGGTCAGGATCGGATGCTCGTACTGGCAGGTGGGACACCAGCTGCCGAACACGTTCAGCAGGTACGGCCGTCCCAGCAGATCCTTGCTGCTGACCGTCTTGTCCGGCTCGTATAAAAGTGGAAGAGTGAACGGCGGCGCCGCCTTGCCGATCAGTGGGCTCGGCACCTCGGTCATCTCGTGATGCTCGTTCCACCAGATGCCGAACCCGAGCAGGCCGACCAGCGCGAGGAACAACGCGAGCGGCAACAGGCGCCGGATCATGCGTTCGCCCCGCCGGCGGGGAGCGACATCAAGCCTTCCCCTTCATGGGCATGACCGGGTGGGGAAGGCGTGGTTCCGCCGCTGGACGCGGGGCGGGCGCCGCGTCGGCGCGCGCGGGTACCACGCGAAAGCGCCGATCCGTCGCCGCCACGAGCCCGCCGAACATCATGAACAGCGCGCCGAGCCAGATCCAGCGCACGAACGGCTTGACGTAGATGCGCACGGCCCATGCACCATCCTGCAACGGTTCGCCGAGCGCGACATACACGTCGCGGAACAACCCCGGATCGATGTCCGACTTGGTCTGGATCTGGCCGCCGCCGCCGTACTGGCGCTTCTGCGGATGCAGCGTCGCGACCGCGATGCCGTTGCGCGATACCTCGATCGTGCCCTGGTCGGCGGAGTAGTTCGGGCCCTGCGCATGCTCGACGCCGCGGAAGTGGAAATCCAGGCCGGCGATGCTCCTGGTTTCGTCACGGGCGAGGCGCAGGTCGCTTTCCACGCTGGTGCCTTCGGTGATCAGCACGCCCGCGACGAACAGCGCCACGCCGAAGTGCGCGAGAATCATGCCGAGCATTTCCGGCGTGTAGCGCTTGCCGCGCGGCGCGGTGCGCCAGCGCATGAGTGCATACAGGACGATTCCGGCACCGACCCAGATCGACGCGGCTGCCCCCCAGTACGACTTGCCGAAGGGCGACGTATCGCTCTGGCCGACGAAATAGGCCAGCAGCAGCGCGACCGGTATCGCCAGCAGCGCCGGCCGCAAGCGCGCGAGCGCGGCCTTGAAGTCGCCCGACTGCCAGCGGACGAACGGCCCGAACGGAATCAGCAGCATGACCGGCGCCATCAGCAGCACGAACATGAAGCCGAAGTAGGGCGGGCCGACCGAGATGCGACCGACGCCGAGGGCGTCGCCGATCAGCGGATAGAGCGTGCCGAGCAGCACCATTGCGGCGGCGCAGGTGAACAACAGGTTGTTGATCAGCAGCAGCGTCTCGCGCGACAGCAGGCGAAACGGTTTGCCGCCGGCGACCTTCGGCGCGCGCAGCGCGTGGATCAGCAGCGAGCCGCCGACCACGACGCCGAGGAACGCGAGGATGAACAAGCCGCGCTTGGGGTCCGAAGCGAAGGCGTGCACGCTGGTCAACACGCCGGAGCGCACGAGGAACGTGCCGAGCAGCGACAGCGAGAACGCGAAGATCGACAACAGCAGCGTCCACGCGCGGAAGCTGCCGCGCTTCTCGGTCACGGCCTGTGAGTGGATCAGCGCAGTGCCGACCAGCCAGGGCATGAACGATGCGTTCTCGACCGGATCCCAGAACCACCAGCCGCCCCAGCCGAGCACGTAGTACGCCCACCAGCTGCCGAGCGCGATGCCGAACGTGAGGAATGCCCAGGCGACGTTGGTCCAGGGCCGCGCCCAGCGCACCCACGTGACATCGAGCTCGCCGCCGAGCAATGCCGCGATGGCGAATGCGAACGCGACCGAAAAGCCGACGTAGCCGGTGTACAGCATCGGCGGATGCATGATCAGCCCGGGATCCTGCAGGATCGGATTGAGGTCGTTGCCGTCGGCCAGGCCCGGCAGGTGGCGTGCGAACGGATTGGAGGTGAGGATCGTGAACAGCAGGAATCCGAATGCGATGAAGCCGAGCACGCCGAGCACGCGCGCGATCAGCACGTCGGGCAGCTTGCGGCTGCAGGCGGCGACGGCAACCGACCAGACGTTGAGGATCAGCAGCCACAGCAGCAGCGATCCTTCGTGCGCGCCCCAGACCGCGGAAAAACGGTAGTACCACGGCAGCGCGAGGTTCGAGTTCTGCGCGACGTAGGTAACCGAGAAATCCTGCGTGACGAAGGCGTAGGTAAGCAGGCCGAACGCCAGCGCGATGAACACGGCCTGGCCGGCGACGGCCGGTCGCGCCACGGCGATCAGGGCACGGTTGCCGCGGGATGCGCCAATCATCGGCAGCACGCACTGCACGCAGGCCAGCAGCAGGGCGAGGATCAGGGCGAATTGACCGAGTTCGGGAATCATGCGCGCACGGCAGCCGGGCCGCAGCGGCCCGAGGGAACGGCTAGCTTACTTGAGACGACGGGGTGGGGCGACCCGCGTGCACCTCGCGCATGGCCCGCGAGTTCGTTCGCGGGCCATGCGGCGGGCGACGATTGCTCAGGCCTTCTTCGCGTAACCGGAGCACCAGCCCTTGGCGTTCACGGCCTTGCCGACGAACAACTGGCACGGGCCGTAGCCGGCGGCGGCACCCTGGTAGAAATTGCAGTTCGAGCATTCCTGGCCGGCCTGGTGCGGCGCTCCGGCCTTGGTGTTGTCTTCGGTGTAGTTGAGCGCCTTCGCGGTCGGATCGTCGGTGGTCAGGTGCGGCAGGTCGGCCGCCTGCGTGATCGACGGAATCGCGTTGGCGAGCACGGCGACGCCGATTGCGCCGCCGGCCGTGGCGAAGAAGCGGCGACGGCTGCTGTCCAGTTGCTGCCCGGAGGAAGATTTATCCTTGTTCATAAGTATACCTCTGCTGGCCGATGGAAGTGATTGGGCTGGTCCGGCAATGCCCGCCGGCGCGGCAGCTCCGAAAAGACGGTTTGCCCTCGAAGCCGAAGTTTACGCGCAACACGGCAGCCGATGAAGATGCTTTTTGACTTGTGTCAATTGCGGGGCAGGCATGGTCAGTGGCTGTTCAGTTCGTCGGGGTCGTGCGCGCCGACGGCGCGGTCAGGGCTGCCCGCCGGGCTTGGGTTCGCTGACACCGGCCGCCTTGGCTTTCGCGATGGCATCGGCAACCTCCCTGGGCATGTAGGTTTCGTCATGCTTGGCCAGCACTTCGCGGGCCGTGAAGTGCGTGCCGTCCATGCTGCCGGTTGCGACGATGCTCTGCCCTTCGCGGAACAGGTCGGGCAGGATGCCGGTATATTCGACCGGCATGTCATGAAAGCGGTCGGTCACGACGAATGTCGCCTTGAGCGACGCCGGGTCGCGCTTCAGCGAATGTTCCAGCACCACGCCGCCGAGGCGGAATGCGGCGCCGGTCGGCGCGTTGCCGGCCAGCACTTCGCTCGGCGAGAACAGGTACGTCATGTTCCGGCTGAGCGCCGTGATCGTCAGCGCGGCCGCCACGCCGACGGCGAGCAGGATCAGCGCGACCGCGATCAGGCGGCGCTTGCGTGTCGGCGTCATGCGGATTTCCTCGCTGCCTGGCGCTGCATGCGGCTGCGCAGTTCGCGCAACACGCGCCGGCGCTCCCACCACGGCGCGACCGCGTCGAGCGCGAGCACGACGAAGAACACGGCATAGGCGGTCCAGACGTAGCCGCCGTAGCCTCCCATCGCGAAAAATTCAGACATGGGCGGACACCGCTTCCGGCAGCGCCAGCGCGCGCACCCAGTCCTTGCCCGACTCGAGCGTGAGCAGCGCCGTGCGCGAGCGCGCCAGCACGCTGGCGAAAAAATATGCGTGGGTCGCCGCCGCCAGCGTCAGCAGCGGCCAGAGCATGTCGGCGGAGATCTTCGATTGGCCGAGCAGGCTGACGGTCTGCGCCTGGTGCAGCGTGTTCCACCAGGTGACCGAGTAGTGCACGATCGGCAGGTTGACGACGCCGACCAGCGCCAGGAATGCCGCGGCGCGCGCGGCCTGGCGCGTGTCCTCGATTGCGTGATAGAGGCCGATTACGCCGAAATACAGGAACAGCAGCACCAGTTCCGACGTCAGGCGTGCATCCCAGGTCCACCACGTGCCCCACATCGGCTTGCCCCAGAGCGATCCGGTGACCAGCGTGATGAACGTGAAGGCCGCGCCGACCGGTGCGCTCGCCATCGCCAGCGTCTCGGACAACTTGATGCGCCAGACCAGCGCGACGAATCCGTTGACAGCCATGAACAGATAGGCGAACAGGCTCATCCACGCGCACGGCACGTGCACGTAGATCATGCGGAACGACTCGCCCTGCTGGTAGTCGGCCGGCGCCATTGCCAGGCCGCCATACAGGCCGACCGCGGCGCTTGCGAACGCGAACGCGTACAGCCACGGCAGCATCCGGCCCGCGACCCGGTAGAAGTACGGCGGCGAGCCGAATTTGTGGAACCACAGGAGCAGCGGATTCATCGCTCAGCAGAACTGGAAAGATGACGGCATCGGGACGGCACCACGAGACGAGCAGGGTGGATGTTAACTGTTTTGGCGCGACTCTTCAGGGTCATGCGCGGTGCGCGACCGGCGCAATTGATCCAGATCAACAGTTTCGTCGTGCCGGGCGGTCGTGCGACTGCGCGGCTTTCAGGTCAGCGAGATCCTCAGCGCGGCCGCGGCCGCCAGCGGCGCCAGCACGACGGCCAGGACCAGCCATGCTGCCAGCCACAGCAGCGGCGCCGAGGTCGGCAAGCCCAATTGCGCCGCGTTGCAGGCGCCGGCGCCGAAGATCAGCACCGGCACGATCAGCGGCAACACCAGCAGGGTCAGCAGCATGCCGGATCGGCGCATGCCGATCGTCAGCGCGACGCAGACCGCGCCGACCAGGCTGAGCAGCGGCGTGGCCAGCGCCAGCGCCGCGAGCAGGATCGGCAGCACCGCGTCTGGCAGATGCAGCAGTTGCGCCAGCAGCGGCGCGATCGCGATCAGCGGCAGCGCCGTGGTCAGCCAGTGCACGACGATCTTGCAGCCCAGCAGCAAGGCGAGCGGGTGCGGCGACATGACCAGTTGTTCGAGCGAGCCGTCTTCCAGATCGCTGCGAAACAGGCTGTCGAGCGACAGCAATCCTGCCAGCAGCACCGCGACGAAGATCGTGCCGGCGGCGATGCGCGCCAGCATGCTGGTCTCCGGTCCGAGGGCGAACGGGAACAGCGCGACGACGATGACCGCAAACAGCAGCGGATTGAGCGCGTCGCCGCGGCGGCGCCAGACCAGCGCGAGGTCGCGACCGAGCAGCGCGGCGCAGGCGGCGGAAGTCGTTCCGGGTTTCATGGGGCGAGCACGCGCTGGGGGCCGGGGTGGCCGGTCTGCGCGCCCTCGTTCCTGAGCGCGATGCGCCGCGGGGTGCCCGACGTATAGGCATAGGCGCCGTGCGACGTGATCAGGGCCGCGCCGCCGCGGCGCGCGTGCGCATCGAGCACGCGATTGACCAGTTCGATGCCGTCGCGATCGAGATTGGCATACGGCTCGTCGAGCAGCCACAGCGACGCCGGCACCAGCAGCAGGCG
>DATNFS010000038.1:0-12910 GCA_035606275.1 Rudaea sp.
GAAGCACGCCTGATCGCCCAGCCGAATCGCGGAGACGTTCCCGGATCAGCGTTGCATGGCAACACCATCCACACTAAAAATCGCATGAGCCCAGCCCGAAGTCAGGTTGACCAATGACATCCCGCTCAAAGGCAAATCAGCACAGTGCTTCGGGACAGATACGCGTCGGCATCGGCGGCTGGAACTTCGCGCCGTGGCGCAACAACTTCTACCCGCAGAAGTGGCCGCAAAAGCGCGAACTCGAGTACGCGAGCGGAAAGCTCACCGCGATCGAAGTCAACAGCACGTTCTATCGACCGCAAACGGCTGCCACGTACGCGAACTGGCGCGCTCAGACGCCGGACGGTTTCGTTTTCTCGCTGAAGGCACCGGGTTTCGCGACGCAGACGACCTCGCTGGAAAACGCGGCCAAGGCGATCAAGCGGTTCGTGTTCGCGGGGCTCGCCGAACTCGGCGACCGCCTCGGACCGATCTCGTGGCAGTTTGCCTCGAACCGGGCGTTCGCACGCGACTATTTTGCCGCCTTCATCGACCTGTTGCCGCACGAGCTGAATGGCCATGCCCTGCGGCATGTACTCGAAGTGCGGCACGAAAGCTTCATGTGCGCCGAGTACATTGCGATGATGCGCGAGCGCCGCATGCCGACCGTATTCACCGACTCGACCGATTATCCGTCGTTCGCCGACCTGACCGGCGATTTCGTCTACGCGCGCCTGATGCGCAGCGAGTCATCGCTCGCAACCGGCTATGCGGCTGCCGCGCTGGATGCGTGGGCCGAGCGCGCCAAAGGATGGGCGCGCGGCGAACAGCCCGCCGACCTGCCGTACGTCGAAACTGCCGCGACCACTCCGGCGCCGGCACGCGATGTCTACCTTTACTTCATCAGCGCTGCAAAGGAGCGCAATCCTGCTGCCGCGATGGCACTGATCGATCGGCTCGGCAAGTGAATGCATCGCGTGCATGTCTCGCCCCCGTCGCGCGCGGTATCGCTGTCCGCGTGTTCGCGACCATCGCGATCACGGAATCCCGGAGGGAACTTCCCGGAAAATCCGGGTCGAATGTGTGACCTGACCGCCACTCAACGGAGGATTCATGAAATACGTCGATGGTTTCGTGGTACCGGTGCCGAAGAGAAAGCTCGCCGCCTACAAGCGCATGTCGCGCAAGGCCGGCAAGGTCTGGCGCGAACACGGCGCAATCGAATACGTCGAATGCGTCGCCGATGACGTGAAGCCGGGCAAGGTCACGTCGTTCCCGCAGGCGGTCAATCTCAAGCCGAACGAAGTCGTCGTGTTCTCGTGGGTTGTCTACAAAAACCGCACAGCGCGCGATCGCGTGATGAAGAAGGTCATGACCGATCCGCGACTGCGCGACATGATGAACCCGAAGAAGCAGCCGTTCGACGGCATGCGCATGTTCTGGGGCGGCTTCAAGACGATCGTCGAACTCTGAAAGCGCGCCCAAACCCTTCCCGGGGATAGAAGCCGCGCGCTAGCGAGCTACCGGCTCCTGCACGCTGAACGCGCGAAGCAGTATGCACGGAGAGCCTGGTTCGCCAGGCGAGGCGTGGACCAGCAACCACGGGTGGAGAGCACCGCTCGAGGAAATACACCACCCGCCTGCACTCACCCTCGAAGCGGAAGGAGTTCGCGTGGACGACATTCATCTCGCCAGCCGGCTCGCATGGCTCGCCGCGATCTTCCAGTGACCGTCGCGGCGGATCCACGTATCGGTGTACCGGAAGTCCGCCTCGAACGGCTTTCCTTCCGCCGTACCCTTGACCGTGGTGATGCCGAGGATGATGGCGGAGTCGCCATACAGGCGGATCTTCTGCTCGTGATTACGGAACACCTCGTAATGCGGTTCGCGCCTTGCTACCTCAGCGACATTCTGTTCGAAGTCGGTCACCTCGCCGCGCGGGTTGGTCTGCGTGAACGTCGCATCCATGTGCCGGCGCAGCGTCGCGGCGTCGCCCGACTCGAACGCCTTGCACAATACCGCTTCGACGCGCCGGATCTCCTGCTCGTCGCCGGACGCCGCGCCCGCGAACCGGCCACACGCCGCCAGCACGAGCGCCATCGTCATCACGTTCATTCGTTGCATTCGTGCCTCCGAAGCCAGGCTCCGATTCTGGTCCGCCGATTGCCGCATCGGTTGCAGGCAATGGCCTCATGGCGTTGCCGCGATTGCGAGGTCCTTGCCGATCCGCACCGCGTCTTCGCGGCCCGAGTAGTAGCGCCAGAGAGTTGCCAACTCGCGATAGCCACGCGCTCGATAAAAAGCGCGCGCAGCGCCATTCGAGGCCCTGGCTTCCAGGAAAATCAATTCGATACCAGCGGTTGTTGCCGTCGTTTCGAGCCAGTTGAGCAGGCTCGAACCGATGCCGCGGTTGCGATGGATCGGCTCGACCCCGAACAGCAGCAGATGCGCATCGACTTCGTGGTATTCCATCACGCCGAAACCGACGACATCGGTACCCGACTGCGCGACGACGACATTGGTGTTGCGATGACGGATTCGACGGGCAACGCGCGGCGCATCCCAGCCCCAGCCCAGCCCGTGCTCGATGAAATCGCGCGACATGACGGCGATGCGTTCGGCTTCTTCCAGGCGCGCCAGGCGGATTTCGCAGGCATCGATCATCGCCAGATATTACGCCAGCGCGATTCGGGTTGGGAGCGGCCGCGAGGCGCCGAAGTGCATCGAACGTTGCGAGCCAGGATCGCTTTCGCGCCGAAAGTCGCGGCAAGATCACATCGTGTGACAACTGTCATGCGCCGCGACTGCTCTGTGCCAATAACGGCAGCGCGGTGCGCGTGATAACGTAGTGTGAGAAGCCGCCGGAGCGTGCCATGCAGGATCTCACCCAGGGTTCGATCACCCAGCACATCATAAAGCTTGCGATTCCGATCGCGGTCGGGATGCTGTTCCAGACGCTGTACTTTCTCATCGACCTGTACTTCGTCGCGCGCATCGGCGGTGCGGCAATCGCCGGCGTCGGCGCGGCCGGCAACCTGACGTTCGTGGTCATGGCACTGACGCAGGTGCTCGGCGTCGGTACCGTTGCGCTGATCTCGCAGGCGATCGGACGCAAGGACGTCGCCGATGCCAACCTCGTCTTCAACCAGAGCCTCTCGATCGCGACCGTGTGTGCGTTGCTGACCCTCGCGGGAGGCTATGTCTTCATCGGCCCGTTCATGCGCACGCTCGGGGCCGACGCCGATGTCCAGCAAGCCGGCATCGACTATCTGAACTGGTATCTGCCCGGCCTCGCCCTTCAATTCGCGTTGATCGCGATGGGTTCGGCGCTGCGCGGGACCGGCATCGCCAAGCCGACGATGCTCGTGCAGATGGTTACGGTCATCCTGAATGCCGTGCTCGCGCCGGTGCTGATCGCCGGCTGGGGCTCGGGCCATCCGCTCGGCGTTGCCGGCGCCGGGCTGGCCACGTCGATTTCGCTGGCGCTCGGCGTCGTCGTGCTCGCGGTGTATTTCGCGAAACTGGAAAAAGTCGTCGCTTTCCATCCGGCGCAGTGGGCGCCGCGCCTGCACACCTGGGGCAGGATCCTGCGCATCGGCCTGCCGGCCGGTGGCGAGTTCGCGCTGATGTTCATCTACATGGCCGTGATCTACGGCGTGATCCGCGATTTCGGCGCGTCCGCGCAAGCCGGCTTCGGCATCGGCGGCCGCATCATGCAGGCGATCTTCCTGCCCGCCATGGCGATCGCTTTCGCCGCAGCGCCGGTCGCCGGCCAGAATGTCGGCGCCGGATTGTTCGAGCGCGTCCGTGCGACATTCAAGTCGGCGGCGCTGATCGGCGGCGTGCTGATGCTCGCGCTGACCCTGCTGTGCCAGATAAAACCCGAATGGTTCGCGCTGGCCTTCACGCACGACGCCGCAGTGGTCGCTGTCGCGGCCGAATTCCTGCGCTACATTTCATGGAATTTCGTCGCTTCCGGCATCGTCTTCACGTGCTCGGGCATGTTCCAGGCGCTCGGCAACACGGTACCGTCGCTGATCAGCAGCGCCTCGCGCCTGGTGACTTTTGCCGTTCCGGTGGTCTGGCTGTCGCACCAGGCCGGTTTCGAGCTGCACGAGGTGTGGATCGTTTCGATGGCGAGCGTTGCATTGCAGGCGCTGTTCAGCCTGTGGCTGTTGCGCCGTCAGTTGCAGCAGCGCATGGGCACTGCCGCCGCTCCCGCGGCCGCCTGACTTCACGGCAAGCCGCGTTGCGCGCGCCGCGCCGTGCAGCAACGCGCGCGGCTGCCTGCCCCGGCCGCATCCGCACCATCCGTTATTGCTGCGCGTCCTGCGATTTCTTTGCCGCCAGCGCATCGCAGCTTTTGGCCGCATTCTGATACGCGATCTCGGCATTCGCCCTGGCCTTCTTCTGGAATTCCTGCTCCTTTGCGATCGATGCATCGAGCTCGGCGATGGCCTGCGGGGCGGCAGGATCGCTGAGCACCTGGCCCGACCCGTCCGACGCATACACCTTCTGCTCGGCAAGCTGGCTCTGACGCTGCTTGTAGTCGGCGATGTGGCGATTGGATGTTTCGATGTCCGTATCGACCGTGGCGAAAGCCGACCTGCGCGCGAGGCGGCGACACTCATCGTCGGCAAGCCCCGCGCCGACCTCGCCCTGGCTGCCGCCGCTGCCGGTAAGCAGCGCTCGGGATGTATCCACCTCTTGCACCTTGCTTGGATCCGGCGAGCACGGCGATTCGGAAAAAATCACGCTTCCGTCAGCCCCGGTGCACTTGAACACCGTCGTGTTGCGGGGCGTGGATGGTGCATCGGTCTGGGCCAACGCAGGCACGCAGGCCAGCATCGCTGCGGCGAGTATCGTGTTTCGTCCAAGCTTCATCCCGGTCTCCAAAAGCAAAGGCGCGCTGCCCGTGACCCAAGCATTCCACCGATTGCCCGTGCGCGCAAATGGCGCCGTGCCCGCGCATGCGTGCAGGTTCGGCGCATGGCCGGGCCATCCGGTGCCCCACTGGCACCGGCAGTCGCATCGGAGAGGCTCTGAACCGCCATCCCTCCAGTGCGGCGAGAAAGCATTCAGCAGCGCCAAACCGGCGCACGCCCACGCCTTAACGATTGTTGCGCTAGCATCGGCTTGGCAAAATCGGCACGCGCGCGAACCCTGGCGCACGTCGACGAGCCATTCCCTGTCGAGCACCGAACGGCTCGACGCACAAGGAGGAATCATGACCCTATCGCACGTTTCCCGCCGCTCATTCCGCCGCACCGCCGGCCTCCTGCTGATGGCTGCCGCAACACCAGCCGCGGCCATCACCTTCGGCGTTCCGGACGGCACCTCGCATCCGTTCGTCGGATCGATGGTCGTCAACATCCCGGGCGAAGGTGTTTTCCAGTGGTGTTCCGGAACGCTGATCGCGCCGCAGGTATTTCTGACGGCGAGCCACTGCACGCAGCCCGTCGACACTTTCCTGGCCGACAATCCGGGTGCCGTGTTCTCGGTCACGTTCGATCCGGTCATCGACACGACCGGCCTGACCGGCACGTTCTACACCGGCACGCCGTACACCAACCCGCTCTACGGCAGCGGCGGCAACGACGATCTGCACGATGTCGCCGTGATCGTGCTCGATCAGGTTCCGCCCATCACGCCGGCCCATCTGCCGACGGCCGGCCTGCTCGACGCGATGAAGGCCGATCATTCGCTCAACTCGACCCGTTTCACAACCGTCGGCTACGGCACGACGCGCGATTCGATCAAGAAGGGTGGCCAGGGCATCCTCGACAATGTCGCACGCGAAACGGTCGACCAGAGTTTCCGTTCGCTGTCGGCTGCATGGGCGGTCTTCGACATGCTGCCGACCGGCTCGAACGACAGCGGCGGCACCTGCTATGGCGATTCCGGCGGGCCGCACTTCATCCATCTGAACGGCGTCGAAACCGACATCGTCGCGGCGACGACGATCACCGGCGACTCGCAATGCAAATCGCAGGACAAGGACTACCGCATGGACACGGCGAGCGCGCGCGACTTCCTTGGACAGTACGTCACGCTGCCCTAGTGTGTCGTTCCGGGAACTACTTTACAGGCGCAATGATCGCTCTCAGGCCTCTCCCCCTGGACGGGAAGAGGTGGGATGGTGACCCCGGCCAGCAGGCGCTGGCGGCGCCTGCCCTCTTGCGCCGGGCGGCGCGCGGCGACTGTCCCACGACCCAGAAATGCAGGGCGTGGGCCGCGGCGCGAACAATATCCGCCAGGCTTGCAGTCATACCGTCACGCTTCGCGCCGCGCCGACAGCAACGCGATATCCGCACGCCAGCGAAATCCCAGATGCTCGTACAGCCCCTTCGCGCGCACGTTGCGATGGCTCACGTGCAGGAACGGCAGGTCGCCGCGTTCGAGAATGTCGTTCGTCAGAAGCGCGACCAGCCGCTGCGCATAGCCGCGTCCCGCATAGCCCGGATCGGTGCAGATCGCGCTCAGCTCCACATGCCCGTCGAGGCGCATGCGTTCCCCGGTGATTGCAGCCAGCCTGGCACCATCGTAGATGCCGAAGTAGCGGCCCATGTCGACCGTTCGCGGCCGGAAATAATGCGGGTAGACGCGCGATGTGAGATCCAGCACGTCGGCCGTGTGCACAGCGCCCAAAGCGATCACCTCAGGCCCGTCTGGTACGGGAAGCCGGCTGCCGCAGGTCATCTGCGCGATGTGTTCGAGCGGCTCGACGCGCCAGCCGGCAGCAAACGGCGGCGAGGGACCGACGAACAGAACGGTTTCGCCCTTCTGCATCAACGTCGCCAGTTGCTCGGCGGCATCCGCGTCGAACGCAGCGACCGCGGCGAACGGCGCGACCTCGGCCGGATAGCGCGCCGCATGCACGGTGCGGCGCGCAAGCGCGGCGTGACGGCTCGTCAGCGACGACCAGACCGGATTATCGAGCGGATGCAACTTCATATCGGCACGAAAAAAAAGAACCTTCAGGTCAGCGCAAACGTGATGACGAACTGCGCGGCACGATACAGATACAGGTTGACCAGGACGATCGACGCGATCAGGCCGGTCGCCGTGATCGTCGCGCCCAGCCAGCCTGTCGAGTACGCGCGCCGCAGCGCCAGCACAGCGTAGACCGCGAGCAGTGCGCGCATGACCCAGTCGTAGAACGCCAGGGGCGGTGCCCATCCGGCCGGCAGCCCGTGCAGCAGGTTGATCGACTGGGCAACGACCTGCAAGGCAATCATCCAGAACGCCAGGTAATGCAGCGCGAACACGAAATGCTCGGCGTAGTAGTGACGCTGGCGCCAGAACATCAGCAGCAGCGCCAGCGCCGCGAACGGGACGTGCAGCACGACCAGCGCCTTGCTGATGTCGTCGCCCTTCGCATCGTAGGCGATGCGATAGTCGCGCATGCTGTAACCCGTCGTGCCGTTCGAAGCCGCGCGCAGCGCTGCGTCGCGCCTTGCGACACGGCGCTCGATCCAGCGCACCGTGTAACGCGAATACCACTGTCCGGTCGCGCTGCGCTGGGTTTCGCTCAGCGTCTCGTCCGGCCCCACGGCCTGCGCGCGGATTTCCGGAGCCACCTGTTGGTTGAACTGCAGCGTCAGGTCGCCACCGCGCAGCGGAGCGACGAAGTAGATCACGCTGACCGCGAGGAACAACGACACCGGCGCCAGCCAGCGCGCGCGCCGCCCTTCGAAGTATTCACGCGACAACAGGCCCGGCTGGAACAGCAACGCGCGCACGGTACGCCAGACGCGCCCGTCGAGATCGGTCAAGCTGCCGACAAATTGATGCAGCAGATGACCGAAGCGGCGATCGCTCTCGACGAAGCGCTTCTGGCCGCAGACGTGACAGTACTCACCGACCAGACTCGCGCCGCAGTTTGTGCAGCGTGCACGACTACTCTCGGAATCGGTCATGCGCCTATTGTAGGCTGGGTTGAACGAAGCGAAACCCAACCAATACCGCGCTGCCCAAAAAAAAGTCGATGCCGTGACGAGCTTCGTTGTCGAGTGCCGCCGCGCTCAACCCATCCGCGCGCCAGGCTTTGCAGGCCGGCCTGCCGCTGCGGGCTAGCCAATATCCGGCTCGAACACCTGGCGCACTTCGCAGTCGATCTCCCAGCCGTCTTCCACATGCAATTGGACGAAGCGCTCGGTCAGTGAAACCGCCTCGTCCAGCGAGTCCGCCTTGAGCATCGCGTAACCGCCGACGACTTCCTTGGTCTCGGTGAACGGCCCGTCGACCGTGCTGATCTTGCCGCCACGCAGGCGAACGCGCTTGCTCTGCGCAGTCGGCGCCAGGCCCGCGGTATCGAGCAGCTTGCCGGCGCTGGTCATCTCGCCCATCAACTTTCCCATCTGGGTCATCAGCCGTTCGCTGGGCTGCTTGCCGGTGTTTTCCTGAACCCGGATCATCGAAAGAAATCGCATTGCTGGTCTCTCCTGCTGGATTGAATGAATGGCGCCGGACGGTGCCGGCGTGTCGCCCTCAACCATTCCGACGAACGAGACGACGCGAAATCGACACCGTGCAGCCCGGCTTCCGGTGCTCACAAGCCCTGCACTTGGGGTCGACCGCCCGCCCGCAATTTGCTGCCCGGCCTGAACGTCGCCGCGATTGCGCGCCGCGCCGCAGCGAAACACTCGATCATTGTCAGGTTGCCGCAAGGAACCGCGCGACTCGCAGCATCTGGCAAATTTCGCCTGAGTTTTGCCATACTTTACGGCTGCATGAACTGCAAATCGGCGACCTCATGAATCGGATTTTACCGCGCGACGCGATCACGCTCGCTCTCCTGGCATGTTGCGCAGCGCCTGCGCTGGCATCCGGCCCCTACTTCACGGTGACCAGCACGGGCAGCGGCGGCATGTGCACGGTCGATTCGATGAGCGATGCCGATTGCACGCTCGACGCGGCGATCACCGCGGCGGCGAGCGGCGACCACATTTTCTTCGCGCCGTCGGTGCAGGGACAAACCATCACGCTCGGCAGCCTGCCATTGCCGAACCTGTCGACGAGTCTCACGATCGATGGTTCGCCGAACGGCGTGACGATCGATGGCGCCGGCAAGTACGTGGTGTTCTACGTCGATGGCGGTGCGACGATCGTGCTGCGCCGGCTCACGATCCAGCATGGGCTCGGCAACTCGGCCGGCGGGGGACTGTACAACAGCAACGGCAACGTCACGATCGACTCGTGCACGTTCACCGGCAACAACGCGACGATCTTCGGCGGGGCCATCGACAACGACGGCACCCTGCTCGTGCTGAACTCCACGTTCAGCGGCAACCACAGCGGCACGACCAGCGGCGCGATCTATTCGGGCGGCAGCACGGTCGTGGCGAACTCGACATTTGCCGGCAATACGGCCGACAACAATGGCGGCGCGATGTACGTCCCCGGCACACTCACCGTCATCAGCAGCATCTTCGCCGGCAACAGCGCGCCGAACGGACCGGATTTCCTGAGCGGCGCCGGCAACATCACGTCGCTGGGTTACAACCTCGTCGACGACACGACCGCTTCGAACTGGAGCGCCCAGACCGGCGACCGGCTCGATGTCGACCCTCTTCTGGATCCCGCCCTCCTCGCCGGCAACGGCGGTCCAACGAGGACAATCGCCCTGCGCCCCGACAGCCCCGCACGCGCCGGCGGCGACTGCTCGGGAAACGCCGGCAGTCCGACAATTCCGCCGACAGGCGTCGACCAGCGCGGGTTTGCGCGCAGCACGCCGTGCACGATCGGCGCGTTCGACATGACGTCGATTTTTTACAGCACGTTCGACTCGCCGTAGCAACACCCGCACCGACACAGTCTCCGACAACCGTCGCTGGAACCGCCGCTCCGTCGTGCGGCACAAGCCATCGCTTCGAGTATGCGATAGTGGGTGCCGACATCCGGAAACAATCCCGAGGACCCTACATGTTCCGCACCCTGTTGTTTTGTCTCACGGGCTTCGCGCTCCTGCTGGTTTCCGGCGCAGCCTGCGCGGAAGTGCCGGGCGGCGACGCCAACGCCGCGTTCATGCGCCTGGCTGACGAATTCTTCGATCACTACTACTTCCCGACAAACCCGACGACGGCGACGCTCAGCGGCATCCACGACTACGACACCCGGCTCGAGGATTTCAGCCGTGCGGCGATCGATCGCCAGATCGCGACGCTCAAGGACTACCTGCACCGCGTCGAAGCGGTCGATGTGAAGACGCTCGATGAACAGACGCGCGGCGACCGCGAACTCGTGCTCAACTATATCCGCGGCACGCTGCTGACCCTCGAGACGATCAAGCCGTGGCAGAAGAATCCCGACACCTATTCGAGCGGCATCACCAACAGCGCGTTCTCGATCTTGGAGCGCAAGTTCGCATCGCCGGAAGATCGCCTGCGCGACCTGATCGCGCGTGAAAAACTCATGCCCGGCGTGCTGCAGCAGGCGCGCGCGAACCTTGCGCATCCACCGAAGATCTACACGCAGATTGCGCTGCAGCAGCTGCCGGGTTCGACGGATTTCTTTGCCAGGGACGTGCCGGCCGCATTTTCCGAGGTCAAGGGCAAGGCGCTGAACGATGCGTTCGCCAGGGCCAACGCCGCTGTCGTCAAGGCGCTGAAGAACTACCGGGCCTGGCTCAAAAAGACGCTGCTCGCGCAATCCGATGGCGACTTCCGCCTCGGTGCCGAGACCTACCGCAAGAAGCTCGCGTTCGACGAAATGGTCGATACGCCGCTCGATCGCCTGCTCGAGATCGACACCGAAAACATGCGTCGCAACCAGGCGGAGTTCGCACGCGTTGCCAAGGAGCTCGAACCGGGCAAGTCGGCGAAGGAAGTGCTGGCGGAGATGGCCGCGGACCACCCTGCTCCGGACAAGCTGCTCGAAACGTTCAAGGGCACGTTCGACGGCCTGATCGCCTTCATCAACAACAGGCACATCATCACGATACCGTCCGAGGTACGGCCGATCCTGGAGGAAACACCGCCGTTCATGCGCGCGATCACGTTCGCGTCGATGGACACGCCGGGCCCCTACGAAACCGTGGCGAAGGAAGCCTACTTCAATGTGACCCTGCCGGAAGCCGCCTGGGACAGGAAGCATGTCGACGAATTCATGGCGCAGTTCAGCTACCCCGTGATCAGCGCGATCGCTACGCACGAGGCCTATCCGGGCCATTATGTGCAGTTCCTGTGGATGCAGAACGTGCACGACCGCGTGCGCAGGCTGCTCGGGTGCTCGAGCAATGCCGAAGGCTGGGCGCATTACAGCGAGCAGATGATGCTCGACGAGGGTCTTGCGCAGGCCGTATATCCGAACGACGCGCGCCAGCAGAAGTTGCTGCGGCTCGGCCAGCTGCAAGACGCGCTGCTGCGCAACGCGCGCTTTATCGTCGGCATCAAGCTGCATACGGGCGCATTCACGTTCGACCAGGGCGTCGACTTCTTCGTCAACGAGGGCTACCAGTCGCGCGCAGTCGGCGATGTTGAAACCAAGCGCGGTACGGCCGACCCGACTTACCTGTATTACACGCTCGGCAAGCTGCAGATCCTCAAGCTGCGCGCCGACCTGGAAGCCAGGCAGGGCAAGGCGTTCAACCTGCAGCAATTCCACGATGCCTTCATGCAGCAGGGATTTGCGCCGATCAGGATCGTGCGGCGGGCGATGCTGGGAGACGAATCGCCGACGTTGTGAGGCGCTGACTTGAGTTCGCAGACAATCAAGACCTGGTCGCCGCGAGCGCAAGGCATTCGGTGACGTTTGTCGAGCCATTTTCCATGACAGGACGAGCATTCGCATGATTAACCTGTTGACCGGTTCTTCCTGTTCCATCGCAACAAGGTCCTGGTCATGAATCCCTCCCGCTGTTTCGCAAGCAGGCGCCGGTCGCATCTGCGGTTCGGCCTGGGCGTCGTATCGCTGTTCCTGACCGCTTCGACCGTGGCGAAAGACGATGGCGCAACGCGCTACGACCTTCCCGCCACGCCGAAGACGGTGCAATGGGGCCACTACGATGCGAGCAGCGCGCCGGCGCTGCGCATACGGTCCGGCGACACCGTGGTCTTCCACACCGTGCTGACCAACAGCCCGGCCGGATTGGAGAAAGCCGGCGTCAAGCCCGAGGACGTCGAGCGCAGCCTGCGCGAAATTTTCGACGGCGTGCCGCTGAGCGAGCGCGGTCCCGGCGGACACATCCTCACCGGCCCGGTCTACATCCAGGACGCGGAGCCGGGCGACACGCTCGAAGTCCACGTCGACAAGGTCGATCTCGCCATCCCCTATGCGTACAACGCGTTCCGCTACGGCATCGGTTTCCAGACCGACGATTTCCCGTACGCGCGCATCAAGATCATTCCGCTCGACGTCGGCAAGCGCATCGCACATTTCGCGCCCGGCATCGACATCCCGCTGCATCCGTTTTTTGGCAGCATGGGCGTCGCGCCGCCGCCCGAATTCGGCAAGTACGACAGCGCGCCGCCGACGATCATCGGCGGCAACATGGACAACAAGGAACTCGTCGCCGGTTCGACCGTTTACTACCCGGTGTTCGTCCCGGGTGCGCTGTTCCAGATCGGCGACGGCCACGCCGGCCAGGGCAACGGCGAAGTCGACATCACCGCACTGGAAACCTCACTCGTCGGAACGATCCGTTTCGTGCTGCGCAAGGGCGTGAAGACCGGACCGTACCCGTGGGCCGAAACGCCGACGTACTACATCAGCATGGGCTTCGACGACGACCTGACCGTCGCCACGCACAAGGCCGTTGCCGGCATGATCGACCTGCTGGTCGCACAGAAGCAGATGAGCCGCGACGACGCCTACATGCTGATCAGCGTGACGGGCGACATCGACATCACCGAACTGGTCGACCGCAACAAGGGCGTGCACGTGATGATGCCGAAGGCGGTGTTTGTGGGGCGGAATTAGCCTGAGCTGCCAA
>DATNFS010000039.1:0-12618 GCA_035606275.1 Rudaea sp.
GAAATCCGAACGCGAAGGCCGGTAGCACGACGAAAGCGGTCGATGCGCTGCTGCACGGCAACTAGGCGTACCGGCGCGGCGGCGGCGTTGCTCGCCGCCGTCACACTGTGTTCGCCGGCGGTGTTCGCCGTGGCGCATCGCCCGGACCGTGACGACGTGGTGCTCGAGCGATTGTCGCCGGCGAGTGTTGCGTTGCGTCAGCTGCGCGGCACCGGCACGCCCCCGGTTACGATCGCGCTCGACGATGCACTGGCCCGCGCGAGGCACTTCATCCAGATCGGCCAGATCTACTCCGATCCACGCGCTTACGGTTACGCGCAGGCATCCTTGGGCCCATGGTGGACGGCCGATCCGGCGCCACCGCGCCTGCTGGTCATGCGCGCGCGCATCCTACAGTTCCGCCACGAATTCGATGCGGCGCTGGCGCAACTCGAGCCGGCCCTGAAGTCGGACCAGTTCGACCCCGACGCATGGCTGCTGTTTGCCGGAATCGAGCAGGTACGGGGCAATGTGCGCGCCGCACGCGCTGCGTGCCTGAAACTGATCCCGATTTCGGACCCCCTGGTCGGCGCAACCTGCGCGGCATCAATTGCGGCACTGGCCGGGCGCACGCGCGAGGCAGAACAATTGCTCGCGCAGGCGTTGACGCAGCCGACCGCTGTATCTCCTGACACACGAACTTGGGCATGGACGACACTGGCCGAACTGCGTGTGCGGCACATGGATGGCACCGCGGCGGAGGAAGCGTTCCGCGAGGCGCTTTGGCTGACGCACGACGACGTCTACACGCGCGCTGCCTACGCGGATTTTCTGCTCGATGAAAACCGGCCGCGCGAGGTGCGCAAGCTGCTCGGCAGCGATACTACGCAGGCCGACGCGACCTTGCTGCGTGCCGCGATCGCGGCACAGCGCGATGGCGACGCCGATGCAGCCATTCTCAGGAACACGCTTGCGCAGCGTTTTGCCGAGGCACGCGAACGCGGCGACCGTACGCATCTGCGCGAGCAGGCGCGCTTTGCCCTCGAAGTCGAACAAGATGCGCCACGGGCGCTCGAACTGGCGCAGCAGAACTTCAGCGTCCAGCGCGAGCCGGCCGATGCCCGCGTCCTGCTCGAAAGCGCACTGGCGGCAGGCAATGCCGAAGCGGCGCAGCCGGCGCGCGACTGGCTGCGCGAGACCGGAATCGACGCGCCGCGCCTGCAGGCGCTGGCGCAGCACGTGCAATCCGGAGTGCAGCGATGACACGCGTGCTTGCGGCATTGCTGCTGCTCGGGATTGCCGGCGTCGCGTCCGCGCACAAGCCGAGCGATAGCTACCTGACGTTGTCGACGCGCTCGGGCGAGTCGACGGTCGCCGGACAATGGGACATCGCCTTGCGCGACCTCGACCTGGCGCTGAATCTCGACGCCGATCGCGACGGCGCGATCACGTGGCGCGAAGTGCGCACGCGCGAAAGTGACCTGTTCGGTTATGCGCTCGGGCGCCTGAAGCTCGGCAACACCGGCACGCCGTGCCGGTTCACGCCCGGCGAACTCCTGGTCGACGACCACAGCGACGGTGCCTATGCGGTATTGCGTTTCAGCGCGCAGTGCGCCGCGCCGGTGCGACAGCTGAGCGTCGACTACCGCCTGCTGTTCGACCTGGATGCAAGCCATCGCGGGCTGCTTCGGCTCGATGTCGACGGCGCGTCGCGCTCGGCCGTCATGTCGCCAGACCAGGCGCTCCAGCGATTCGACCTGGCACAGACCTCCCGCCTCGCCACGTTCGTGCAGTTTGCCGGCGACGGCATGCATCACATCTGGATCGGCTACGACCACATGCTGTTCCTGATCTCGCTGCTGCTGCCGGCGGTCCTCATGCGTCGTTCCGGCAAGTGGCAGCCGGTCGCTTCGCTGCGCTCGGCGCTGCTCGGCGTGCTGGCGGTAGTCACGGCATTTACCGTTTCGCACTCGATTACTCTCACGCTCGCGGCGCTCGACGTCATCGGTCTACCGTCGCGACTGGTCGAGTCCGGCATTGCGCTGTCGGTGTTGCTCGCCTCGCTCAACAATATCTGGCCGATTGTCACGCGACGTGGCTGGGTCCTGGCGTTCTGCTTCGGCCTGGTGCACGGCTTCGGTTTCGCCAGCGTGCTCGGCGACCTGGGCCTTCCGCGCGCCGCCCTTGCTCTGGCGCTGGCCGGGTTCAACGTCGGGGTCGAGATCGGCCAGCTCGCGGTCGTGCTTGCCGTCGTGCCTCTGATCTATGTGCTGCGCAACGCGCGCTTCTACCGCCCGGGCATCCTGATCGGCGGCTCATCCGCGATCGCACTGGTTGCCGGCATCTGGTTCTTCGGCCGCGCATTTGGCCTGGGCCTGGGCTGACCAGGAAAACCAGGGAGATTGAACCTCGAAGGAGACGAAGGAAGCGAAATGCGGGCGATGCGCGGGAAAGAGATCGCTTCGTCCTTGTGCGAGGTATTTGCTCTTTCTTGTGTCCTCCGTGTCTTTCGGGGTTGTCGCACTTGCCGTTGAAAAGATGCCCAACGGCTAGGCAATCACCTCGCGGAACAGCCGCGCGAAATTGCCGCCAAGGATCTTGCCGATGCGCGCATTGGAGTGCCCGCGCTGGGCGAGCATCGCGGCGAGGATCTCGTAGCGGTGCGGCGTGTTGAGGTCCGGCGCGAACGTGTAGGAATCGGCACGCTCGCCCGGTGCCGAGATGCCGCGCTTCTGCCGTTCGGCAACCTGCTCGGCGAACTCCTTCTTGAATGCCGGCGTGATGTCGACGGCCGACGTGCCGCCGTCGGTGCCGATGCCGACGTGATCTTCGCCACAGACCTTGACCGCGTATTCGATGTGCGTGACTACGTCTTCGGCCATGACCTGACCCTTGCTGCGCAGGTACGGCATGATGTAGATGCCGATCACGCCGCCACGGTCGGCGAGCAGCTTGAGTTCTTCGTCCTTCTTGTTGCGCGGATTGTCGTTCAGCGCGGCGCAGCCCGAATGCGTGATCGCGACCGGTTTCTTCGACGCCTCGATGCCTTCGTGCGTCGTGCGCTGGCCGCAGTGGCTCAGATCAAGCAGCGTGCCGGTGTCATTCATGCGCGCGATCATGTCGCGGCCGAGCTTGCTCAGGCCGGCATTGCCCGGCTCCAGGCAGCCGTCGCCCATCAGGTTGCGGCGGTTGTAGGTCGGCTGGACGATACGCACGCCGAAGTCGTGAAACTCGTCGTAACGGTCGAGATTCTCGCCGTACATCGTCGTGTCCTGGAAGCCGTAGATGATGCCGAGGCGACCGCTGTGCTTGGCCTCGTCGAGCTGTGCGCCGCGCGTGATCTTGAAGAGCGTCTCCGGATGGGCGGCGATCTCGCGGTCGCACCAGGCGATCGTGCGGATCGTCTCCTCGTAATCGTGCGCGTATCGGCCGACGCTGCCGACGGTGAAGTTGATCGCCGTCAGGCCCGTGGCGTGAACGGCCTCGAGTTCGGCCGCGCTGATCGGCGAGCCCGGCGGGTCGTTCGAATTGCCGCCGGGCGAGCCGCACGAATCGATCACGATGGCGCCGGCGTAGCCCGGCCACGTCCTGGCCGGTGCCGTCGCGGCATGCACGGCGCCGGGCAGCAGCGCCAGCCCGGCAAGTGCGCCGCCGGCAACGATGAAGTCACGGCGGGATTGATCGCTCGTCATTTTTGTTTTCCTTCAGAAGCGCAGCGAAAGGCAGGTCAGCGAGCCGTCCATCTTGCGGAATTCGGATGTCTGCAGCGTAATGACGGGATGGCCGAATTCGCGCACGGCGGCTTCGAAGCGCGGAAATCCCGCCGCGATCACGATGTGATCGTTGATGCGCAGACAATTGGCAGCGTAGTTCTCCTTCGGGTGCAGGCGTACGACGTCATAGCCGCGAAAGGCGTCGTGCCCGGCCAGCGTGTCGATCAGCGTGATGCGGTTGTCGCCGAGCCACGAGACGCCGGTCTTCAGGTGCAGGATGCCCGGCACCTGGCGGATGTCGATCAAGGTCGAGCTGTATCCGTGGGGCTCCAGCAGCGCGGCGAGCTGGCGTGCGCCGTCCGGATTGGTACGTTCGGAAATGCCGATGAAGAAATGGTTGCCGGCCTGGCACACGTCGCCGCCGTCGACCGTGCCCGGTGCGACGATCCGGTGCCTGGTTTCGAACAGCAAGGCCAATGCCGGCTCGGTCAGCGCGATTTCGCCCTTGCGGCTCGGCGCGCCGGGGCAGGCCATGATTGCGCAATGCGCCGTGACGATCGCGGTGTCCTCGACGAAAGTCGAATCGGGGAAGTCCTCGGCCGGATCGAGCCGGATCAGCGACAGGCCGCACTGTTCGAGCGCCGCACAGTAGGCGGCGTGCTGGGCGAGGGCTTTTTGCACGTCGGGGGCACCCAGATGCACGCTGGTCAGGCCGTTGGCAAAGCTGGCGGATGGCGGGCGGACGATGGCGTGGCTGAGCATCTGTGCCGTGTGTCAGGGGCGGTACGCCTTGTACCTTAGCCGGAATCGATCGCGTTGATAAGCCGCACAACCGTGCGGCGCCGCGGCTTTTGCCGCAGAATTGGCGCGGGAATGATGACGGGGGGTACGAAAATGATCCTGGGGATGTCGACGTTCACGTTTATCCACGTGGCATTGAGCCTGGTCGGCATTGCCAGCGGACTGGTCGTCGCCGCCGGCATGCTGAGGTCCGCACGCATGGCCGGCGGGACCTTGCTTTTCCTGGCGACGACGGTTGCGACCAGCGTCACCGGCTTCGGCTTCGAGCGTGACCACCTGCTGCCGTCGCACATCGTCGGCATCATCTCGCTGGTCCTGCTGGCGACGGCGATCATGGCCCTGTATGTCCATGCGCTGCGCGGTGCCTGGCGCTGGATCTACGTTTCGACGGCAGTCGCCTCGCTGTACCTGAATTTTTTCGTGCTGATCGTGCAGGCGTTCCTCAAGGTTCCGGCGCTGCATGCGCTGGCTCCCACGCAGAACGAAGCGCCGTTCGCCGCAGCACAGGCAATCGCACTCGTGGCTTTCATCGCGATCGGCACGGCCGCCGTGCGCCGGTTTCATCCTGTGGTTTGATCAGGCCGGCAGAGCGGCGAGGGTCGGCTGTTTTTGCGAAGCCGACCGTCATGTCCGGGAACGCTTACCGATCCCTGACCGGCTGCGCGGCCAGCGCGTTTTCGGGGGCAATCTGCGAACGGGCTGGAGCCAGCAGCGTAACGGCGCTGAGTCCTGCGGCGCAGACGCTGCGCGTGCGTTCGAGCATCTGCCGTTTCACGGCCTCGGAGGCGTTCCAGTGGCCGGCTTTCACGGCCAGGTCGATGTCGCTCATGCGTGGCGAACGGTCCGGGCAGATCAACATGACCTTGTCGGTCAGGCGAACTTCCTGCGCCTGCGCGCATGCGCACGCTGCGACGCCGGCAAACAGCAGGCTGGTGAAGCGATGGGTATTCATGGCGCGTCCTTCAAGTCCGGTAGTGATCGGGTGCGGCTCGAAAGAGTCGCGCCCTTACCGATCACTACCAAACTTGCGGAACGCGATTACACCGGCGCCCGGCAAATAGTCGGCCGAGCGGCGTACGGCGTGGCTGGCGACGTCGAAGTCGCGAGTTGCAGGTCTGCCCGTTCGCTGCCGGCCCGCCTTCGCGATCGGGGACAAACAAAGTCGGCGCGGATCCGCGCGGCGGCTCGGGTCGATCGGCTCCGATCGCGCCGTCGCGACCGGAGCGCGTGTCAGTGCCCGGTGCCGTCGCCGCGGCGGCTGGCCTCGAACAGGAACCAGGTGCGCCGCTCCGTCTCGTCGATCCAGACTTCGATCAGGCTTGCCGTGGCGATGTCGTGGTGCTCGTCGCAGACCTCGTGCACTTCACGCAGGCGCGCCGCCAGCGTCTTGTTGTCCTCGCGCAGCTCGGCCAGCATGTCGAGCGGGTCGACGAAGCCGGCATCGTTGTCCTTGATGCGCTGCAGGCGCGCGATGTGGCCGACCGAGCGCAACGTCGTGCCGCCGACCTTGCGCACGCGTTCGGCGATCGGATCGCCCATCGCATAGATCTGGTCCGCCTGCTCGTCCAGCAGCAGGTGGTAGTCGCGGAAATGCGGCCCGCTCATGTGCCAGTGGAAGTTCTTGGTCTTGAAGTACAGCGCGAACACGTCGGCGAGGATCGCGTTCATGCCGCCGGCGATGTCGCGCGTGGCCTTCGGCTTCAGGTCGGTCGGCGTGACCAGCGGCGCCTGCTGACGCTGCCGGAGATCCTGTTTGCGGGCTTCCTGCTTGTCGTTGCGGTTCTTTGCCATGAGCGGATTTCCTTGTATGGGCGGCCTGGAATCGGAGTGGAACGCTGCACGGATATAACACGCGCTGGCAGTCGGCGAACTGAACCGCCTCCGCCGGCGGCACGTCACGCCGCCCCAGCGGCAATCCAGGTGCCCACCTGCAACGTCGGAAGCAGCGCCGGAATCGGCGGGTCGGCTAGTGCATCATGTGAACATGATGCGGCGCGACCAGCCGTTCGAATTCGCGGTACGGCATGCGCATCACGCGGGTGTGCGTGCCGGCGTTGAAGGCGATGTCATCGTCCGTGACGAGGCTTTCGTCGACATAGACCTCGATGCCGTACAGGTTGCCGAACGGCGGCATCGCGCCGACTTCGCAATCCGGAAACAGGTCGCGGAACTCGCTTTCGCAGGCGAGGCCCGCATCGTGCGCGCCGGTGGCTTCGCGCAGGCGGCCGAAATGCACGCGCCGGGCGGCCGGCAGTACGACCATGGCCAGACGGCCATCGATGTTGACCATCACCGTCTTGGCCAGCAGGCGGCCGCGGATATGCGCGCTCGCTGCCGTTTCCTGCGCAGTCAGCGCGCGCGCGTGATGGATGGTCTCGTAGGGAGCGTGCCGCTCGTGGAGAAATTGCTCGAGTCGTCCTTCGTTCATGGCTGAACCTCCTTAAGGCCATGCCGTTCCGATCGGCAAGGTCCGGCTGCCGGGCTTGCGGCACGGTCCATGTACCGCATCGTGGATCCGCACCGGCAGCGTCGCGCGCCGCGATGCGGCTCCGCTGGCAGCTTACTCCGGCAAGCGACCGGCGACAATTTGCCGGCCGCTCAATTACGCGCGGCCGTTCAGGTCGCGCAGCGCGGAGGCAATGACGTCGAAGAGGCGTCGCGACGCTATTTGACGACGCCCAGCTTCCTGCCGACCTTGATGAACGCCGCCACCGCGCGGTCGATCTGCTCGCGCGAATGCGCCGCGCTCATCTGCGTGCGGATGCGTGCCTGGCCTTGCGGCACGACCGGGAAGAAGAAGCCGATCACGTAGATGCCTTCGTCGAGCAGTTCGCGCGCGAACTGCTGCGCCAGCTTCGCGTCGTACAGCATGACCGGCGCGATCGGATGCGTGCCGGGCTTGATGTCGAACCCGGCGTCGGTCATGCGCTTGCGGAAATACAGCGCGTTGTCGCTGACCTTGTCGCGCAGCGCGGTGCTGGTGCTGAGCATTTCGAACACCCTGATCGAGGCGGCCACGAGCGGCGGCGGCAGCGTGTTCGAGAACAGATACGGTCGCGAGCGCTGGCGCAGCAGGTCGATGATTTCCTTGCGTCCGGTCGTGAAGCCGCCGGAACCGCCGCCGAGCGCCTTGCCGAGCGTCGAGGTGAAGACGTCGACCTTGTCCATCACGCCGCGCAGCTCGGCCGAGCCGCGCCCGGTCGGTCCGACGAATCCGGTCGCGTGCGAGTCGTCGACCATCAGCAGCACGCCGTACTTTTCCTTGAGTGCGACGATCTCGTCGAGTTTCGCGATGTAGCCGTCCATCGAGAACACGCCGTCGGTGGCGATCAGGCGCGTGCGCCTGCCTTGCGTTTCCTGCAGGTGTTTTTCCAGCTCCGCCATGTCGCTGTTGGCGTAGCGCCGGCGCTCGGCCTTGCACAGGCGGATGCCGTCGATGATCGAGGCATGGTTCAGCGCATCGGAGATGACGGCATCGTTTTCGTTGAGGATCGTTTCGAACAGGCCGCCGTTGGCGTCGAAACAGCTGGTGTACAAGATGGTGTCGTCGGTGCCGAAGAATTTCGAGATCACGGCCTCGAGCTGCTTGTGCAGATCCTGCGTGCCGCAGATGAAGCGCACCGAAGCAAGGCCGAAACCGTGCGTGTCGAGGGCGTCCTTGGCTGCCTTGATGATATCGGGGTGGTCGGCCAGCCCGAGATAGTTGTTCGCGCAAAAATTCAGCACCTCGCCGCCTTCGGTCGTGCGGATCGAGGACGACTGCGGTGTCGTGATGACGCGCTCGGTCTTGTACAGCCCCTGCTCGCGGATCGAATCGAGTTCGGCGGCGAAACGGTCGCGCGCGGCGTAGTCCATGGCAGCAAATCCCGAATGATGGGGCCGGCATTTTAGCGCACCGCGACGGGCTGCCAGCGCATCGCGCCGCCGAAGCCGAGCCGGACCGTGAAAGCCACTCGCAGCCGCGTCCGCATTGATCCGCTGCAGGCGCGCGTCGGTGCGTGCGCGCGTCCACAATTGCCCGCGCTGCAGGGCCGATCTAGACTCCGGGCACGACTCGCGGGGAGGCGCGGATGCGCAAGGATCGAACCGGAAAACGGGTTGCGGCCGAGACCGCAGCAGACGGCGACACCGCCGCCGCGGATGGCGTACCAGCTGCGTCCGGCGTGCGCGCGTTCGTGCTCCAGGCGGTGGGCCAGTTCGCGGCTGCACCCGTCATAGGCATGCTGGCCGGATTCCTGCTGCTTTTCGGCGGCATCTTTCTGGCCGTGGCCTGGACTGCCGGCCCGCAGCCGTTGATCGAATCGTATCGCTACGCGCCGTTCACGGCGCAGGCGCAGGGGCGCATCGTCGAGAGCTGGATTGCGCTCGACTTCGATCCGGACAATCTGCCGAAGGGCAAGACGCGCTGGCAACCGTACAGCAAGATCGCAGCGTGCGTCGTCGTCGAGTACGGCGGTGATTGGGGTACGCCGTTGCGCCGCGGGTTATGCGGCAACCGGTTTCAGTTTCGCGAGGATTTTCGTTTTGACGACTGGCAAACGATGGCGCCCGGCGTGCCGTTTGCGTTTGCGCGCGATGCGAGCGGTTTTGCGGTCGAGGAAATCCGGCTCGACAAGGTCGCGCTCGACTGGCTTTCCGCGCATGCTCCATACGACACGTTCATGCTCAGCAAGCCGCCGCCGACGACGGCGCTCGGCGCGCTGAAGGAGCAGTTCGATCATCCGCTCGACGTGGCGGTCGCCAGCTGGACGACGCCGTTTCCGGCGTTTCCGCTGAGCTACGACCCGAAGCATCCCGACGAAGCGATGCCGGCGGCGCTGGTCGAACAGCGGCGCCAGGGATACTGGCTCGGCGGATTCGTCTTCACGCTGCTGCTGGCAGTGCCCGGCTTGCTCATCTGGCGCGTCGGCATGAACGTTCTGACCGGCCAGACCGGCTGGCTGCTGTGGCTGCTGACGCTCGCGCCGATGCTCGCGTTGCCGTGGTGGAGCCAGGTGCTGCCCGGAATCCTGCGCCACGCCAACAGCAACTGGGCCGATGTCGCCGACGACATGCTCGACGACATCAGCCGCGTCACCCGCTTCAGCGGCGGCGCGCCGGCCGATGCGCTGCAGGCAAACGGCGAACGCATCCAGTGGCACCTCGAATCGGGCGCCTACGCCGACACGTTCGGCCGCATGCATTTCACGATTCCAGTAGCGCCGCCGAAGTCGGCGGCAGCAGCCTTGACGGCATTGCGCATGCAAGCCAGCGAACAGGTCCGCAAGCTCGACCCGGGCGAGCAGGCGGCCTTGTTCGTGCGCCTGCGCCGGCAATACGAAGCCGAAGCGCGCCAGGTCCAGAGCCTGTTCTGGACCGCCGCGCAAGACGCGTTGCGCGACGCAAGCGTCGATCGTTCGGTGCATCGGGCGGCGAAGGACTTCCTGATCTTCGCCTCCGGCGGCAGCTTCTACGAAGACCAGCTCGATGCGCTGGAGGATTCCGGCAACGCGCCAGCCGCCGCGCAATAGGCCGCTCAATTCGCGCCGCTGGCGTATCCGCCCCGGTTCGAGGCATCGACCCGGCGCAGCGGAGCGAAGTCGTTATCGGCGTAGGCAGGAGCACCCTCGTACGGAGCGCGCAGCCGCAGATTCCAGCCGCGATCGGTCAATTGCCGCTGCATCTGGATCGAGGCCTCGCCGCCGATCAACACGGTCTTGTCGGCAACGGCGAACACGCGCTGGTCGAAGAATTCGCCGATGTCGTGGGTCCAGGTCAGGTAGTCCACCGGCAGCGGCAGGATCAGCTTGCCCTGCGGCGTGCGCCAGGCCAGCGCAGCACCGGCAGTGATCAGGTCGCCGCCCCTGGCATCCGCCGCGTTGCGGCGGATCAGCTTCAGCGCGTCGGTGAGGTAGCGCGCTTCGACCTCACCGCGTGTCGTCGCCGCCAGCTCGATCAGGTCGTTGCAGCCGCTGCGCGGTTGCAGTTGCTCCAGTTCCGCCGTCAGTGCGGTCCGCAAGGTGTCGTTGAATCCGCCACGGCGCAGGAACGAGCGGATCGAATCGTCGTCGCTGCAGAGCCTCGCGAGCTTGCGCCGATTTTCCTCGCGCAGCTGCTCCGGCGGTTTCTCCAGCACGTACTGGTTGAGCTTGCCGCTGTACGAGATCACGTCGGCCGCGGTCCCGGCGACGTTGCCGAGCGCCGTGCCGGCGGAGAAATTGCCGGCGACGGCAGCCCACGCAAGCGAGTCGAGCTTGTCGTTCAGGATCGGGTTGCTGGTATTGGCATCGATGCCGAGGTACTTCGCCATCGCGCGACGCTGTTCGTTGTACTTGAGGTAGCGGCGTGCTTCGCGGCCGGTCTCGCTGCCGGCCCGCGCATACCAGCTGCGGTTCTTCTTGTCCGCGTTTTCGGGCAGCTCGTCCTTCGGTTCGTCGCGGCCGGCGGTCATCGGGCCTGACGGTGCGCGGAACGGATCGCCGTCGTTCTCGAACTTGCGCGCCGAGCGGTCGGCGAGCGACTGGGCGCGCCCGCTCCAGGTGTCGACCTGCGCGCTCAGATAGCGCGCCACGCCGCGCGGCAGCCCGGTCACGCTGTCGACCGGATGCGAAACGACGTTGACGACCGCCGTTGCGGTCTTGCGTCCGCGCTCGGCGATGGCGTGCGCAAAGGCGTCGGTCCTGCTGGCGCGGTCGAGCGCTTCGATTGCCGGGATTTCCGAAATGCGCACGGCGAGCAGCTCGACGCTGTCGGCGGTGAGCGGGCCGAACGGCGTGTCGATCACGAAGCGCGCCATGTAGCCGCGCACCTCGACTTCCGGCACGACCTTGAAGTTCGGACCGCTGAGCAGCGACGGTTGCACCAGCGATGCAGCGTCGAGATACGGCTCGATTTCAGCTGCGCAGTGCGCCGTGCACGGATCGGACGCGCGCGCCGCGACGGCGCAAGCGCAGCCGAAGACGACAAGAGCGACGCCAAGCGTGTACGACAGGGATTGATCGTGCATCAAGCCGGATTGTTTGCCAGATCGGAGCGGAATCGGGGATGAATGGCAGGCCGCTTCGGGATCTGCTCGTCATTGGGCGCAGCCCGGCGGTCTTTCATGGAACGCATCGAGGTACGGCCGGGATGACTTCATCCTGCTGCATGGAAACCGGATCCCGTGTCATCGTCCATCCCTGTGCTGCACGGGATGAGGACTCCTGGCCTCAATTCCAGGAACAGACGACTTTGCCGCAGTTGCCGGAGTCCATCAGGTCGAAGCCGCGCTGGAAATCGTCGATGTGGATCTGGTGCGTGAGCACCTTGCCGAGCGGAAAGCCGGTCAGCAGCATCTGCGTCATCTTGTACCAGGTCTCGTACATGCGCCGGCCGTAGATGCCGTGCAGCACGAGGCCCTTGAAGATGACCTTGTCCCAGTCGATGCCGGCGCCGTTCGGCAGCAGGCCGAGCAGGGCGATCTTGCCGCCGTGATACATGCAGTCGAGCATGTCGTTGAAGGCGCGCGGGTTGCCCGACATCTCCAGGCCGATGTCGAAGCCCTCCATGTGCAGGTCCTTCACGACATCGCGCACCGACTGCTTGGAGACGTTGACCACGCGCGTGGCGCCCATGTCGGCGGCAAGCTTGAGGCGGTAGTCGTTGACGTCGGTCACGACGACATTGCGCGCGCCGACGTGCTTGGCGATGCCAGCCGCGATGATGCCGATCGGTCCGGCGCCGGTGATCAGCACGTCCTCGCCGATCAGGTCGAACTCGAGCGCGCAATGCGCGGCGTTGCCGTACGGATCGAAGAACGCCGCGAGCTCGGACGGAATCTGGTCCGGGATCGGCCACAGGTTCGACTGCGGCATCGCGATGTATTGCGCGAACGCACCGTTGCGGTTCACGCCGATGCCGACGGTATTGGGGCACAGGTGCGGGCGCCCGGCGCGGCAGTTGCGGCACATGCCGCAGGTGATGTGGCCTTCCGCCGACACGCGCTGGCCCACGCGGTAGCCGCGTACTTCGCTGCCGACCGCGGCGATCTTGCCGACGAATTCATGGCCGATCACGAGGCCCGGCTTGATGACGCGCTGCGCCCACGCATCCCAGTTGTAGATGTGCAGGTCGGTGCCGCAGATCGCGGTCTTCTCGACTTCGATCA
>DATNFS010000040.1:0-21183 GCA_035606275.1 Rudaea sp.
CCCGGCACCGACAGGCAGCCTTCCCAGCCGTCCTCCTTGTCGGCCGACAGTGGGGTGATTGTCGGATTGAGCAGGATCGTGCGCGGTACCGGCGGCGCGTCCGGATAGCGATCGCTGTGCTCGAAGCCGAAGATCACGAGCTGCAGGTCGACGCCGATCTGCGGCGCCGCCAGCCCTACCCCTCCGGCAGCGGCCATCGTCTCGAACATGTCGGCGATCAGACCGCGCAATTCGGGCGTGCCGAATGTCTCTACCGGCTTTGCGACGCGCAGCAGGCGCGCGTCGCCCATCTTCAGGATCGGATGAATCATCGGACTATTCCAAATGCCATTCGGATCATCATGTTAACCCCGCACGCGCCGGGCGCGCGTTACACGGTGCATGGCGACATTAGCGATCAATCCGGCCTTCGTCACGTTCGATCGCGCCTCGGTTGCGCAACAGGATGATTCTCGCGCACGAATTGTCGTACCCTTCAAACGCATGGGGGTCGAGAAGACGGACGAAG
Source organism: Rudaea sp. (assembly GCA_035606275.1). Taxonomy (GTDB): domain Bacteria; phylum Pseudomonadota; class Gammaproteobacteria; order Xanthomonadales; family Rhodanobacteraceae; genus Rudaea. The sequence continues at coordinate 509 of DATNFS010000040.1, forward strand.
AACTGATGCTCGCCTATGCGCAAGGCGACGTACGGGCATTTGACGCGCTGTACGGGCGCCAGCGCGGCATGCTGTACCGATTCATCCTGCGCAGCGTATCGGACCGCGCCACGGCCGATGAACTTTATCAGGAGACCTGGAGCCGGCTGATTGCGTCACGCACGCGTTATCGGGTCGAGGCCCGGTTCAGCACCTGGTTGCTGCAGATCGCGCACAATCTGATCGTCGACAGTTTCCGCCGTGCGCGGCCGCAGGCGGGCGCCGAGGAGACCGAGACCGTGATGCGCGAACTTGGCGCGCCCGAAGCGGATCGTCCGGAGCAGGTGCTGGGCGAGTTCGAGCAGCGGCGCCGCTTGCAAGTTGCGCTGGAAAGCCTACCTTCCGAGCAGCGCGAGGCGTTTCTGTTGCGCGTGGAGAGCGGGCTCGGCCTCGAGGAGATCGCGGCGGTGACCGGGGCCGGCCACGAAACGGTGAAATCGCGACTGCGTTACGCGTTCGCGAAGATTCGCGAGAAATTGAACGAATGAGCAGCAACGAAAAATTCGAGCGTGAGTTCGAGGCCTTCCTGAATGAGGAGGACTCCCGCCTTGCCTCGCTATATCGCAAGCTGCCGCAGCAGGATCCCGACGCGCGACTGGACGCGGCCGTCCGCGCGATGGCGCACCGCGCGCTGAATCCGCAACTCGTCGCCACGCCGCGAGCGGAAGCGCACCGCCGCCGCGCCGGAGGCTGGCTGCCGGTATTCGGTACCGCCGCCGGCGTTGTTCTCGCGGCCGGCATCGCGTTCAAGCTGGGACCGGGCGCGCGCAGCGACCGCAACGAATCCGGCGCGCCGGCGCGCGACATCATTACGGTGCGCCAAGTCGATGCTCCGCCGCCGGCCGCCCCGCCCCTTTCACCGCCGCCGCCCGTTGCAAGTTCCGGCGGCAACGCAAGCAGCCGTGCGCCGGCGAAACCCGTGGCCGAAGAGGCCGCAGAGTTGCCGGTGCCCGCCGCTGAGCAAGCCACGAAAGTCTCGGCCGCGCCAGGCGCCGAGCCGGAGCGCCAAGCGCTCGCCGGTCTGAAGAAAGCCGGCAACATTGAAGCGTCTGCGCAACAGGCGCAGCCTTCTCCGGCAGCGACCCGACACCGCACGATTGATGCCCAAAAGCGCCTGCAGGAAATTGCCGCCGGTCGATGGGAAGACCCCTACGAACGAAAGCTCGATGAAGCGACGAGAGCCGCAGCCCGGCGATCGAATCCTCAGCCCGAGCCAGCGGCAGCCGTTGCGCAAGCGAGCACGACGGCGGCGCCCGCGGAGTCCCGGCAGTCCGCTCCCGCCGCTTTCGCTGCAGCACCGCCATCCGCCGCGCCAGCGCCGGCCACCGCGCGCGCGAAATCGGCCGTTGTCAGTCCGCCCGACAATCGCCCCGCGGACACTGCAGCATCGACCGATGTCCGCACGACAGGAAGCGTTCTTTCGGACGACACTGGCAGCACACAGCCCCGTCCGCGCGACGCGGATGCCTCCGCGGCGACGGTGCCTGCCGCACCCAGGGCCGTGCAATCGGACAAGGTCGAGAAAGACGCTTTCCACGCACCTGCCCCGCCTCTGGCTGCCACCAACACAGCGCCGGCCGGCGGCCTGCAGCGCGAGGCTCCAGCGGCACTCGGTCAGGCCAAGCAGCGCCCGCGGTCGAACGATCCGAACGCGAAACTCTACCCCGAGCACTGGCTCGCGAACATCCGCACGATGCTGCGCGACCAGCGCCGCGACCAGGCGCTGCGCAGTCTCGGCGAATTCCGCAAGATGTATCCGGACTATCACCTGCCGGACGACCTGCGCGATCTCAAATGAGCGCGCCGCGCTTCACCGTCTCGGCGCCGGCGCGTCTCGCTCAAGACGTGCGCAAAAGCAAATTTGTTGCAAATGCGGCGAATGCCTCAACGTCGGACGCGGCAGCGGCATTCGTTGAAGGTATGTCCGATCGCGAAGCGACGCACAACTGCTGGGCCTACCGGATTGGCCAAAGCTATCGCTTCAGTGACGACGGCGAGCCGGGCGGCACGGCTGGCAAGCCGATCCTGCAGGCGATCGACGGCCAGGCCTTCGATCAGACCGTCGTCGTCGTCTCGCGCTGGTTCGGCGGGATCAAGCTCGGCGCCGGCGGACTGATGCGCGCCTACGGCGGCTGTGCCGCCGAATGTCTGCGCGGCGCCGCCAGGCGGCCCTTGATCGCCTCGAATCGCGTCGAGGTGGTGCTCGCCTTCCCTGCGTTGCCGCTGCTGCGTTCCCGGCTCGCAGACCTCGATGCCGAGAAGCTCGGAGAGACGTTCGGCAGCGACGTCGCGACCCTGCAGCTGTGCCTGCCATCCGATCGTGTGGACACGCTGCGCACGCTGCTCGCCGACCTGACCCGCGGACGAGCGCAGTTGCGCGTGCTGGACGATCCGTAGTCGCGCCAGCGCGCCGGATCCGGTCAGCGAAAGTTTCTTCCCGCCGGGTTGAATTCGCGGCCCGCGCCACTATGCTTCAAGGCGCACGCCACGGGAATCCCATGACCGAATCCTCGACCGAAACGCGGTCAGGCCGCTTCGCCGCGTTGCGGCTGCTGCTGCCGTACTTCCGCCCGTACCGCACGTTGCTGGCTGGCTGGCTCGCATTTCTTGCGCTTTCGTCGCTGGCGACGCTGTCGCTGCCGATCGCCGTGCGCCTGATGATCGATCACGGCTTCGCGCGTGCCGACCCCAGCCGGCTCAACGCCAGTTTCATCGGACTGTTCGCCGTTGCCGTCGTGATGGCGCTGGCGACGGCCGCGCGCTATTTCTGCGTCAGCGTGCTCGGCGAGAAAGTCGTGGCCGACCTGCGCCGCCGGCTGTACGCGCATCTGCTCACGCTCGACCAGGCGTTCTTCGAGCGCACGCGCGTCGGCGAACTGGTCTCGCGCCTCGGCACCGATACCGAGCTGGTGCAGACGGTCGTCAGCTCCAGCATCTCGGTGGCGCTGCGCGGCGTCGTCACGGCGGTCGGCGGCGCCATCATGCTGGTCGTGACAAGCCCGCGCCTGGCCGGCTACGCCGCGTTGGTGATTCCGCTGGTGATGCTGCCGATCGTGCTGGCCGGGCGGCGCCAGCGCAAGCTCGCGCGCGCCAACCAGGATCGCGTCGCCGACGCCGCTGCGATCGCCAACGAAACGCTCAATGCCATGTACGCCGTGCAGGCCTACGCGCGCGAACCGGTCGAGACCGCGCGCTACGATGGTGCGATTGCGCGCTCGCTGGCCAGTGCGCGGCGGCGCATCGCGCAACGCGCGGGACTGACTGCCCTGGTCATCCAGTTGATCTTCGGCGCGATCACGCTGGTGCTGTGGAGCGGCGCACGTTCGGTCGTTGCCGGCGCCCTCGACCCCGGCGTGCTGAGCCAGTTCGTGCTGTACGCGGTTATTTCGGCAGGGTCGATCGGTGGCTTGACCGAGGTCTGGAGCGAGATATCGCGCGCCAGCGGCGCGATGGAGCGCATCGGCGAGCTGATGGCGACACAGGCGGACATCCGCTCGCCGGCGCAGCCGGTCGAACTGCCGCGGCCCGTGCGCGGCGCGATCCGCTTCGACCACGTCGAGTTCCGCTATCCGTCCCGGCCGGAGACGGCGGCACTGCATGATTTCAGTCTCGACATCGCGCCGGGAGAAAGCGTCGCGCTGGTCGGTCCATCCGGTGCCGGCAAGAGCACCGTGTTCCACCTGTTGCTGCGCTTCTACGATCCGCAGCACGGCACGATCCGCATCGACGGAGCCGATTTGAAAACCCTGGCTCTGCCGGAACTGCGCGGCTCGATCGCGCTGGTGCCGCAGGACACGGTGATCTTCGGCGCCAGCGCGCGCGACAACATCCGCTTCGGCAAGATCGACGCCGACGACGGCAGCGTCGTCGCCGCGGCGAAGGCCGCCGAGGCCGACGACTTCCTCGCAGCACAGCCCGAAGGCTACGACACCTATCTCGGCGAACGCGGCGTGCGCCTTTCCGGCGGCCAGCAGCAGCGCATCGCAATCGCGCGTGCCGTGCTCAAGGATGCGCCGATCCTGCTGCTCGACGAAGCCACCAGCAATCTCGACGCGCATTCCGAGGCGGCAATCCAGCACGCGTTCGAACGCGTCATGCGCGGGCGCACGACGCTGATCATTGCGCACCGGCTGGCGACCGTGCAAAAAGCCGACCGCATCGTCGTGATGGATGGCGGACGCATCGTCGCGCAGGGCTCGCACGCCGAGCTGATGCGCCAGGGCGGCCTGTATTCCGAGCTTGCGCGCCTGCAATTCGCGGCGTAGATCTGGCATCATCCGGTCGGCGGCGGTCCGTCGAATCCGTCGGTGAACAACGTGTCGTTGACATAATTCTGGCAGGCCGAGAATTCCGACGTATTGCCGTTCGCGTCGGTCGCCGTCGCCGTTATTTTCGATCCATCCAGCAACTGGCCAAACAGCGCCGCAGCGATCGGAACATTGATCATGCTGGCCGTGCCCTCGCCGGAGCCCGGCACCGTGACGCTCACGCTGCCGACCCACGACTGACTGTCCCGGTTGCCGCAAGCCGGGCTGTCGTAGAAATCCACGGTGTAATCCCCGTGCAGCGTTGGCAGCGTGCCGGAAACGGTTCCATTCTGGTAGCCGCCGCCAGCACTGCTCAATACCGGAAAATTCCGGTCAAGGTTCGCTTCGTCCGTCGGTTGCGGCAGGCTGTCGTCATTGTTGCCTGTAACGCCGACGGCATCGAGATCGAGGCCGAGCGCGGCGTTGCCGTAGATCGAATTCTTGCGCACGCGATTGCCCTGGCCGACGTCGATCAGCACGCCCTGCGCGCCGTTGTCGGCAATCGTGTTGAAGCGGATCGAATTGTTGTTTGGCGCATCGCCGGTACCGCTGCCGTCGCCGATCAGGTGGATGCCCGCACCAAGGTTGCCGACATTCGTCCCTTCGATGTCCGCGCCGATGTAATTGTTCGAGACAACGTTGTTGTGCGCGCCGAGGCCGTCGAGCACGATGCCGGCCTGCGCGTTGAATCCGATCACGTTGAAGCTGATCGTGTTGCTGTCACCGGCAAGATAGATCCCCCGGGCGCCGTTGCCGCGATTGGTATAGCTGCCGCTGCCGGCCGTATTCCAGCCCAGACCGATATAGTTGTCGACTATTTCGTTGCCGGTGGACCCGCTGACGACGACGATTCCCGAGTTGGTCGCGCCGCCGATGATGTTGCGATCGGCGTAGCTCTCGCTGCCGATCGTGTTGTCGTGCGTTGCAGCGCCCAGGCGGATGTCGTATCCGTTCGCGGCCAGCGTATGGCCGCTGACGTTGCCGCCGAAGTGGTTGCCGACGAGGGAGTGCTCGCTGCCGCCCTGCAGGTCGATAGCGGTCGTCGAGAAGCCGCTGAATCCGATTCCTTCGATCGTCAGGGATGTGCCGTCCTTCGCGTCGGAAGGTACGACGACCCCGCGTCCGGGGCCGCCCGGCCCGCTCGCGGCTTCGAGAACGATGCAAAGGATCGCATCGTCGCCGATCGCCGTCTGCAGGTCATTCTTCGACGCTCCCGTCTGTGAATAGCCGTCGATCGTCGCGTTGAGCGCGGATGTCGAAGTCAGGTTGAGTTCGCTGCCAAGCGTAATGACCCACGGGCAGGAGCCACTCGCCATGTTGAACTTGATCGTGCCGCCGTGGTTCGCGATCACGCTGTTGAACGCATTGCGCAGTGTCCCGGAAGTACCGTCGTCAGCCGTCTTCGTTACGATCTGCGTCGGGCTCGGATCGATCGTCGTCTCGTAAGCGCCGCGGTCGACGATCGAGCCGACGATGCGCGGTCCGCCGTCGAGGTCGCTGGCCGGCAGCGATCCCGGCACGGTGTTTTCACCGGAATTGATCGCCGGTGACGGCACCATCGGGACGTAGTTCGCATCGAGGTTCGGGTCGCCACCCCGGTTGTCCTGGGTGACGATCGGCGTCGGACCGGATCGTGCCGCAAAGATGTTGTCGACCAGGACAACCTGGGTCGTGTCGGTGTGCAGGTCGAGCGCGCTCGTGCCTGTGGTTCCGTAGAAGATATTGTTGTATGCGTAAAGCTCGGCGTTGCTGGTGGTGCCGTAAAAGCACGCCCCGAAAGCATTGTTGCCGGCGTTGTCGACGACGGTATTGTTGATCACGTCGATTTCGGGGGCACCGGAATCCGCTTCCAGATACAAGCCACATGAGAAGTCGAGCCCCGTATTGTTGGCAAACAGGCTGTCGACGACGCGGATCGTGCTATCGCTGTCGGCCGCCTGATCCCAGTCGACGACCAAGGCATTGTCGATCGCGTTCAAGAAGGCATCGCGTCGGAACAGGATCGTCGAACCCGACGCTACCTTCAGATAGGAGCCGGAGCCCAAGCCGAGGTTGATGCCATTGCGCACCGAAAAGGTCAGCCCCTCTACGGTCAGGTCGCCGCGCGGCTGAAACGCATCGAACGGTGAAGCGCGGGAATCGACGATCAGCGTATTGCGGGCCGCAATGTCGCGCGAATTGCATCCGGCGGTATAACCGCCGAGAAACTGGGTGCCGGACTGAACGCCGGGGAAGCCGGTACTCCACAACGTGTTCTTCAGATCGTACGCCTGGTTCTGCGCCGTGAGCTTGTGCTGCACGATCTTGGCGGTCACCGGGATCGATCGCGCCTGATCGATCGCACTCGCCAGATCCGCGTCGCTCTGCACGCAGATCTCGAAATTGGTGGCTAGTGCCTGGCGCCCGAGCAGGCAGCACGCAAACAACGCGCCGCGGCCAATCCATTGGGGTACCGCATGTCTGTTCATGACTGCCTCCGTCACATTCACGCTGCCCCCGCTCTGATGACACGCGGATTTCTCCGAAAAGCGGGCGCTGGCCGCGGCAGGTACGTTGGCCGTTTCGTATGGCCTGGCGGACCGGGCGACGCGGCGGCATCGCGTTTTCAGCCGGACGCCGTCGTCGCGCCGAACGATTTGAAAAACTCGACCGTCCACTCGGCGGCCTGCGGCGGGTACAAGTGGCCACCCGGGTGCCAGATGACTTTCACGTCTGCCTTGCCGCCGCGAAACAGCGTGCACTCGATTCCACAGTTGCGCCCGGGCGCGTCGGCGCCGTCGACACGCCGTTCTTCAGCTACCGTCGTTCGTGCCTTTTCCGGCGTGACCAGCCGGTCGCGCTTGCCGGCGATCTGCAGCACCGGTTTCGCAGCCGGCAGATGCTGTGATGGATCGAGCGAACCGGCGACGATCGCAAAGCCGGAGAATATCTCGCTGCGTTCGATCCACAGCAACAATGTGAAAAATGCGCCATTGGAAAATCCGGTCGAGAAGATGCGGCGTTCGTCGACACGATATTCCTTGCGCAGCGTCGCCAGCATCGCATCGAAAAATTTCAAGTCGCGGTTGCCGTCGTCTCCGGCCAGGCGCTGCCAGCCGGGCTTGCGGCCTTGTGGATCGCGCCGGCTCACCGCATCCAGCCCCTGAGGACAGACCACGATCGCCCGCGGCCAGAGGGTTTGCAATCCGAATTTCGCCGCACCGTGCATCTTGCCGCCATGGCCGTGAAACGCGAACACAAGCGGATGCGTTTCCCCCGGGCTGCCCGCAGTAGGGGCGAATACGAGCGCTTCGCGCCGGATCCCTTCGATGGTCCAGCTCATCGTTCTGGCTGGCGCCGCGGAGGCGCTCGAGGCCAGCAAGGCCAGCAGCACGAACATGAATGACAGTCGCACGGGCATCGAAGTCTCCGCGAAGACAAAGCCATTCACAAACACGCAAAACGACGCTACATCCGGTCATTCCAGGTGCCCGCGAACTGATAAGCTGTCCGGGGGAATCCCTGGAGACGGGATGCCGGAGAACGAAGCACTGACCAGGCTGCTGAATGCCGCACAATCCGGCGACGCGGATGCGGCACGCTCGGCCTACGACATGGTCTACATGGAGCTCAAGCGCCGGGCACGCAATTCGCTGCGCAGCGCCAGACCCGACGACACGCTGACCCCAACGGCGCTCGTGCACGAGGTGTACGTCCGCTTCAGCGAGCGCGACGCGCAGCCGCTGCGCGACCGCACCCACTTCTATGCCCTCGCCGCGCGCGCGATGCGCCAGATCCTGGTCGACCATGCGCGTCGGCGCCATGCCGACAAGCGGGGTGGCGGCGCGCATGCAACCAGCCTCGACGAGGCCTTGTCGCTGCACAGCAACGACATCGAACGCACGCTCGAACTTGACCGAGCGTTGCGCGCGCTGGAGTTGCGCGACCTGGACCTTGCGCGCCTGGTCGAGTGGCATTTCTTCGCCGGGCTGAACTTCCACGAGATCGCCCGCGAAACAGGCCGCCACGAACGCACCGTGCGGCGCGACTGGGAGCTGGCGCGCGCCTTTCTGCAACGCGAATTGGGTTCGGCCGGGCCATGACTCCTTCCCCGACCGACTGGTCCCTGGTCAAGGCGCTGTTCGCCGAGGCGCTGGACCAGCCGGAGCGCGAGCGCGCCGCATGGCTCGAGGCCAGCTGCCACGATGCAGCCGTGCTCGCCGAGGTCCGTTCGCTGCTGGCGGCACAGGCCGCCCCGGTGACGCACATCCTCGGCGAAGGCATCCAGCATCTGATTTCGCCGCTGCTGCTCGACGACGATCCGTTGCTCGATACGCGCATCGGCCCCTATCGCCTGCTGCGCCTGCTCGGCGAAGGAGGCATGGGCCGCGTCTTCCTGGCAGAACGCGCGGACGGCGAGTTCCGCCAACGGGTTGCGCTCAAACTGATGCGGCCGGGATTCGTTTCCGGCGAGGTCAACGAACGCTTCCGGCGCGAGCGCGAACTGCTGGCGCGCCTGGCGCATCCGAATATCGCGCAGCTGCACGATGGCGGACTCAGCGCCGACCGCTCGCCGTACTTCACGCTCGAGTACGTCGAAGGCGAACCGGTCATTGCCTGGTGCGATGCGCGCAAGCTGTCGATAGCAGGCCGACTCGCGCTGCTGCTGAAGATCTGCGACGCCGTGCAGTATGCGCACCGCAACCTGATCGTTCACCGCGATCTCAAGCCGTCGAACATCCTCGTCACCGCCGACGGCGAGCCCAAGCTGCTCGACTTCGGCATCGCCAAGGCACTGGATACGCAGAACGACCGCGGCCTGACCGGTACGCAATCGCAGCCGATGACGCGCGAGTACGCCGCGCCCGAACAGGTGCTGGGTGAACCGATCACGACGGCAACCGATGTCTATGCGCTCGGGGTGCTGCTGTACGAACTGCTCAGCGGGCACGTGCCCTACGCGCGCGCCGAACGCGGCGACGTGAGCTGGGCAAAGGCGATCGTCGAGGAACGTCCCGAGCCGCTGACGCGCGCCATTGCCAGGTCGCAGGCGCACCCGCGCGAAGCCGACGACGGCGACGCGGCGCACGCGCGCGGCGCATCGTTCGCCGCGCTGCGTCGCACCCTGCGCGGCGACCTCGATCGCATCGTCCAGCGCGCCCTGGAAAAAGAGCCCGAAGCCCGCTACGCCTCGGTGACGGCATTTGCCGACGACGTACGCGCCTATCTCGAGGGCCGCGCCCTGCCGGGCGGCAGCCGCCGCTATCGGGTCACGAAGTTCCTGCGCCGGCATCGGGTCGGCGTGGCGATGACAGTGCTCACGCTGGTGCTCGCCGGCGCGGGCATCGGCGGCATCGTCTACCAGGCAAGCGAAACGGCGCGCGAAGCGCAGGCCGTGACGGCGGTGAAGGATTTCCTGCTGAGCCTGTTCGCCGCGAGCAGCCCGAACGAAACCAGAGGCCAGGACCTGAAGGTGCGCGAACTGCTCGACCGCGGCAGGACGCAGATCGAGCGCAATCTCTCAGCCCAACCGGAAGTGCGCTCCGAATTGCAGGGCGCACTGGGCCGGATCTACTTCCAGCTCGGTGCCTACGATCAGGCCGAAGCGCTGCAGCGCAGCGCACTGGCCGTGACGACTGCCGACGCCGGCACCCGTGCCGTGCAGTCGCGCCAGCTCGCCGAAACGCTGGCGGCGCGCGGCAATCTTGGCGAAGCCGAGCCGCTGGCGACTGCCGCGGGCGACGTGCTCGAGCGCAATGGCGACGTGCAGGAACGCGTCCGCGCCTGGATCACGCGTTCCTCGATCGCGCAGAAGCAGGGCAACGCTGCGCGGGCCGAGCAGTATGCGATCGAGGCCGCCCGGCTCGCGCGCATGCCGGCAATCCCGCCCGAGTTGCTCGGCAACGCGCTCAGCGCGCAGGGCCTGGCCGACTGGGACCTGCGCAAGGTCGCCCAATCCGAAGCCCTCTACCGCGAGGCACTGCAGATTCATCGCGCCGCGTTCGGCGACGTCGACCTGCGCGTCGCGACCGACCGCCAGGACCTGACGCTGGCGCTGCGCAATCTCGGGCGCTATGAGGAAGCACTCGAGCAATGCCGGGCAAACATCGACATCGTCGAGAAAATCCTCGGACCCAATCATCCCGCCATCAGCCGCGCGTTGTTCACGCTCGGAACGACGCTCTACCACATGGCGCGCTACGAGGAAGCCGAGCAGGTGCTGCGCCGCGGCGTCGCTGTCGCACGCGCAAGCCTCGGCGACCATCCGACCACGGCAACCGCACTGAACAATCTTGGCCTCGTGCTGATGGACTGGCATGGGCTCGACGAGGCCGAGCAGGTCTACCGCGAGGCGTTGCGGATCGCGACCGCGCAACTCGGACCGAACCACAACATGGTGCTGATCACCGCGAGCAATCTTGGCTATGTCCATGGTCAACAAGGAAAACTCGAACTCGCGGAAACCGAGTTGCGCGACGTGCTCGCGCGCGACCGCGCGACAGGCATCAAGGACGAGGTCTGGGAGCTGAACCGGCTCGGCGACGTACGCCGGCGGCGCGGGGACTGGCAGGAGGCGGTCGGACTGCATCGTCAGGCCCTGCAGCAAGCCGTCGCACTGTTCTCGCCAAATGCACGCCAGGCTGCCCTCTCGCACTACTACCTCGGCCTGGCACTCGTCGACGCGGGAGAAAAAACCGAGGCTGCGAGCGAGCTGCGCGCCGCGCTCGCCGCCTATCGGGTCTTGCTGCCGCCCGATGGCGCGCATCCGTTTTCCGCCTCCGCGCGGCTTGCGCTCGGACGCCTGCTCAGCGAGCAGCCGGATGGTCGCGACGAGGGCGTCGCGCTGGTGCGCGAGGCGGTGAAGCTCAGGGAGCGCTTCCTTGGCGCCGATGACGAGCGCACGCTCGAGGCGCGTCGCACGCTGGCAGGCCTGGCCGGCAGATGAGGCCCCGTTCGTGCGAGGCCTCCTTGTCCGTCCCGACGGACCCGGCTACTTCACCGGCACGACGCCGGCGGCTTGCGAACCCTTCGGCCCCTGTACCACTTCGAAGCTGACCTTCTGCCCTTGCTGCAGGGTGCGGAAGCCTTCCGAATTGATGGCGGAGTAGTGGACGAACACGTCCTCACTGCCGTCTTCCGGCGCAATGAAACCGAACCCCTTGGCATCGTTAAACCACTTCACTGTTCCCGTTCGCATGAAGCTGACCTCGACGCTATTGTTTGAACGAATGGCTACGGCGGCGCCCGCGTAACGATCACTCCCAAGCACGCAACGTTGCGGTGCGTGCAAGAAGTATAACAATGAATTAACAAAAAAATACAAGCCCTCGCGCGCGACGGACTGTCAGCTTGCCGTCAGCAGTTCTGCAATGATGACAGGAACTTGCGCCGTGGCTGCGTCGAGATTGGCGTAGATTTCAGGCAGGCTGATCGGCTCCATCGGACCCGGCCCCGGACCGCAGCCGGCTGCCCAGTTTGCGACCAGCGCCAGGCAGGCATAGTCGAGTCCGAGTTCGCGCGCCAGCACCGCTTCGGGCATGCCGGTCATGCCGACCAGATCGCAGCCGTCGCGCCGCATGCGGGCGATCTCGGCGGCCGTTTCCAGCCGCGGCCCCTGGGTCGCACCATAGCAGCCGCCGGCGACGACATGGATTTGCGCCCGGGCTGCCGCTGCGGCCAGCCTGCCGCGCAAAGCTGCGCTGTACGGCTCGCTGAAATCGATGTGCTCGACCCTGGCGCCTTCGACATCGCAGAAACTGCTGATGCGGCCGTGCGTGTAGTCGATGATCTGTTCCGGAATGACGACAGCCCGCGGACCCATGTCGGCCCGGATGCCGCCGACGGCGTTGACGCCAACGACCTGGCGTGCCCCGGCGTGATGCAGCGCCCACAGGTTTGCACGGTAGTTGACCCGGTGCGGCGCCAGCGTGTGCTCCTCGCCATGACGGGCCAGGAATGCCAATCGCTTGCCGCCGAATGCGCCGAGAACGAGCGGACCCGACGGCGCGCCGAACGGCGTTGGCACGTCGCGGCGCTCGACCTCCCGCAGGCCGGGAAAAGCATACAGCCCGGTGCCGCCGATCAGTGCCAGGTCGATCGCCACTAGCCTTCCTTGAGCGCGTAGATGCCGGGCAGGTTGCGCCCCTGCTCGTGGAAATCCATGCCAAAGCCGAACACGTAACGGTCCGGCACGTCCACGCCGACCCAATCGGCCGCGACGCCGGGCGCGGCGCGACCATGCTGCTTGCGGCAAAGCACCGCAATCAACACACGCTTTGCGCCCTGATCGGTGCAGAAATCGCGGATCGCGCGCAAGGTGTAGCCTTCGTCGAGGATGTCGTCCGCGAGCAGGACGACGCGGCCCTGCATCGCCAGCCGTGGCTGCTTGATCCACAGCAACTCGCTGCCGCGCGTGCCGCCGTGATAGCGCGTTGCGTGCACGTAATCGAATTCCAGGTCGGTCGGGATCGCCAGCGCCAGCGCGCCGCCGAAGATCAACCCGCCGTTCATGATGGTCAGGAAAATGGGCGTCTCGCCCTGCACGCTGGCTGCGATGGCACGGCCCATCGACGCGATCGCGTCGTCGAGCTGCTCGCGGCTGAACAGCAGGTCGGCCGTGCTCAACGCGGCCTGCAGAGAAGGCCGGCTCACGCGGCTTTCCCGGGCGAATCACCGGACAAGGCGTTCACGCGCGCAAGAAAACGGTCGCGTTGCGGATTGTCGAGCATCGCTTCCCACGAGGAGGCGACGCTGCCGGTCAGCGTTGCGACGCGTTCGTCCGGGCACGGCGGTCGGCCGCGGCACGCCTGCAGCGCGTCGCCCACCGCTTCGGGCTTGCATACCAGGATCAGGTCGCAGCCGGCAGCCAGGTGTCCGTCGATGCGCGCCGGGATGCCGCCGCTGCTCTTCGCCGCGGCCATGCTGATGTCGTCGCTGAAAACCACACCGCCGAATCCATACTCCCCACGCAGGACATCCTCGATCCAGATGCGCGAATACCCGGCCGGGTGGACATCGATGCACGGATAGGCCACATACGCCATCATGACCGCTTCGGCGCCGGCCTTGATCGCGTCGGCAAACGGCAACAGGTCGGTTGCGCGCAGTTCGGCCAGTGAGCGCATGTCGGCCGCCTCGTCGAAGTGCGTATCCTCCAGCACGGAGCCATGGCCGGGAAAATGCTTGATCGTCGCAGCCATCCCGGCCAGGCGCATGCCGCGCAGGTAGGCCAGGCCGAGCGCCGAAACGGCCGCCGGGTCCGCATGGAACGCGCGCTCGCCGATCGCCAGGTTGCCGCGCTTGAGGTCGATCACCGGCGCGAAGCTCAGGTCGATATCGAGCGCGCGCATCTCGGTCGCCATCAGCCAGGCATGCTCTTCGGCAATCGCGACGGCATGCCGCGGCTCCCGCTCGTACAGGTCGCCGATGCGCGCGAGCGCGGGAAGATTCGTGAACCCGTCGCGGAAGCGCTGCACCGGGCCGCCCTCCTGGTCGACACAGAGCAGAAACGGTCCTGCACGAACGTCACGGATCTGCTCGACGAGCCGTGCCACCTGCACGCGCGACGCGAAATTGCGCGTAAAAAGGATCACGCCGCTGACGGCTGGGTCGGCGATCCAGTCGCGCTCCCCGGCGCTCAATTCCCTGCCACGTATTCCGATCACCAACAAGGCATCATTCTCCGGCACGTTCGACCGCACTCCAGTGCGAGTACGGATGGTTCAGCAGATGCAGATTGTAATAGCGCGGCGCGGCGCTGACCTCGCGCCCCAGCCACGAGGGCCGTTCGAAGCGCGCATCGACCGCTTCGAGCTCGAGTTCGGCGACGATCAGCCCGGCATTGTCGCCGAGAAATTCGTCGACCTCGAAGGTGCGTCCGCCATGCGGCACATAATGCCGGATTTTCTCGACGACGCCAGGGCAGAATTCGGCAAGCATGCGGGCAGCATCGACGACCGGCACCGCATATTCATACTCGCGCCGTTCGATGCCGGCGATCGCCGACTTGATATTGAGCCAGGCGGCATCGCCGGCAATGCGAACCCGCACCGAACAAGCCGGGCCGTGCGCCGTCCCGGTGCGCGTCAGATAGCCCTGCGTCATGCGCTGCGACCGCGTGACCGACGCGCGCCACTCATCCGCAGCCACCAGGAACTTGCGCTCGATCTCGGTTGCCATGTCAGGGCTGGAGTCCGCCTTCCGGAAGATGCATGCGCGCTGCGCTCGCCGCCGTGCTACGACCGCTCGAACAACGCGATCGATTCGACATGCGCCGTGTGTGGAAACATGTCCATGACGCCGGCGCTGCGCAGGACGAAGCCATGGCGCTCGACCAGGATGGCGGCGTCTCGTGCCAGCGAGCCCGGGTGGCACGAAACGTAGACGACACGCCTGACCGATCGGCCCGGCAGGTACTCGAGCACTTCGACCGCGCCCGAGCGTGGCGGGTCGAGCAGCAGCAGATCGTAGCCGGCCCTCGCCCAGACGGTGGTGCGCTGGTCGGCGGCAAGGTCGGCGGAGTGAAACTTCGCGTTGTGCACGAGGTTGCGCAGTGCATTCGCCTCGGCGCGCCGCACCAGACCCGCTTCGCCTTCCACACCGGCAACTTCGGCGCAGCGGCGCGCGAGCGGCAACGTGAAATTGCCGAGGCCGCAAAACAGGTCGAGCACGCGGTCTCCCGGCTGCGGATCGAGCAGGCCGAGCGCGTGGTCGATCATGCGCAGGTTCATGCCGCCGTTGACCTGGATGAAATCGAGTGGTCGGAACTCGATGTCGAGTTCGTATGCCGGCACGCGGAAACTCAGGCGCGCGTCCGCCGGCCACAAGGGAGCGACGCTGTCGTTTCCACCCGGTTGCAGATAGATGCCCAGTCCGGTGTTCTGTCCGAATTCGGTTAGCGCCTGCAGGTCAGCATCCGAAAGCGGCTGCAGGTGGCGAAAAATCAGCGCGACCAGGTCGTCACCGGCAGCGACCTCGATCTGCGGGATCGTGCGGCGCGCCTCGAGTGATTCGACCAGCGCCGCCAGCGCCTCGATGCGCTCGCCGACGGCCGGGTGCAGAACCTCGCAGCGCTTGATGTCGGCGATGTAGCGACCATTGCTCTCGCGGAATCCGACCAGCACGCGGCCCTTCTTGTCGACGAACTTCACGCCGAGGCGTGCCTTGCGGCGGTAGCCCCACGGCGCATCGGTCAGCGCCGGCAGGATCGCCTGCGGCCGCACCTTGCCGATGCGCTCGAAGTTCTCCGTCAGGACATGCTGCTTCGCCGCGATCTGCGCCGCAGACGACATATGCTGGAGCGCACAGCCGTTGCAGGTGCCAAAATGCGCACAACGCGGCGTCACGCGGTCGGGGGACGGTTGCAGGATTTCATCGACGACGGCCTCGTCGTAGTGGCGGTGCCTGCCGCTGAAGCGAAGCCGCACGCGCTCGCCGGGCAAGGCGCCAGATACGAACACGGCTTTGCCGTCGATCCGGGCCACGCCACGTCCGTCGTGGGACAAATCGGCTATTTCGGCTTCCATTACAGTCATGTTCGACGCGTTGCGAATTTCATCGGGGAATCTTCCATGATAACAGCCAGGCCGCGTGTCCTGATCGTCGATGACGATGCCGTGAGCCTGGAGTTCCTGCGGGCAACAGTCGAACGATGCGGCTGCGAGGCGATCGGCGCGGCCGATGCCGCTGCGGCGACGGCCCAGGTTGCGGGCACCGATTTGCTGATGATCGATCGGCGCATGCCGGGTATCGACGGGCCGGCGCTGCTCCGGAAACTGCGCGCGGCGGGCATACGGGCGCCGGCGATCGCTACCAGCGCGGAACTCGACCAGCCGGGAAAGGCGGCGCTGCTGGCCGCCGGATTTGCCGATACGCTGCTCAAGCCGGCGGATCCGCCGACGATCCAGCAACTGCTGCTGCGCTTCGTGACGCCGCTTGCGACATCAACCAACCCGGACATTGTCGGCGTTGAAAGCCCGGAATCGACCGCGCTGCTCGACGACGCTGCCGCACTGACTGCGATCGGCGGCGACCCGGTGGCCCTGCGTGCCCTGCGCGTGCTTTTCGCCACCGAGATCGACGATGCAGCCAGCGAGACGACCGATTGCCTCGATGCCGAGCAACGAGGCGCCGTGATCGAGCGCCTGCACCGGATGCGTGCGTCGTGCGGGATCTGCGGCGCCTCTGCACTCGGCGTTGCGACACGCCAGTACGAGCGCGCGCTGCGCGAAGATTCGAACGAGGTCGCTTCCGCCCGTGTCACATTCGTGGAGACGTGCGCCGCCACCCGGCGGGCAATTGCCGCTGCGTCATGAAGTGCTAGCCGCGCTGTCGCAACGTCACATCGCTCATCAACTTCCACGCCTGCAATTCGCCGCCGTCGAGGTGCGCCGCGATCACCGCGCGCATCCAGCGACGCAGCGGCGGCAGATCCGGCTCAGCCGGCTTGCGGTCGGCGGCCAGCGCCAGCAGCGCCGCCCCACTGACTTTCGGACCGTCTGCCGCTGTCTTCCAGCGCACCGCCCCCAGTTCGTGCCGGTAACCGTAGACGCCATCGGCCTCCACCGGCAGCTGCGCCTGCGCATCGAGGCCTGCATTCAACCCGTAGCCGAGCTGCTCGAGCAGGTCGCGCTCGAAACGGCGCAAGGTCCACGCCACGGCATCGCCGCCGGCGAGGCGCTCGAGTGTCTGCTCATAGACGCAGAACAGGTCGCCATAGGCGTCCTGGCGCACCGTCAGGCGCAACATCAACTCGTTGAGATAGAGCCCGCAAAGCGCCGTCTCGCCGACAAGCTGCAAGGGCTCGGCGCGCGCTTCGGCCGCGGTCAGCGTGGCAAGTTCACCGCTGCCGGTCCAGCCGAGGCTGACCGGGGTCAACGGTTGCAGCAGCGCTCTGGGCAACCGCGACTTCTCCTTGCGCACGCCACGCGCAACCAGGCCGATTCGGCCGTGGTCGCGGGTAAGGCATTCGAGCAGCAGCGAGGTCTCGCGGTAAGGGCGTCCATGCAGCACGAATGCCGGTTGTTGTTCCACACGCATGCAGACAGGTTAGCGCATGTCGGGTCGGGTCGCGCGCCGCGTGTGCACGTGGCGAGCGGGCGCGCGCCTTGGCCTGCGCGGGAAGATGGGTATCGTGCACGCGATCCGCACAAGACAAGACGCGATGCCTGCTTTCTCGTTCACGCCGGCCCTGAAGAGTTTTTTCGAATGGCGCATGGCGACGAAATCGTGAGGCTGCGCCGCGGACGACCACACCAGCGGGCGCGGCAGGCGAGCTTGCCAGGCAGCAGCGCTGCCGTCCTCGCCGAAATGCGACCTGCTTCGCCGCTACTCGCCGTAGCCGAAACGGCGCAGTGCGGCTTCGTCGTCCGACCAGTTCTCGCGCACCTTGACCCACAGGCGCAGGAAAACACGCCGGCCGAAGAGGCGTTCCATCGCGTGCCGCGCGGCGGTGCCGATCGCCTTGAGCTGCGCACCGCCGGCGCCGATGACGATCGATTTCTGGCCGTCGCGCTCGACCCAGATCACGGCCCCGATCTGGCAACGGCCGTCCTTGTCGTCGAACTGCTCGATTTCCACCGTGGCCGAATACGGCAATTCCTGCGACAGCCGCAGCATCAGCTGCTCGCGCACCAGTTCGGCGGCCAGGAAGCGTTCGTTGCGGTCGGTGAACTCGTCTTCGCCGTGCAGCGCCGGGCCCGCGGGCAGGCGTTCGATGATGGCCTGCTCGAGCTCGGCCAGCCCCTCGCGGGCCCTGGCCGATACCGGAACGACCGCATCGTAGGGGCGCGCGCCGGTAACCTTTGCGATGAACGGCAGAAGTGTACTTTTATCCTTTTTCAGGTCGATCTTGTTCAGCGCCAGCAGCTTCGGCCGGGACGATCCGCTCAGCATCTGCCATACGCCCTCGTCTTCTTCTCCCCAGCGTCCGGCCTCGACCACATGCACGATGACGTCGGCGTCGCCCAATACCTGGCGCGCCGTGCGGTTGAGCTGGCGACTGATCGCGCGCGCATCCGGGCGGTGCAGGCCGGGCGTGTCGAGCAGCAGGATCTGGCCGGCCGGCCGCGTGACGATGCCGAGGATGCGATGGCGTGTCGTCTGCGCCTTCGGGCCGGTAATGCTCAGGCGCTCGCCGACCAGCGCGTTGAGCAGGCTCGACTTGCCGACGTTCGGCCTGCCGACCACGGCGGCGGTCCCGCAGCGATGGTCGCCGCCATCCGTCACTGCCGCGGTCTCAGGCGTCGCCATCTTCGTCTTCGAGCTGTTCCAGCGCGGCGCTTGCGGCAGCCTGCTCCGCGGCACGGCGACTGCCGCCACGCCCGAGCGCGCGCATCTGCAACGTCGCGATCTCGCACTCCACCTCAAACGTCTTGGCGTGGTCGGCGCCCGTCGCCGCGACGAGCGCGTAGACCGGCAGCGGCCGGCCGCGCGCCTGCAGCAGTTCCTGCAGCCGCGTCTTCGGATCCTTTTCGGTCGTCGCGCCGGCGCTGGCAACGCGCTCGGCGAACAAGTCGCGAACGGCAGTTCGACACCCTTCCCAGCCGCCATCGAGGTAAATTGCCGCGACCAGTGCCTCGAACGCGTCGGCCAGGATCGAATCGCGCCGGTAGCCGCCGCTCTTGAGCTCGCCCGGGCCCAGCAGCAATGCGTCACCCAGTTCGAGCTCGCGCGCGACCGCGGCGAGCGCAGGCTCGCTGACCAGGTGCGCGCGCCGCCGCGTCAGTTCGCCTTCGTCGGCTTTCGGATACTGCTCGAACAGCATTTCGGCGACGAGCATGTTTACCAGCGCGTCGCCGAGAAACTCCAGCCGCTCGTTGTTGGCCGCCCCGACGCTGCGGTGGCTCAGCGCCCGCGTGCGCAGATCGGTGTCGCGAAAACGATAGGTCAGCGGCGCGGGCAAGGAGTCAGTAGGTCGCGCCGTGCGACAGGTCGACGGTATTGTCGAAATGGACCAGCAAGTCGACGTTGTAGAGAAACGGCACGTCCTTGTCGTAGAAAATGCGCAGCTTGTGCTGCCCGTCCTTGGTGATCAGCTGGATGTTCTTCTCGGGTATGGAGGCATCGTCGACGTACTGCAGGTCGAAATTCACGTTGAGCCTGCGCCGGATGTCCTCGATCGTCGCCGTTTCGATGCCGGACTGGCTCTGCAGCGACTTCATCGATTTCACCACGCCGAAATATTCGGTATAGACCGGGATCAGTTTCATCGCCGCGTAGGCGAAAAAACCGGCAATGATCAGGACGAAGGCAAAACCGATCAGCGTCAGACCGCTTTGGCGCACGACTCGCATGTTGTACCCCTTCATTTGACCAAGGTTCCGATTCGCTTGAAATCGATTCCGTTGTCCCAGTTCATCCAGATCACGAAGGCCTTGCCGACCAGATTGGCTTCCGGGACGAAACCCCAATAGCGGCTGTCCTCGCTATTATCCCGATTATCCCCCATCGCGAAATAGTGTCCAGCCGGAACGTGGAAAGTGCCCTCCGCGCCGGCGTGCAGGGGCCACGTCAGCAGGTCGTGTTCGGCGCCCGGCAGCATCTCGTGGTGGATCTCGGCGCCGGCCATCTTGCGGCCTTCGTCGCCGCTGCCGACATATGGACCGGTGTAGGACTGGGGAATCTCCTTGCCGTTCACGTACAGCGTCTTGTTGCGGTAGGTGATCTCGTCGCCCGGCAGGCCGATGACGCGCTTGATGTAGTCGATCTTCGGGTTGCGCGGGTAGCGGAACACGAACACGTCGCCGCGCTGCGGCGCACCGACGTCGAGGATCTTGGTATTCAGCACCGGCAGGCGCAGGCCGTAGGCGAACTTGTTGACCAGGATGAAGTCGCCGACCAGCAGCGTCGGCATCATCGAGCCGGACGGAATCTTGAACGGCTCGGCGACGAACGAGCGGAACAGCAGCACGATCAGGATGACCGGGAAGAACGAGCGCGCGTATTCGACGATGACCGGCTCGCGCGAGGCCTCGGTGATGCGCTGCTGACGCTCGGCTTCGCTGCCGCCGGCGGCGGCCAGCGCCGCGGCGCGCGCCTGCCGGCTGCCGAAGAAGAACAGGCGATCGAGCAGCCAGATGATGCCGGTGGCGAACGTCAGTCCGACCAGCAGCAAGGCAAAATCAAAGTCCATCGGTGCTCCTTTGCAAAATAGGGGCGCGGGGGGTGGAACGAACGACGACGCAGGGCGAACGCGCAGCCCCGTCGCCGCGCACTTCCCTTGCCGTTGTCACTCGTTCCCGCTCCCGGCTATTTGTCCACCTGCAGCACGGCCAGGAACGCTTCCTGCGGGATTTCCACGCGCCCGACCTGTTTCATGCGCTTCTTGCCTTCCTTCTGTTTCTCCAGCAG
>DATNFS010000041.1:0-19057 GCA_035606275.1 Rudaea sp.
GAAGGATGTACGCATCGGTGGCGGACCGAATACCATCCGGCAATACCTTCGTGAGGGTCTGATCGATGAGCTGCACGTCGCCATCTCGCCCGTGCTGCTGGGCCGGGGAGAGCGACTGTTCGAGGAGATCGACATGCGCGCGCTGGGCTACGAATGCGTTGAGTTCGTTGCGTCGGAGAAGGTCACCCATGTCGTGCTCCGGCGCCGGGAGCACAATGACGCCTGACGATCCTGGCCGGGTGCGGAATGCAAACCAAGGAGTCGTGCGGCATGACACTTCCTCCGATCGTTCTTCAGTTCGGCGACTGTCGGGACCTCGACGTCTTTCTTGCCGAGCGGATCTACGAGTTCAATTCCAGGGCGACCGGGCACTTCGACGCGGAGTCATTCGGCGCGACGCAGAGGGACGAGTCGGGAACGATTCTGGCCGGCATTTCCGGGTTCACGTGGGGCGGTTGCTGCTTCGTGTCCTACCTGTGGGTTGCGGAGGAACGTCGCGGCAAGGGCCTGGGCAGTGCCTTGCTGAAGGCGTTCGAGAAGAACGCAATTGACAAGGGCTGCAAGGTTGCCCTGCTTTCGTCACACAGCTTCCAGTCGCCGGGATTCTACAAACACATGCGCTACGAAAAGCTGGCGCGCATCCAGGATTATCCGGTCGGCTACTCGGATCTTTTCTTTGCCAAGCGCCTGGGGCCAAAGGGCGCCTGAGCGTTCCTCGACGGGACCGCTGCAACGATTCGCGGTACTATCAAGGCCCACGCTGCAGAAACTGTTTGGCTCAAGTACGAATTTGCGGCAGCTGACAACGGCCGCTTGGTGCAAGGTTCCGATCCAGAATATGCCCGAGGCGAAAGCGTCGCTGCGAAATGCATCCCTGTGCTGCCTTGCGATCTGGGCAGCCGTCTGGCTTCTGTTTCTGGTGATGCGCTTCACGCCCTTCGACATCAGGGAGATTCCGGGCATTGGCCCGATCATGCTTGCTGCGCTCGGGGTCGCCCTCCTGGCTCCCGTCGCGGCCATCGGCCTTGCCGGTGCCGCGTTGGTTCGACAGCCGCGGGCATCGCTGAACTGGCTCGCGCTCGGATGTGCGCTCACCGCCATGTTCGGCCAGGGCCTGCTGTTCATCGTCACCCGGTGGTTGTGATGCCCGGCTGTTCGTTCGGGCAGATCGTTGCGACGCGTTGCGGTAACATCTCGCGGCGGCCAGCGCGGCCACATGGCTGCAGTCTTGGCCGCAGGAGTGAGCATCCTTGGCATACTCAATATTGAGAGCACTTCGAATCCTGCTGGCCGTGGGCCCGATTGCGTGCTCGACGCCTGCCGTTGCCGCGGAGAATCCGTGCGCCAATGCCTCGACGCAAGCGGACAACCTGCGCGTTGAAAAGGAACGGAACGCTTCGGCAATCGAGGTGCTCGACAAGTCCGCGCACTGGCGCGTCGTGTTTCGATCACTCGTGGAAATCGATTTGCCGCGGCAGTCACCGGACACCAACTACCTGGCATATGTCTCCAGCGAGCACGAATCGCCCTCGCTCTATGTGCAGCGTCTGTCCACGGGTGCAAGGGAGCCGGTATCGTCACTCGCATCAAGGCCGGTCGATCTGTGCTTTGACTCCAGCGGCTCGGTGATTCATGTCGTTGCTTCATCGGGCGCTGTCACTGACTACGACATAACCTCGCAGCAAAGGCTGCTGCCCGGGCGCTGAGCGTCAACACCAAGCCAGACGATAACGTCGGGACTGACGAATGAAACGCCTCGTTTCCTTCCTCATGCTGGCTCTGCCTGTGACGCTGCATGCGGCGATCCCGTCAGGAGAGCACCTTGCCTATACGGTCGGCTGCATCAACTGCCACCACCAGACGGACAAGCACATCATCAACGCCCCACCCCTGGTCATCGTCAAGGCCTATTCCATTTCCGAGTTCCGCAGGCTCATGAAAACAGGCGTGACGAAAGCCGGGCGCGACATGGCGTCGCAAGGCAGCGTCATGGGCTTCGTCGCAAAGGAACAGTTCTCGCATCTCACCGATGCGGAGGTGGCAGCCCTGTACGACTACTTCACGCGGGAATGGACAGCCGAGAAAGGCGTCGAGGAGGAAAAGAAGATCCCGCTCTACTTCAGGCAATCGGAAGACAAGAACGGGCATCAGCCATGACGACGGCATCGCCCGGCTGAAAAACGAGTGCCGGCTCCTCGAGCGTTGGAGGAGCCAGCTGCGCTCAACCGCTGGTCTCGATCCTCTCGACGCGCTGGAACCCGCGCGGCAGGCTGCCGCCGCGCTGGGCGCGGTTGCCGTTGTACTCGACCAGATCGGCCCACTTCAGGATCAGCTTGCGCGCGCCGGCATAGAGCGTGACTTCGCCTCTGCCTTCGCTGACGACGGCAATGCCGGCCACGCGCTCGCCGGCCGTGAGCTTGGCCTTCGGGATCTCGATCAGCTTGTTGCCCTTGCCGCCGTTTTCCAGTTCCGGCAACTCGGCGACCGAGAACATCAGCACGTGGCCGGCGTTGGTCGCCACGACGATGCGGTCGCGCGCCGAATCGGCGACGTAGGCGGGCGCCAGCACGTGCGCGCCGTCGTCCATGTTGATCAGCTGCTTGCCGGCTTTCTTGTTCGCCAGCAGTGCCTCGAACGGCGTCACGAAGCCGTAGCCGAAGTCGGTCGCCAGCACCAGCCGGGCGGACGGGTCGGCGATCGCAATCGCTTCGAAGCGCGCGCCGCCGGCCGGGGTGAAGCGGCCGGTCAGCGGTTCGCCGTTGCTGCGCGCGGACGGCAGCGTGTGCGCGGGAGTCGAATAGCTGCGGCCGGATGAATCGATGAACGCGACCTGCTGCGTGGTCTTGCCTTTTGCCGCATTGTGGAAACTGTCGCCTTCGCGGTAGCTCAGCGCGGGCGCATCGATGTCGTGCCCCTTGGCCGCGCGCACCCAGCCCTTTTGCGACAGGATCACCGTGATCGGCTCGCTCGCCACCAGCGCTGCCTCGTCGAGCGCCTGCGCGGCGTCGCGCGCGATCAGCGGCGACATGCGCGCGTCACCGTACTTGTTCGCATCGTCGCGCAGCTCGTCCTTGATCAGGGTCTTGAGCTTGGCCGGCGATTTCAGCGTCACGGAAATGCGTGCGCGTTCCTCCTCGAGCTGGTCGCGTTCGGCGTTGAGCTTCATTTCCTCGAGCCGCGCGAGCTGGCGCAGGCGCGTTTCGAGGATGTAGTCGGCCTGTTCCTCGCTCAGCGCGAAGCGCTTCATCAGCACCGGCTTGGGTTCGTCCTCGCTGCGCACGATGCGGATCACCGCGTCGAGGTTGAGGAACACGATGCGCAGGGCTTCCAGCAGGCGCAGGCGCCGCTCGACCTTGTCGAGCCGATGCTGCAGACGCTTGCGCACCGTGTCGGTGCGGAACGTCAGCCACTCGTTGAGGATCTGCTTGAGGTTCTTGACCTGCGGCTTGCCGTCCAGCCCGATCAGGTTGAGGTTGACGCGATAGCTGCGCTCCAGGTCGGTCGTGGCGAACAGGTGCTGCATCATCTCGTCGAGGTCGATGCGCGTGCTGCGCGGGATCAGCACGAGGCGCACGGGGTTTTCATGGTCCGATTCGTCGCGCAGGTCCTCGAGCATCGGCAGCTTCTTGGCCCGCATCTGCTCGGCGATCTGGGCCAGGATCTTCGAAGGCGACACCTGGTACGGCAACGCGGTGACGACGACGTTGCCCTGTTCCTGCGTGTAGATCGCGCGGCAGCGCACCGAACCGTTGCCGGTGGCATACATCGCGTGCAGGTCGCGCTTGGGCGTGATGATCTCGGCCGCGGTCGGGAAATCCGGCCCCTTCACGTGGCGGCACAGCTCGGCGATGCTCGCTTCGGGTTCCTCGAGCAGATGGATGGCCGCGCTGGCGACCTCGCGCAGGTTGTGCGGCGGAATGTCGGTCGCCATGCCGACCGCGATGCCGGTCGATCCGTTCAACAGTACGTGCGGCACGCGCGCCGGCAGCCACGACGGCTCCTGCAGCGTGCCGTCGAAGTTCGGCGTCCAGTCGACCGTGCCCTGTCCGAGTTCGTCGAGCAACAGGCCGGCCACCGCTGTCAGCCGCGACTCGGTGTAGCGCATGGCCGCGAACGATTTCGGATCGTCCGGCGAACCGAAGTTGCCCTGACCGTCGACCAGCGGATAACGATACGAGAACGGCTGCGCCATCAGCACCATTGCCTCGTAGCAGGCCGAATCGCCGTGCGGGTGGAACTTGCCGATCACGTCGCCGATCGTGCGCGCGGATTTCTTCGGCTTGGCGCCGGCGTCGAGGCTGAGCTCGCTCATCGAGTAGATGATGCGGCGCTGCACCGGCTTGAGACCGTCGCCGATGAAGGGCAGGGCGCGGTCGAGCACCACATACATCGAATAGTCGAGGTAGGCGCGCTCGGCGTAGTCCTTCAACGGGATCTGTTCGTAATTTGCTTGCAGGTTCATTGAGTTAGGGCAATCGGGCGGGTGAAGGCGGGCAGCGTCGCTGCAGCCGTGCATTTTGCCGCAAACCACGGTACGCCGATACGCCCGCAGCGAAGCGGCTTCGCTGGAGCCGAGTGGACGCTCCGGAGCGTGCCGTAGCCTTGGTCATAACCAAATAATCCACGGTTATGGCGCGTCGCTCCGGTTTGCGCAAACATGCGCAAACCGACTGATGAGGGGGTGGGCTCCATGTCGAACAATGCCGCTGCCGGTGCAAACGGCCGTCCGTCGTTGTGGCGCGAGCTGCTGGCGAAAGAGGACTGGTGGGCGGTATGGATCGGCCTCGGACTGGTGATCGTCGCTGCAATCCTGTTCGCCAACGGCGCGAGCCTGAAGTGGATCGCCGTGACGCCGCAGAAGTGGTCGACGTTCGACCAGGTCGGCAAGCAGTTTGGCGACAACGCGGCGCGCTATCTTGCGCTGTTCGTGCTGTGGCTGGTGCTGCTCGGCATCGCGGTGCGCACGCTCGGTTTCCGCCTCGCCGACTTCATGCCGGCGTTCCTGGTCGTGTTCGTCGTGTCGGCGCTGATCTTCACGCTCGGCGCGTGGGACCAGGCCTCGCGCTACAACCTCGAGCCGCCGCTGGTTGCACTGGTGCTTGGCCTGCTGATCTCCAATCTCGTGCGGTTGCCGGCATGGCTGCAGAGCGGGTTGCGCGTCGAGTTCTACGTCAAGACCGGCATCGTGCTGCTCGGCGCGGGCTTTCCGTTCGTGATGATCCTGTGGGCCGGGCCGGTCGCGATCGGCCAGGCCGCGATCGTTTCGCTGGTCACCTTCGGCGTCATTTATTTCACCGCGGTCAAGCTCGGGCTCGACCGCCGGCTGGCCGCCGTGCTCGGGACCGGCGGCGCGGTATGCGGCGTATCCGGGTCGATCGCCGTGGCCGGCGCGGTCGGTGCAAAAAAGGAAGACGCGCCGATCGCGATCACGCTGGTCATCTTCTGGGCGATCGTCATGATCTTCCTGTTGCCGTTCGTGTCGAGGGCACTGGGCCTGCCGACCGGCGTTGCGGGTGCCTGGATCGGCACGTCGGAATTTGCCGATGCGGCGGGCCTCGCCGCGGCGCAGACCTACTCCGGATTCGCCGGGCAGGGCGGCATCATCGGTGCGCCGGATGCATCGGTGCAGGCATTCACGCTGATGAAAGTGATCGGACGCGACGTCTGGATCGGCGTGTGGGCGCTGGTGCTGTCGATCATCGCGACGACGCGGTGGGAGGGCAACGGCGTCACGCGCCGTGCCGACGCCGGCGAAATCTGGCGGCGCTTCCCGAAATTCGTCATCGGCTTCGTGATCGCGTCGGTGCTCGTTTCGCTGGCGGCTGAGGGATCCACTTACGACGCGTACAAGAAAACCATCGCGCCGGAACTGGTCGCGCCGTTGCAGGGCCTGCGCAACTGGGCTTTCATATTCTGCTTCCTGAGCATCGGCCTGACCACGCGGCTGCGCGACCTGGCGACGGCGGGTGCGAAGCCGTTCTATGCGTTCACGGCCGGTGTCGTGGTCAACGTGATCCTCGGCTACATCCTGTCGACGATCGTGTTCGTCGATTTCTGGCAGAAGCTCGGACAAGCGGCGCCGTGATTGCGCAGGCTGCAGCGCGGGTGCCTGCACGGGTTGCGCAAACCTGCGCGAACTGCAGGCATTTCCGATCCGATCCGCGCGAACTCGAAGCGCGCATTCCGGGCCTGCTCACTTTCGGGTCGGCGCACGCATCGGTACGCGCGGACGACGGCTTGTGCGTCGTGCACGATCGTTACCTTTCGGCGGCATCGTCGTGCGCGACGTTCGCAGCGCGCTTGCTGCCGCAAGCTCAGCGCAACGCGGTGTAACCGTCGGCGACGCCGTTCGGACTCAGCACGATCTGCCACAGCTGGTTGCGCCGCGCGCGGAACGTCGCGGCCGAGGCGCACAGGTAGAACTCCCACATGCGGCGGAAACGCTCGCCGTATTTTTTCTCCAGCCGCGGCCACGCCGCCTCGAAATTGTGGCGCCAGGCGAGCAGCGTCTTGGCATAGTCGGCGCCGAAGTTGTGCCAGTCCTCCACGACGAACAGGCCTTCGCTGGCGTGCGCGATCTGCGCCGCCGACGGCAGCATCGAGTTGGGGAAAATGTACTTCTCGATCCACGGGTCGGTATGGTTGGTCGATGCCTCGCCGCCGATCGTATGCAGCAGTGACAGGCCGTCCTCGACCAGGCAACGCCGCACGACCTCGAAATAACTGCGGTAGTTCTTCACGCCGACATGCTCGAACATGCCGATCGACCAGCTGCGGTCGAATCGTTCGGCAATCTCGCGATAGTCCTGCACGCGGATCTCCACCGGCAACCCATGGCAGAGCCCGCGCGCATAGTCGGCCTGTTCCTGCGAGACCGTCACGCCGACGCCGCTGACGCCGTAGTGCTCCGCGGCGAATTTCAGCGCCTCGCCCCAGCCGCAGCCGATGTCGAGCACGCGCATGCCCGGCCGCAGGCCGAGCTTGCGGCAGACCAGGTCGAGCTTGGCTTCCTGCGCTGCGTCGAGTGACGCGGCATTTTTCCAGTAACCGCAGCTGTAGACGAGGCGGCGGCCGAGCATCGCTTCGAACAGGTCGTTGCCCAGATCGTAGTGGCGTTCGCCGACGACGTAGGCGCGCCGGCCGCGCTGCAGGTTCAGCAGCTTCGCCTTGATCCAGAGCCACGCGTCGTCGAGGCCGCGCGCGGTTTCGTCGACGTGCGCGGCCAGCAGTCGGAACAGGAAGCCGTACAGATCGCGCGTATCCCACGCCTTGTCCATGTAGGTTTCGCCCAGGCCGAGCGATCCGTGCGTGACGACGCGCTGGTAGAACTGCGGATCGTGAATCTGCGGCTCGTACGGCGCCGAGCCGTTGAGGCGGATGCCTGCCTGCGCCAGAAGTTGTGCGATGCGCCGTTCAAGAATGGGCTGCGACATCGACCCTCCGATCTGTCTCCAGTCGTGACGAGGCAATTATCCCGCATTCTTCATGACCATGAACCAAACAGGGCCTGCGTAGCCTGCATGCGTTGCGCCTCAGGCGCCGCGAGTGTCCGCCGGCGACCCAGGCTGCTCGTTTTTGCCGCGCCGGCGGCCGGTTCGTCGGCGTCGCCGCGTGGCAGCAGGTGGTGCGGTCCGCGATCAGGGCCGGTATGGCGACGCCGCGCTGCCTCGGGCTGCTACGCCGGGTTGGTCACGTCGAACTCGGTTGCCACGCGCGCGTAGAACAGGTGAATTTTCTCGCGCTGCAGTTCGGCGATCAGGGCGTCGGCCTCGGCTTCGCCGAGAATGAACTCGACCAGCACCGGCACGTCGCCCGCCAGTTCGAAGAAATGCTGCTCGTGGAATTTGCCGTGGCGGCCGAACCCGGCGATCGCGCGGAAGGCCGAGCCGCCGTGGACGCCGAGTTGCCTGGCCCGTTCGAGCAGCCATTCGTACAGCAGTTCGCTGCCGTGCCTGCGATTTTCGTAGGTGTAGAGGCGCAGATGCGTACCTTTCATGGGACGTGTCTCCGTTCACGCGCGGAAAAACAGGCGCACGACGCCGATGCCGGCCAGCGTCATCAGCAGCGAACCGACCACGTGCGCCGCCACGATCGCCGCGCTCCAGCCGAACTGCTGGCGCAGCAGCAGTGTCACGGTCTCGGCGGAAAATGTGGAAAACGTCGTCAGGCCGCCGCAGAAGCCGGTCGTGACGAACAGGCGGATCTCCGGCGGCAGGCTCTGGAACTGGTTGAACACGCCCAGTGCCGCGCCGATGATGAAGCCGCCGACGAGGTTTGCCGCGAGCGTGCCGAGTGGCAGCACCGGCAGCAGCGGATTGAGTGCGATGCCGAAGCCCCAACGCAGCAGCGCGCCGGCGAAGGCGCCGAATCCGACCGCGAAGAAAGAGGAAATTCCCATACGCCTCCGGGTTGCAGGATCAGGTCCGGAAACGTTGCGGTATGCACGGGAAGCGCCGCGAATCTGGCTCGTGGCGATGCCTGCACGCCGCCCGTTCCGGGTGGCTAACAGGCATCATCAGCCTTGCGGCGGTTAGAGGAGGAATGCCATCTCCCTGTTGCGCCTCATGGTAACCCAGGCGGCGGCATGCGCGGAAGCCCGGCCAAAGCCGCCCCGGGCGCGGCCGCCGGCAAACCGGTCAGGGACAGATTTTCGCCAGCAACGCCTGCTGCGCCGAATGCGGCGTCTGGTTGCCGGGCAGCAGGCGCTCGTAGTGACCGTCGGCCATCAGCTGCCAGGCATGCGTGTTGTCGGCCAGATAATTCGCCAGCGCCTCGTCGTAGACGCGCCGCGCCAGCTCGCTGTCGAGAATCGGGAAGCACACCTCGATCCGGCGCAACAGGTTGCGCTCCATCCAGTCGGCGCTCGAGCAGAAGATCTCGGCCTCGCCGCCATTGGCAAACCAGTAGACGCGGCTGTGCTCGAGGAAGCGGCCGACGATCGAGCGCACGCGGATGTTGTCGGAAATGCCCGGAACGCCCGGGCGCAGCGTGCAGGCGCCACGCACGATCAGGTCGATCTGCACGCCGGCCATCGACGCCCGGTACAGCACCTCGACGACGCTGACCTCGTTCAGCGCATTCATCTTGGCGATGATGCGTGCGGGCTTGCCGGCGCGGGCATGCTCGATCTCGCGTTCGATCTTGCTCATCAATCCGCGGTGCAGCGTGAACGGCGACTGCAGCAGGCGCTTGAGCTTGATCTGCGGCCCGAGTCCCGAGAGCTGCTGGAACAGCTTGTGCACGTCCTCGCCGATGTCCTTGTTCGCCGTCATCAGGCCGAAGTCGGTGTAGATGCGCGAGGTGACCTGGTGGTAGTTGCCGGTCGACAGGTGCACGTAGCGGCGCAGCTTGGCCTGCTCGCGGCGCACGATCAGCAGCACCTTGGCGTGGGTCTTGTAGCCGACCACGCCGTAGACCACCTGCACGCCGGCTTCCTGCAGGCGGTTGGCCAGCTGGATGTTGGCTTCCTCGTCGAAGCGTGCGCGCAACTCGATCACGACGGTAACGTCCTTGCCGGCACGCGCCGCGTCGATCAGCAGGTTGACCAGCGGCGAGTCATTGCCGGTGCGGTACAGCGTCTGCTTGATCGCGAGCACGCCCGGATCGTCGCTGGCCTGCTTGATCAGCTCGATCACGGCGCCGAACGATTCGAACGGGTGGTGCAGCAGGATGTCGCGTTCGGCGATCGCCTCGAACAGGCTGCGCTCGGCGATGACCGCGGCGTTCAGGCGCGGCACGAACTTCGGGAACTTCAGGTCCGGGCGGTCGACCTGGTCGTAGATGTTCTGGATGCGATGCACGTTGACCGGCCCGGCGCAGCGGTAGACCTCGCTCTCGGTCAGCTCGAAGTTCTGCATCAGATAGTCGGCCACCGGCTTCGGGCAGCTTTCGGCTATCTCGAGCCGCGCCGCGCGCGCAAAGCCGCGGCCGCGCAACTCGTCGCGCAGCGCGAGCGCGAGGTTTTCGACGTCTTCCTCGTCCACGAACAGCTCGCTGTTGCGCGTGACGCGGAACTGGTACGCGCCGGTCACGCGCATGCCCGGAAACAGCTCGTCGACGAACTGGTGCAGGATGCTCGAGAAGAACACGAAGTCGTACGGTTTTTCCGCCACTTCCTCGGGCAGGCGCACGATGCGCGGCAGCGAGCGCGGCGCGCGCACCAGCGCCATGTGTCCTTCGCGGCCGAACGCGTCCTTGCCTTCGAGCGAGACGGCGAAGTTCAGGCTCTTGTTGAGGATGCGCGGAAACGGATGCGCCGGGTCGAGGCCGAGCGGCGACAGCACCGGCAGCACCTCGTTCTGGAAATAGCCCTGCAGCCAGCGCTGCTGCTTCAGCGTCCACTTGTCGCGCGCGATGAAACGGATGCCCTCGCGCTCGAGCTCGGGCAGCAGGGTGTCGTTGAAGAACGCATACTGCCCGCGCACCAGTTCGATCACGCGCGCGCGGATGCGCGTCAGCAGCTCGGCCGGCGACATGCCGTCGGGACCTGCCTTCGCGTCGGCGAGGGCGACGTGGTGGCGCAGGATCGCGACCTGGACTTCGAAGAACTCATCGAGGTTGGAGTTCGAGATGCACAGGTAACGCATGCGCTCGAGCAGCGGCATCGAGGCATCCTGGGCCTGCGCCAGCACGCGGAAGTTGAACTCGAGCTGCGCCAGTTCGCGATTGAGGTACAACGCCTGGTCGCACAGGTCGACCGCGCTCGCCTTCGGGGTGATGATTTTTGCTACGTTCATGCTTGCAACGTTCAATCAGAAAGGATCAAGAGACCGAGCCGCGAAGAACACGAAGAAAAAGCAGGAAGGCCGGATTTTCCGGGTCACATCAAGTCTCCGCTGCGCGTGGCCCGCGAAATCCGGACTGGTACTTCTTCATGTTCTTCGTGGTTCAATCTTTCGCCTCGTGCTGTCCGGGCCTGGCCGTTTCCGCAGCAGAGGTTGCCATGGTTTCGAAGGCTAGCACGCGTTCGGGTCCGAATACGCAGGCGAACGTGCTGCCGACGCCGAGTTCGCTCTCGATCGTCAGCTCGCCATGGTGCAGCTGCAGCACGTGCTTGACGATCGACAGGCCCAGGCCCGTGCCGCCGGTTTCGCGCGAACGGCTGGTCGATACCCGGTAGAAACGCTCGGTGATGCGCGGCAGGTGCTCGGCCGGAATGCCGTTGCCGGTGTCGGCGACGGCGAAGCGCGCGCCTCCGTCCGGCGTGGCCTGCCACGAAATCTCGATGCGGCCATGCTCCGGCGTGTAGCGCACCGCGTTCGAGACGAGGTTGGAAAACGCGCTGTGCAGGTAATCGGTCGAGCCGCGCAGGTCCATCTCCGAAGTGCGCATCAGCGTGATCGTGTGGCGTCCCTGCGACAGGCCCTCGGCCTCGCGCTTGAGCGTCGAGAGCAGGGCACGCATCGACACACGCTCGTCCGGGACCTGCTGCTGCGCCTCGAGCCGCGACAGCGTCAGCAGGTCCTCGACGATCTGCGTCATGCGGCGCGATTGTCCGCGCAGGTCGCTCAACACCGGCGCCAGCTGCGGCATGACTTCCGGTTCGAGCATCTCCAGATAGCCGTGCAGCACGGTCAGTGGCGTACGCAGCTCGTGCGATACGTTGGCAACGAAGTCGCGGCGCACCTGTTCCAGCCGCGCCAGGGGCGTCACATCCCGGACCACCAGCAGGCTGTGCTCGCGGGAGTACGGGATCAGGCGAAACGACAGGCGCAGTGCGCTGTCCCGCTTCGACGGCACCTCCCGCAGCGGCTCGACCGCCGGCGCGTCGGCGATCCATTCGCGCGCCGGCTCCGGCAGGAACGCGTCGATGTGCTCGCCGCGGTCGCGCGGCGCGACCAGGCCGAGCAGGCGGCCGGCCGCCTCGTTGAACCAGACCACCGAGCGCCCGCCGGTCAGCACGACGACGCCGTCCGGCAGCGCCGCCGCGCCCTCGCGAAATGCGCGCAACAGGCCGACCAGGCGGCGTTTGCGCGAACGTTCGGTATGCAGCTTTTTATACATGTGCGCAGAGATATCCGACCAGACACCGCGATCCTCGGGCGGCGGCCTGCGCCGCCGCGAGCTCAGCCAGGACTGGATCTGGTAGAGGCTGACCAGCGACCAGATCGAGTAGCCGAACAGCGCTGCAAGCACCGCGTAAAGCGGCTCGTGCAGCAGCAGGCCGGCGAGGAAGGCGACGACGAGCAGGACGACGAACCGTCCCAGCGACACCTGCCACGCATGGCTTTGCAGGAATTCCAGGCGCATGAAGACATCCGATCCGTAGGTCGAAACTTCCGCACCGGTTGCAATCCGGCTCCGGAATCGGCGAATTTAGCGGAATCCGGCGCGGTTTACTCGGCCGGGGTCAGCGAAAAGCGGTAGCCCGCGCCGCGGACGGTCTGCACCAGGTCCTGGCAGTTGTACGGTTCGAGTGTCTTGCGCAGGCGGCGGATGTGCACATCGACCGTGCGTTCCTCGACGTAGACGCTGCCGCCCCAGACGTAATCGAGCAGCTGGCTGCGCGAGTAGACGCGCTCGGCGTGGGTCATGAAAAAATGCAGCAGCCGGTATTCGGTCGGGCCGATCGGCACGATCGCATCCCTGGCGTAGACGCGATGCGAGCTGCTGTCGATGCGCAGGTCGCCGACGGTGACCACGCCGTCGCCGTCGACGCCATGGGTGCGGCGCATGACGGCGTTGATGCGCGCGATCAGCTCGCGCGGCGAGAACGGCTTGACCACGTAGTCGTCGACGCCGGCCTCGAGTCCGCCGACGCGGTCGGTTTCCTCGCCGCGCGCGGTCAGCATGATGATCGGCACGTCGCGCGTCAGGTCTTCCTTGCGCAGGCGGCGCGCCAGGTCCAGGCCGCTCATGCCGGGCAGCATCCAGTCGAGCAGGATCAGGTCCGGCACGCGCTCGGCGATCATGCCCTGCGCGGCGCGCGCGTCGGCGGCATGCGCCGGCTCCATGCCGGCCTTGCGCAGCGCAAACGCAACCATGTCGCGGATCGCGGGTTCGTCTTCGACGATCAATATGTGTTTTTGCACGGTGCCCTATCGGGTCATGCGCCGTGGGCGGCGCTTTGTGACATGGCCGTCATTTGACCGGTCAATTGTTACGTCCCGATGACGGCATGTCGCAAGCGGCTGACACGCACAGTGAAATCCCCTGCCGACGGTGGTCGTCGACCAGCTTGCCCTGATCCTCCGGCTTGATCCTGCGCCGTCGCAGGTCGAGCACGATCGGCGTCATCTGTTCGATCAGCGCCTCGACGCGCGTGCGCTGGTAGTAGTCCAGGTCGCTGCGCTTGGAAATGTCCTTGAGCTGGTTGTAGGCGTCTTCGGCGCGGCCGTTGAGATAGGACGCCATCGCATACGACTCGCCGGCGCGGACCTTGTCCCCGGCCACGTCGCAGGCACGCCCGAACGCCGTGTGGATCTGCGGATCTTCGTCGTCGCGCGCGAGCAGCGGCCGCAGGATTTCCTGTGCCTGGCGTGCCGCGGTCTTGTCCGGCACATGCAGCAGGGCCTGCGTGTAGGCCAGCGCCAGTGCGCGGTTTGCCGGCAGGGTCTTTTCGAGCCGTGCGTAACGCTGCAGGGCAAGGTCGCGCTGGCCGGCGTAGAGCTCGGCGTTGCCCAGTTCGAGCTGGTAGGCAAGATTGTCCGGGTCGGAATCCACGAGCTTCTTCAGCGGCTCGAGCGCTTCCGCGGCGCGGCCGCCGAGCGTCAACGCCAGCGCCAGGCCGTAGCGGTTCGCCGGCGTGTCGAAGCCGGTCGTGTTGCGCATGTTGCTGGTGTAGTAGGCGATGCTTTCGCTGGCGTGATCGTTGCCGAGCACGCGCACGCGTTCGCGCATCAGCGCGTAATAGGCCTCCGCGCGCTCGCGCTGCCGCAGCCGGTCCTGCGGCGTTTCGACCAGCTTGAGCAGCGCGGCGCTGTCCTTCGTGCCGGGCAGCAGTGCGACGGTCTTCGTGGTCGGCACCGTGCCGGGAGCGGCCGCCGGCGTGGCGGAGCTTTTTGCGTCGGCCGATGCCGCAGCGCCGGAATTGCCGGTGCCGGTCTCCTTTACGTCGCCGACCACGACGCTGGGCCGATACTGCTTCTTGATCACATCGGCGCGGGCGTGCGCTTCGCTGATGCGCTCGACCGTTACCGGATGGTCCATCAGCATCGCCGGCACGTCGCTTTCGTCGAAGCCCGGTCGCAGTGCGCGCTGCATGTTCTCGAACACTTCGGCCATGGCGTCCGGGTCGTAGCCGGCCTTGGCCAGCGTCTGGATGCCGACGCGGTCGGCCTCCGACTCGTCGGCGCGCGTGAAGTTGATCTGCATCTGCGCAGCCAGTCCCTGCGCGACCGCGATTGCGCCGACGTCGGAGTTGCTCGTGCTGTACGGGCTCTGGTGCGCCGACGCGGCGATCGCTCCGATCATCGCCAGCACCATCAGCGGCGCCATCTTCTGCTCGGCTTCGACGGCGCGGACCAGGTGATTCTGCGTGATATGGGAAACTTCGTGGGCGATCACGGCGGCCAGTTCGTTCTCGGTGCGCGTCATCGTGATCAGGCCGATGTTGACGCCGACGAAGCCGCCGGGCAGCGCGAATGCGTTGATCTCGCGGTCGCGCACGACGAAGAAGGTGAAGGGCTGGTCGGTTTTCGGGCTGTACGAGACGAGGCGATAGCCGAGCGTGTTCAGGTAATCGGCCACGAGCTCGTCATCGAGCACCAGCTGCTGGTTGCGCAGTTCGTGCAGCATGTAGAAGCCGTATTGACGCTGCTCCTCGGGCGAGGCGACGGTACCGGCCGAGCTGCCGATATCGGGCAAGGGCGTGTCGTAGGCGTGCGTGACGCCGGTCAGTACGGTGATGCCGGCGAACGCCAGCGCCGCGAAGGAGGATCGGGAAATCATGGCGGCTTGGCCGATGGAATGCTGCGTGTGACCACCATAGCGCAGGCGGGGTTCCGCATCCAGCACCAGTCATGGCAAGGTGCGCCGGCGCTCAGGCGCCGTTAACGCCGGCCGGGCGCGTCGGGACAGCGATCTTGTCAACGCGCTGCCGCACCCTCATATTTGCCGGCAGATCAGCACCGGCCGGATTCGATCATGGCAAATGCCGAGATTTACACCAATGGCAGCTGCGCCTATTGCGTTGCCGCCAAGACCTTGCTCAAGCAGCGCGGCTTCGACTACGAAGAAAAGCGGGTCGACACCAGTCCGGCCAATTTCGCCGAGATGCTGACGCGGGCGAACCAGCGCAGCGTGCCGCAGGTGTTCGTCAATGGCGAGCACATCGGCGGGTTCGAGGAACTGGTCGCGGCCGATCGCGCCGGCAAGCTCGCGCAGCCGGCCGGAGATTCGGCATGAGTGCCGGCCCCCTGCTGCCCGACGATCCGTCCCGGCCCAGCGAGCCACCGGCGCCGACCGACCGGGTCGCCGAATTCACCGCATTCCGGCAGCGCATGAACGAGCGCATCCTGGCGCAGGACAACCAGGTCGTGCGCCGCTTCTTCGCGCTGGACACGCAAACCTACAAGGAAGGCGCGCTCGACGTGAAGACCAAGGAGATGCTCGGGCTGGTGGCTTCGCTCGTGCTGCGCTGTGACGACTGCATCAGCTATCACGTCGCCCAGTGCAGGCAGAGCGGTGTCGATCGCGACGAGTTCTTCGAGGTATTCAGCGTCGGCCTGGTGGTCGGCGGCTCGATCGTGATCCCGCATTTGCGGCGAGCGGTGGACTTTCTCGACAAGCTGGAAGAGAAACAGGGCTGAGGGCCGAGGCTGCGGGCTGCAAGAGCGGCCCTGCGCTGTCGTCACGCGTGCTACGTCGCCTTCGTTCTCTCCTGGGGTTGCCTGCTTCCTGCCGGCCGGTGCGGATTACCAGTGCCGCGGCCATGAATGCGCGAATCTTTTCGGCCCTCGGCCCTGTGCCCTCAGCATATAATGCGCCCCCGAAATTCCTGAGCTGACCAATTCCCATGAGCAAGACCATTGCCGTGATCCGTGGCGACGGCATCGGCCCGGAGATCATGCACGCCAGTCTGCGCGTGCTCGATGCGCTGAACGCCGGGCTTGGTTATGAATTCGTCGAGGCCGGCCTGGCTGCGCAGTCGCAGTTCGGCGAACTGCTGCCGCAGGCCACGCTCGATGCGATTGCCCGGCACCGGATCGCGCTGAA
This sequence comes from Rudaea sp., assembly GCA_035606275.1. Lineage (GTDB taxonomy): Bacteria > Pseudomonadota > Gammaproteobacteria > Xanthomonadales > Rhodanobacteraceae > Rudaea. Next base: position 16,156 of record DATNFS010000041.1, read on the forward strand.
GAGCCCGTTGACCACGCCGGTCGGCGGTGGCTTCGCCTCGCTCAACGTCGAACTGCGCAGGCGCTTCGACCTGTACGCCAACGTGCGCCCGGCAATTTCATTCCCCGGCACGCGCTCGCGCTATGAAAACGTCGACATCATCACCGTGCGCGAGAACACCGAGGGCGCCTACATCGGCGAAGGCCAGCAGCTGTCGGCCGACGGCGAGACCGCGACGTTGACGCAGCGCGTGACGCGGCGCAGCTCCGAGCGCATCGTGCGCTATGCCTTCGATCTGGCGCGCCGCGTCGGCCGCAGGCAGGTCACGGTCGTGCACAAGGCGAACATCCTGAAATCCACGTCGGGCCTGTTCCTGAAAGTCGCGCGCGAAGTCGCGGCGCAATACCCGGACATCGCGTGCAACGAGATGATCGTCGACAACTGCTGCATGCAGCTGGTGATGAATCCGTACCAGTTCGACGTGATCGTCACGACCAACCTGTTCGGCGACATCCTGTCGGACCTGTGTGCCGGACTGGTCGGCGGCCTTGGTCTTGCGCCCGGCGCGAACATCGGCACCGAGGCGGCGATCTTCGAGGCGGTGCACGGCTCGGCACCGGACATCGCCGGCAAGGGCATCGCCAATCCGTGCGCCCTGCTGCTGCCCGCGTGCCAGATGCTCGACCACATGAGCCTGACCGATGCGGCGCGCCGCCTGCGCAGCGCGATCCGCGAAACCGTGACGGCAAAGGATCGCGTGACGCCGGACCTGGGCGGCAGCGGCACCACCGAGGCGTTTGCCGATGCGCTGATCGAGCGCCTCGGCAAGGTCGCCGCTGTTGCCTAGTCTCACCGGAACGCGAAGCAAGAATCCTGGACGCGGATCAACGCGGACAAGAGCCGATCAACGCGGATACAGCAATGCTTCGGGATTGCGGGCAATGAAGTGCCCACGGGTTGGAGGACGAGACACCGAATGGATGTTTTTCAGCGGAGGCAATCCAGCGCTTGATCCTGAATCGAGAATCCGCGTTGATCCGCGTCCGGTTCTTTTTTACTGGCCCGGCGGCAGCGACAACATCGTGATCGGATCGTTGGTGCGACTGAAACTGCCTCCGCCGGCGTAATTGATCGTGTAGGTCGCCGTTCCGGTCGGCGTGACGCCGGCCGTGACGGGGTTGAACTTGAGCGTCATGCTGCCGATGGCACTGGTCTGCGACGTCGGCGGTGGTGCGCAGGTGCGGCAGTAGCCGTTGGTGCGTTCGAGCAGCTGCAGATTGGCGGTGAAATTGCTGATCGTGCCGCTGGCCACGGCCCAGGTCGGCAGGCCGTTCTTGTCCGGGTAGTAGACCAGGACGAAGATCGACGATGAGCTCGCGTCGCCGTTGAAATCCAGGACTTCCATGCCCCAGCCGCCGTCGGTTGCAGAAAACCAGTGGCCGGTGAAGTCCGGTGCTGCGTGCTGGTTCGGCAGAACCAGCGGCTCGATGCACCAGTCGCCCGTGGTGGCGCTCTGCGCACTCGACCCGATGGCCCAGCTCATGATGCCGAGCAATGGCGTGCCGGTGCGGTCGACATCGCGGCAGGCCGGCGAATTGGCGGCCTGGTTGAAGTCGACGATGACGGAGCCGTAGACGCTCGCCTGCGGCGTCGGGTTCAGCTGGCCCGGGCCGGTGTTCGCGCCGTAGGTCGAGTAGAGCAAGGTGTTGCCGTCGTTGTCGAGCGAGCCGACGAACACGCCGTCGACGATATTGCCGGTGGCCAGGTACCACTCCGGCTCGCCGCTGTCGCTGTAAGTATAGAAAACCAGGATGTATACATCGCCGTAGACCGGGTCGCGGCGTGCGAGCTGGAAGTCGATGCCGTGGCCGCCGTGCGAGCGGTCGAACCAGTTGCTCGGAAACGGCTGGCCGTAGTTCGGCGCCGCGACGGCGGCCGATCCCCAGCCCAGCGGCGCCAGCATCGGCACGCTCAATCCCATCGTGCGTGCCGCGTTGTAGTTGGCATTCATCAGGTCGCCGGCCTGCACCGTGTGCGAAAGCGTCGAACCGTTCGAGATCGGATTGGGCGCGTACAGCAGCGGAAAGCTTGCCGGTGCGTTCAGCCCATGCAGCTGGTTGACCGACGCGGCCACCGCGGTCTGTTCCGACCAGCGCAGGCCGTTGACGGAAATCAGCGCGCCGGCACGCGCCGCATCGCCGGAGCCGTTGACCTCGTAGCCCATGAAAGGCTTGTACGTGTTGTCCGCGGTATTGACGATCGCGGCCTGCACGTCGAAAACGTCGTCGTACGGCCCGGAGTCCAGATTCTGGTAGGCAATCGAGCCGCTGCCGATGCCGGCCTTGGCGCCGATCGGCCCGAGTGTGGCGTCGGTATTGGCCAGGCCGATGAAGCCCATGCCATGGGTCAGCTCATGCATCGCCACGCTGACGAAATCGATCGCCGACGGATCCGAGCCGGTGCTGTAGCCGAAGTAGAAGGCGCGTCCGCCGATGACGGTCGAGGAGCCGATATCGGTATTGAATACCGCTTCGATCTCCTCGTTGTCGCAGCCGTTGTTGGGGCCGCCGCCGATCAGGCTGCACTGGCCGGTGCCGCCCTGGCGCACCGCCTCGGTGATCGAATACCAGGTGTAGCGCAACGGCAGCACGTAACCGCCGAAATCCGGCTCGTCGATCAGGAACGTGACCGGCGTGGCGTGGGCGATCACCGCCGAGGTGGCGCTGCCGCCGAGGCTGTCCCAGCAGGCGCGAATCGTGATCGGTACCGGCGGCTGCAGCTGCTGCGTGATCTGCTGCACCGCGTATTTCAGCGCGTTCTGGCGCTGCGCGCCGAGCGTGGTGCCGGGATTGCCGCCGACCGGTGACACGGCGGTGGCGTCGGTCCACGGCGCGACGTTGCACACGTCATTCGCGCCGGTGCC
>DATNFS010000042.1:0-2078 GCA_035606275.1 Rudaea sp.
CCCGGTCTCGCCGCAAAACCTGCTGCGCCTGTCGATCGGGCTCGAACACGCCGACGATCTGGTCGACGACCTGCGTCAGGCGCTCGGCTGATCGGCGGGAGCCGCTGAAGCAACGCGTCGCTCCGCGGCGCCGGCGCATCCCACGCGGGACGCTCGAACACCGCCGGCAATGGCGCTCCCGTGCGTTGCTACCATACGCCGGTATTCGGCATCGACACCCACGGATCCTGCGGCGGCAGGTGACCGTCCTGCAGCAGTTCGATCGAGATCAGGTCCGGCGAGCGCGCGAACGCCATGTGGCCGTCACGCGGCGGGCGGTTTATGGTGTAGCCCATCGACTGCAGGCGCGCGCAGGTGTCGTAGATATTCTCCACGCGAAAAGCCAGATGGCCGAAGTTGCGCGCGCTGCCGTAGTCTTCCGGCGTCGCGCCGTCGGCCGGCCAGTTGTAGGTCAGCTCGACCTCGGCCTCCGGCGTTTCCGGGGCGGCGAGGAAGATCAGCGTGAACCGGCCCTTTTCGTTCTCCACGCGGCGCATCTCGCGCAGGCCGAGGCCTTCGCAATAGAAGCGCAGCGACGCCGCGACGTCGCGGATCCTGACCATGCTGTGCAGATAACGCATCGGACCACCTCCACTACTCCACAATTACAAAATGCGGCACGCCGCTTTCGGAAAATTCGCCGGCCAAAGACAGAGCCTTTTGACGCGGATCAACGCCGATCGCAATTGAAGACCTGCTCAAGCCCGGTTCTGATCCGCGCCGACAGCCCTTTCATCACAGGAACAGGTCCGGCAACAGCCTCGCCGACGGATCCATCGCGTAGTGACCCAGATCGGTCACGCCGGCCTCGCGCAGGACGTCGTCGTCGATCAGGAACCTGCCGCTGAAGCCTTGCGCCGGACGCGTCAGGACCGCATGTGCGGCGTCTGCCATGATCTCGGGCTTGCGGCCGTTCGCCGCGCTGACGCCGGGAATCAGGTTCAGTGCGTCGGTCGCGATCAGCGTACGCGGCCACAACGCGTTGACCGCGACGCCGCGCGGCCCGAATTCGCCGGCCAGGCCGAGCGTGACCAGGCTCATGCCCATCTTGGCGAGCGTGTAGCCGGTATGCGGTGACCACCATTTCGGCTCGAGCGACGGTGGCGGCGCCAGCGTCAGGATATGCGGATTGGCGGCCTTCAGCAGGTAAGGCAGGCACGCCTGTGAACACAGGAACGTGCCGCGCGCGTTGACCTGCTGCATCAGGTCGAAGCGCTTCATCGGCGTGTCGAGCGTGCCGCGCAGCCATATCGCGCTGGCATTGTTGACCAGGATGTCGATGCCGCCGAAACGCTGCGCGGCCTGCTCGATCGCCGCGCGCACCTGCTCCTCTTCGCGGATGTCGCACTTGATCGGCAGCGCCTGTCCGCCGGCCGCCGCGACCGCCGCCGCGGCGCTGTGGATCGTGCCCGGCAGCTTCGGATTCGGCACGTCGGATTTCGCCGCGATCGCGATGTTCGCGCCATCCCGAGCCGCGCGCAACGCGATCGCCAGGCCAATGCCGCGCGAAGCGCCACTGATGAACAGGGTCTTGCCTTGCAGTGAATTCATGTCTTGACCTGGCGGGGCGCTGTAAGAGCGAAAGATTGAACCACGGAGAACACAGAGAACACGGAAAAAGCAAAACAATCTGAGGAAACGGGCTTGGCAACTTTCGATGGACCTGCTTGTGGAACCTGCAGGAAAACGAATGCGCCGGCGAAGCGTCGTTTCGGTCCCTCATTCTCCTTCTTCTCTTACTCCGTGTTCTCCGTGTTCTCCGTGGTTCAATCTCTTGATCTGCTCGGGTCGGATCAAACGTCATCACGCGTTCTGGAATCGCGGTAGATAGTGCATCAATTGTCCGAGGCGCTCGAGCGGATCGCCGACCTGGAGCAGGTGCTGCCGTTCGCGGTTGTCGATCGGCAGCGCTTCGGCAAGACGAAAGCCGACCCAGCCCGCATCGTCGTAGTTCTGGCGCGGCGCCTTGCCGTGCGCATCGCGCGATTTTTCGAGCAGCCGTTCGAGGATCGTCGCCAGCAGCTGGAACTCGGGCGGCA
>DATNFS010000043.1:0-73783 GCA_035606275.1 Rudaea sp.
CGCCGCCGTCGGAACGGTCGTGGTAGGCGAGCAGCAGGCCCTTTTCATTGGCCGCCTGGATTGCGGCGAAAAAACGCTTGAGCAGCTGCGGATCGTCGAGGTCGGCCGGCAGGCCGCTGGCGCGGTTGTAGACCTGCGCCAGCACCGAGCCGCCGAGCCGGTTCTTGCCGGCGCCCAGGTCGAGCAGCCACAGCTCGGTAGTGCCGACGTCCAGGCGCAGTTGCGGCGTCATTGCCTTGCGCGCGTCGCGCACGCGGGCGAAACCGGTAACGATCAGCGACACCGGCGACACGGTTTTCTGCTTGCGCCCGTCCTGCTGCCATGCGGCCTGCATCGACAGCGAATCCTTGCCGACCGGAATGGAAATATCCAGTTGTGGACAAAGCTCCATGCCGACCGCGCGCACCGCGTCGTACAGCGCCGCGTCGTCGCCGCCATGGCCGATTGCCGCCATCCAGTTGGCCGAGAGCCTGATTTCGCCAAGGCTGGCGATCGGCGCGGCGGCAAGATTGGTGATCGCTTCGCCGACCGCCAGACGCGCCGAGGCCGGCGCCGACAGCTGCGCCACCGGCGTGCGTTCGGCCATCGCCATGGCTTCGCCGGCGTAGCCGTCGAAGTCGCACAGCGTCACCGCGCAGTCGGCCACCGGCACCTGCCACGGACCGACCATCGGATCGCGCGCACACAGCCCCCCGACCGAGCGGTCGCCGATCGTGATCAGAAATGACTTGCTGCCGACCGCCGGCAGGCGCAGCACGCGCTTGATCGCTTCTTCGAGCACGATGCCGTCGAGGTCCGGCACGATGTCCAGACGCGGCGCCTTGCGCTTGACGTCGCGCTGCATCTTCGGGGCCTTGCCGAACAGGACGTCCATCGGCAAGTCGATGACGGAATGCCCGGGAGACGGGAGAACGGACACGGCAGACGAAGCCGATGGCTCGACGGCTGCGGGCCCAGGGCCGAGGGCCGGGGACGAGCCGCCGATTTCGTCCCCCTTTCCCCGAACGGCTGCGTCGTTCGGGGCGAGCGCCGTGGTGAGGGGCAATCCGTCACGCAACGGCGCCGCCAGGTCATCGGTGACCGTCAGGCGCTGCTCGGCGGTGACTTCTCCGACGACGGCAAACGGGCAGCGTTCGCGCTCGCAGATGGTCGTGAATTCGGCGACGTCGGCGGGCCTGAGGCCGAGCACATAGCGCTCCTGCGCCTCGTTGCACCAGATCTGCATCGGCGACAGGTGCGGATCGGCCGACGGAATCGCGCGCAAGCCGACGCGGGCGCCGACGCGCGAGTCGTGCAGGATTTCCGGTATCGCGTTGGACAGGCCGCCGGCGCCGACGTCGTGGATGCTGACGATCGGGTTGGCGTCGCCGAGCGACCAGCAGCGGTCGATCACTTCCTGGCAGCGCCGTTCCATCTCGGCGTTGTCGCGCTGCACCGAAGCGAAATCCAGCTCCTCGGAGCTGTCGCCGCCGGCGACCGACGAGGCGGCGCCGCCGCCAAGGCCGATCAGCATGGCCGGCCCGCCGAGCACGACCACGGCGTCGCCGGGCCGCAGGGTATTCTTTTCCACATGTGGAGAACGCAGGTTCGCCAGCCCGCCGGCGATCATGATCGGCTTGTCGTAGCCGCGGCGTACGCCGGCCTCGCCGGTCTCGGCCTCGAACGTGCGGAAATAGCCGCCGAGGCACGGCCGGCCGAATTCGTTGTTGAACGCGGCGGCTCCGATCGGCGCATCGCGCATGATTTCGAAAGCGGTGGCCAGGCGCGGCGGCAGCGGCCGCGCAGCTTCCCACGGCCGCGCCAGGTCCGGAATGCGCAGGTACGAAGTGGTGAACCCGGTCAGGCCCGCCTTCGGCTTGCTGCCGCGGCCGGTTGCGCCCTCGTCGCGGATCTCGCCGCCGGCGCCGGTGGCCGCGCCGGGAAACGGCGCGATCGCGGTCGGATGGTTGTGCGTTTCGACCTTGATCGCATAGTCGGCGCGCTCGTTGTGCGCCGCGAAGCGGCCGTCGGCCTGCACGAAGAACCGCGCCGCCGCGCTGCCTTCGATCACCGCCGCGTTGTCGGAATAAGCCGACAGCGTGTGCTGCGGCGCCTGCGCGTGCGTATTGCGGATCATGGCGAACAGAGATTTTTCCTGCGCGACGCCGTCGATCGTCCAGCTCGCGTTGAACACCTTGTGCCGGCAATGTTCGGAATTGGCCTGCGCGAACATCATCAGTTCGGCGTCGGTCGGATCGCGCCGCAACTGCGCGTAGCGCGAGGCGAGGTACTCGATTTCGTCCGTCGCGAGCGCAAGGCCCAGCCGGATGTTCGCAACCTGCAGCGCGGCCAGTGCGTCGTCGCCCAGGACAATCCGCTGCAGCGGCGCCGGCGCGCCGGCAAGGAACAACTGCTGTGCCTGGTCGAGCGATCCGATGACCGATTGGGTCATCGGATCGTGCAGCGCCAGCTCGAGTCGGCGACCGGCATCGCTGTCGCGCGCCGGCGCTCGGCCAATGTCGAACGCGATGCCGCGCTCGACGCGCTCGATCGCAAAGCCACAGCCGCGCAGGATGTCGGTCGCCTTGGAAGACCACGGAGAAATCGTGCCGAGACGCGGCACGACCCACAGGCGCGCGCGTTTCGGCGTGCCGGGCACCGCGCGCAGCACGCTGCGCAGACCGTCGTCGTCGGGCGGCGTGCCGCCGAAGGCGACGAAATAGACAAACCACGCCGCTGCCACGCTGCAGCCCGGCGCGATCCGTGCCAGTTCGCGATTCAGGCGCTCGAGACGGAATGGAGACAGGGCCGGTAGCCCGTCGAGAACGATCATGGCCGCAGGCAGCTACGCGGTCGAGTGGGGCGCGAATGATACCGGAAAGCGGCGACGCCGAGAGAAACACCGCATCAAGCGGTATTTTGAATCCGGTTTGCCGGCGCGGCGGCGCACCCCTCGATCAGATCGCGTCGGGCTCGCCCTGTCGGCATCGCAGCCTGTCCGGACTCCGGCCGATGGTCGCGGCGGCGTTTCGCGTTCACCCGCTGCGCCCGTTGCGCCCAACGCGACCGGTTTTCAGCGTCACGAGCTTGCGCCTCGCAAGTTCAGGGAGCGCGCGGCGCTGCGACTTGCGTGCCGTCGGCCGCGCCTGCGGGCAAGAGCGCCAGCCGAATCGCTCTTGCGCCAACCCCGCAACGGGTCATCACTTCGCGGCGGCGGACTTGCCTGCCAGGCGGTCGAGTTCGGCCATCAGCTGGTTTGCGTTCATCACGACGTTGCCATTGACGTGCGAGCCGTCCTCGGCCAGCACGGTCGGCGTGCTGTCGATGCCGATCGCGATCGACAGCGCCTTGGTCTCTTCGACCGGACTGTTCTTGCAGGTCGCCTTGCCCGGATCCTGGCCGTTCATGGCAGCGGTATACGCGGCCTTGCGGTCGGCCGAGCACCACACCGCCTCGGCCTTCTTGTCGGCGCCCGGATGGATCTCGAGCGGAAACAGCACGTAGTTCACGCCGATGCCGGCGGCGTTGTACGCATTGATCTGCTTGTGGAACTGCCGGCAATACGGACAGTCGACGTCGGTGAACACCGTCACCATGTGCTTCGGGTGCTCCGGAGCAAACGTCATCATCTTGTCGGCCGGCAGCGAACGCAACGCTTCGGCGCGGATGGCAGCGATGCGCGCGTCCGTCAGGCTCTTCTTCGCCGGTACGTCGTACAGGTTTCCCTGCAGCAGGTACTTGCCGTCACCGCTGATGTAGACGACCTGCCCGCCGACGACGACCTCGTAGAATCCCGGCACCTCGGACTTCACCACGCGGTCGATCTTCGCGTTCGGCAGCAGCGAATGAAACGCGTCGCGCACGGCCTTGTCGTCGCCGTCGGCAGCGTGGGCAGCCACTGCGGCAATGCCTGCCGCCGCGGCCAGAAGAATTCCCCGGAACCGGATTTTCATGACAGTGACGATCTCAGCTGAAAGTGGCCGCAACGTGGGACCGCCCGGAACGACCGAGGTTCCGTCGCGCCGGCCCTATCCTATTTGGCGGCATCCGGGTGCGCACGCTGCGCCAGCTGGTCCAGGCGCTGCGCCAGCTGCTCCGGCGGAATATAGCCGCCCAGGTGCTCGCCTTCCGGGCCGAAGATGGCCGGCGTGCCGTCGACGCCCATGGACTTGCCGATCTCGTCGAGTTCGGCGATCGGATTGGCGCAGGTCAGCGGCTTGTAGGCGAGCGTCTCGTCGCTCCCCGCCACCTTCGCCGGCGAGGTGTTCGCCTTCGCGGCGCCGTCGCCCGGTTTTGCGTCCCACTGGCCGTTCATGGCATTGGTGTACGTGGTATTGCGGTCCGCCGAGCACCAGACCGTCTCGGCTTTCTTGTCGGCGCCCTTGTGCATCGGCAGCGGGAACAGCACGTACTTCACGGCGATGCCGAACTTGTTGTACTCGGCGATCTGCTTGTGGAACTGGCGGCAGTACGGACAGTCGACGTCGGTGAACACCGTCACGCTGTATTTCGGATTGGGTGGAGCAAATACCAGTTCCTTGTCCTTCGGGATCTTCGCGAGCGCGACCCGGCGCATCGCCGAAAGCTGCTTGTCGCCGATGTCCTGGCGCGAGTCGATGTCGAACACGTTGCCGCGGATCAGGTACTTGCCGTCGCCGCTGATGAAGTAGACGTTCGCGTCGACCAGCACCTGGTAGAAACCCGGCACTTCCGAGCGCTTCACTTCGGTGATGTTGGCGGTCGGCGAGACTTTCTTGAACGCCTCGCGCACGACTTTCTCGGCATCGTCCGCTGCCATCACCTGCATGCTGGTGGCCGCGAGCAGGATCGCGGAAAAACAATGCTTGAACATGAATACCTCGCGGATGTATGCCTTGAATCGTTGCCCAGTGACCGGCCGTCGATCCGAATCCTGACATTTTCGCATACGCCGCCGGCATCGGTATACCTGCCGTCGGTCATACCGGCGCGTTGATCGCGCCCGACGCCGGGCGTCAGCCGCGCGGATGATGGCGCTGGTGCAGGCGCTTGAGGCCCTCGCGCGCAACCAGCGTGTAGATCTGCGTGGTCGACAGCGAGCTGTGCCCGAGCAGCATCTGCAGGGCGCGCAGGTCGGCGCCATGGTTGAGCAGATGCGTGGCGAAGCAATGGCGCAGCACATGCGGCGAAATGCGCGTCGCATCGATGCCCGCCGTGCGCGCGTGACGCTTGACCGTCGTCCAGAACATCTGTCGTGTCATGCCGGCACGACGATGGGTCAGGAATACGGCGGCGACCTCGCGTCCCCGCGCCAGCGCCGGGCGCGCCTGCGCCAGGTAGCGTTGCAGCCAGTGCTCGGCCTCCTCGCCGATCGGCACGAGGCGATCCTTGCCGCCCTTGCCGGTGACGCGCAGCACGCCCTGGCGCAGGTTGATCTGGTCGGCGCGCAGGCTGACCAGTTCGCTCACGCGCAGGCCGGTCGCGTAGATCAGTTCGAACATCGCGCGGTCGCGCAGGCCGAGCGGCGTGTCGACGTCCGGCGCGTGGATCAGCGCCTCGACTTCGCTTTCCGCCAGCGCCTTGGGCAACGGCCGCGGCAGTTTCGGCGAATCCAGCAGCAGCGTCGGATCCTGCGCGACCGTGCCGAGGCGCTGCGCGATCCGGTAAAAATGCCGCAATGTGGACAACAGGCGCGCGTTGCTGCGCGCGCTGTAGCCGCCTTCGACGCGCTCGGCCAGGTAGCGGAACAACTGCTCGCGCGTGCAGGTCGCCAGTGTCGCCGCATGCGCCGCGCACCAGCGCGCCAGCCCCTGCAGGTCGCGCTGGTAGCTGGCCAGCGTGTTCTGCGCGAGCCCCTGCTCGGACCACGCCAGTTCGAGGAACGCATCGATCGCGGCCCGGTCTTCAGGGCCGAGATCCGAGGGCCGAAGGCCGGCACCACTCATGGAACTTCTGCGCGCCGGCTCAGTGCGCACGGCCGGCGACCGGCGAAGAAAACCTACGGATCCCGGCCGGAAAGACCAGCGGTATGCGCGAAAGGATTGAACGTTCGACCTTGCTTTCCATCGCGCGCCGCGACGGCTTGAAGCACGACGTCGTCGCTTCGAAGGCGGCGATCCATCCCGATCGGGTTCGATCGACACGACAGCAAGATGGTTCGACGCGCCGCATCCGCAGCTCGCGCGCCGCGCCATTCGCCGGGCGAATGTTCGCTTCGGCATCCTGCCTTCGCAGTCCGCGTTCGCGGGATTGACGGTGGGGCGGGATTGACGGCTGCATGATGGTCGTTGGCGGCTCTTCAAGCATGGCAGTGGAGGGTTGCATTCGCAATGCCGAACGGCGAGGCTTGCAGCCGAAGCTGCTCACCGATGCCCGATGACTGCGCCGAAGATCCGTTCCGCCACGCCCGCGTCACTGGTGCTGCGTCTGCTCGCGTCCGTGTACGACCTGCTGCCGCTGCTCGCGCTGTGGTTCGCCGCCGTGGTGCTGGCACTGGCGCTTACCGGCGGTGCGCTCGACGTGCGCCGCCTGGCGGACAAGATGCTCGTGCAGGCACTGGCGTTCGGCGTCTGCATCGCATACTTCGTCGTGTCGTGGACGCGCGGAGGCCAGACCATCGGCATGAAGTCGTGGCGCCTGCGCGTCGTGCGCGACGACGGCCGATCGCCCGATATCGTGCATGCCCTGCTCCGCTTTGCGGTCGCCATCGTGTCGCTCGCGCCGGCCGGCCTCGGCTTCTGGTGGGCGTTGTTCGATGCGCAAGGCCGCACCTGGCACGACATCGCCGCCGGCACGCTGGTGGTGCGGATGGAGAAGGAGCGGTGAGCGGGGACGAGCGGGAGAAATGCAACACGAATGCTCTTCCTTGCACCTCGCTCCTGCTCTGTCAGGCATGCCGCCTGAAATAGGAGATCGCCGCCAACCCGAGCAGCACCGACGGCAGCGCGTTGGCCAGCGCCAGGTTGAAATTGTATACGGCGCCCATGCTGACCACGGCGCTCTGGAAAAAGTAGTAGCTGATCGCGAGCGCCATGCCGAGGAACAGCCGCTTGCCCAGCCCGCCGGTGCGCAACGCACCGAACGCGAACGGCACGGCGCAGAACGCGAGCACCAGCACGTTGAGCGGATAGAAGATGCGGCCCCAGTAGGCGCGCTCGTAGCCGGACGCATCCTGCCGATTGCGCTGCATGTACTCGATGTTGCGCATCAGGTCGCGCAGCGACAGGTATTCCGGATGGATCATCGATTTGGACAGCACGTCCGGGTCGAGCGCGGATTTCCATTGCGCCTGCGCTTCGATCCTGGTCGTCGCCGACGTGCCGGAGAACTCGGTGCGGCGCACGTCGTGCAGCGTCCATTCGCCGCCAAGGTGGGTCGCGGTCTTGGCGAGCGAAAGCGCCAGCAATTGACCGGCTTGCGTGAACTCGAACACGCGCACGTCGTTCAATTCGACGGCGAGGCCTGCGCGCGTGCCGCGTGAGCGGCCGTGCTTGGCGTTGATCACGGTGTCGCCGTCGCGCGCCCACAGGCTGCCGCCCTTGCCGATCGTCACGTCCTTGGCCTTCGCGGTCAGCGCCAGTGCCTCGGCCTTCTGCTCGCCGCGCGGGCCGATCGTCTCGCCCATGAGCATGACGAGCGCGGTCAGCACCGTCAGTGACAGGATGACCGAGACGCAGATACGCAACTTCGACAGGCCCGCCGCGCGCAGCGCGGTCAGCTCGCCGCTGGTCGCCAGCATGCCCATGCCCATCAGGCCGCCGATCAGGGCGGCGTAGCCGAACCACTGGTAGGCGCGGCGCGGCACGGTCAGCAGCGTGTAGACCACGGCCTTGGTCAGCGTGTAGTCGCCGGTGCCGACGTCGTTGATTTCGGCGATCAGTGTCTTGAACGCATCCAGGCCGATCAGGAATCCCCAGGCCAGCAGCACGGCCCCGAGCACCGACAGCGCGACCAGCTTGTCGACCTTCTTGAACACGACCGGACGGCTCACTTGCGTGCCGCCTTGGGTGTCCTTGCCCGTACCGCCACCCGTTGCGCGCGCGGGCGCGGCAGGCGCTGGCTGCTCCACAGCAGATACAGCGCGATCAGTGCCGTCGGAATCTCGACCCACCAGAAACCGATGCGCGGATCCCAGATGCCCTGGCTGATGCGGGCGCGGCCGATCGCGAGCAGGTTGTAATAGATGAACCAGGCCAGCAGCGCGATCAGCAGGCGTGCGTAACGCGGTTCGCGCGGCGAGGATTTCGCCAGCGGCATCGCCAGCATCACCAGTACCAGCACCGACAATGGCGCGGCGAGGCGCCACTGCAGTTCGGCGCGCTGCACGACGTCGCTGCTTGCCAGCAGCACCGAAGTGGGCGCGCTGCGCTTGACCGAATCGGCGTTGGTGTCGCTCTCGCTGTCCTGCATCTTGATGTCGTTGCGCTGGTAGCGCATCAGGCGATAGTTGTCCTGGCCGATCACGCCTTCGACGCGAAAGCCGTCGTTCAGGCCAAGATAGCGCTCGACGCCGTTGGCGTCGTGGTAAAGCTCGCCGTCGGCCGCCGTGATCACGTTGATATTGGTCGCGGTGTTGCCGGCGTTGGCCTTTTCGCTGGCGATGAACATTTTCTTGAACTTCGTGCCGTCGCTGTTCATCGTGTCGACGTACATGACGCCGTCGTTGTTCGGCAGCTCGACGAAACGACCCGGCTCGAGCCCGGCCAGGATCAGCGACCGGCTGGCTTCTTCCTGCAGCGTCTGCGCCTGGCGCACGGAAGCCGGTGCAAGCCAGAACGAAATCGCCGCCATGGCCAGCATCAGCGGCGCGGCCAGCAGCAGCAGCGGACGCACCAGCCCGACCACCGACAGTCCCGAGGCGGCGAACACTGCCATCTCGCTCTCGCGATACAGGCGGCCGTAGGCAAGCTGCACGCCGAGAAAGATCGCCAGCGGCACCAGCAGGGTCAGCGAATCGACCGTGCGCAATCCGATCAGCGCGAGCAGCAGGTCGGCTGCGACGCGCCCGCGCGCGATCTTCGCCAGCAGGTCGGCGACGGTGGCGCCGACGGTAACCAGCAGCAGGATCGTGACGGCCGCCAGGAAGCTGATCAGCAGCTCACGCACGAGGTAACGGTCGACAATACGCAGCATGAATGGCAAAGGTTGAAGTAAACTAGGTTGCGCGCCGCAAGCGCGATTCGCAATTCGGCGCCAATTGAAGGCCGCGCCGCGTTCAAGACGCCTTAAGTTTATCCGCCCGCGTGACGTTTCGGTCGGCTTTTTTTCGTTGGGAAGATCATGACTATCCAGTTCAGCCTCACTGACCAAGCGCCGGAAACGGCAACGGCCGCGTGCATCGTCGTCGGCGTGTTCGAAGACCGCACGCTCTCCGCCGCCGCCAGCCGGATCGACGAAAAATCCGGCGGCGCGATCCAGCGCCTGATCGAGGCCGGCGACGTCACCGGCAAGGTCGGCAGCACGCAGTTGCTGTTTTCACTGGCCAACATCGCGGCGCCGCGCGTGCTGACTGTCGGCCTGGGCGAGGCGAAGAAAATCGACGGCGCGCGCTTCCAGCGCGCATGCGCGGAAGCCGCGCGCGTGCTCAAGGGCCTGCCGATCGACCGCGCCGTGTCGTACCTCACCGAAATCGAGGTACCGGGCAGGGATGCGGCCTGGGCCGTGCGCAGCGCGGCGCTGGCGAGCGACGCCCAGGCCTACAAGTACAGCGCGACTTTCAAGCCGCGCGAAAAAGCCAAGACACCGGAATTTTCCGCGATCGCTTTCGCCGCCCCGGCCGCCGCGGCGCCGGCGCTGGCGACGGCAGGTGCGATTGCGCAAGGCGTGCGCTTCGCGCGCGAACTGGGCAACCTGCCGCCGAACATCTGCACACCGGCCTATATCGCCGAGCAGGCGCAGAAGTTCGCGGCGGAGCATCCCGGCGTCGGCTGCGAAGTCCTCGAAGAGGAAGACATGGCGCGGCTCGGCATGGGTGCGCTGCTGGGCGTCGCGCAGGGCTCGGTGAACGCGCCGAAGCTGATCGTGCTGCAGTGGCGCGGCGCCGGCGCGGACGACAAGCCCTACGCGCTGGTCGGCAAGGGCATCACGTTCGATACCGGCGGCATCTCGATCAAGCCCAGTGCCGGCATGGAGGAAATGAAATTCGACATGTGCGGCGGGGCCGGCGTGCTCGGCGCGTTCGTGTCCGCGGTCGCCTTGAAGCTCAAGCTCAACATCGTCTGCGTGGTGCCCGCGGCCGAGAACATGCCGGGCGGCAAGGCCCAGCGTCCGAGCGACGTCGTCACGAGCATGTCGGGCCAGACGGTCGAGGTGCTCAACACCGACGCCGAAGGCCGCCTGATCCTGTGCGACGCGCTGACCTACGTGCAGCGGTTCAAGCCGCAGGTCATCATCGACGCTGCGACGCTGACGGGCGCCTGCGTCGTCGCGCTCGGCAAGCATGCGTCGGGCCTGATGACCCAGGATGACGCGCTCGCATCCGAACTGCTCGCTGCCGGCGAAGCGACCCTCGATCGAGCCTGGCGCCTGCCGCTGTGGGACGATTACCAGAGCCAGCTCGATACCGGCTACGCCGACATTGCCAACATCGGCGGCAAGTACGCCGGCGCAATCACGGCCGCCTGCTTCCTCGCGCGCTTCACCGAAGGCTACCGCTGGGCCCATCTGGACATCGCCGGCACGGCCTGGGAAGACGGCCGCAAGGGTTCGGCGACCGGCAGGCCGGTCGCGTTGCTGGTTCAGTGGCTGATGGATCGTTGTTGAGAAACGTGAGACGCGAGACGCGAGACGCGAGACGAAGAAACCCGGGCTTCGGACGCTTCGCCCTTGCGTTGCCGGGGATGTCCACTCGATCAGACACGAGTAGCGGAAGCGGAGGCGCGGGACGAGAAAGCGCGGGTTCAAGGTGCCTCTGGTCTCCGGCCTCGCGCCTGTCGTAGACATGCCACGCGCCGATTTCTACCTGATCGCCAAGCCGCGCTTCCGCGACGATCCGCTGCTGCTCGTGTGCGAGCTGGCGAAGCGCGCTTTCGAAACAGGCCAGCAGACGCTGATCCTCGCGCGTTCGTTCGAACAGGCTGAACGGCTCGACGAAAAACTGTGGGAGTTCGACGAGAACGCCTTCATTCCGCACCAGATCGCCGGCGATGCCGACGATGAGATCACTCCGGTGCTGATTGCCGCACCGGAATCGCAGGCTGGCGATCGCTCGCTCGTGATCAACCTGCGCGATGAGTGTGCACCGGGATTGTTCGAGCGCGTGCTCGAAGTCGTTCCGGCCGACGAGGCGCAACGCCTCGATTCACGCAAGCGCTGGACGACCTACAAGGCGGCCGGCTTCGAGGTCGCCAAGCACGACATGTAGTCGCCTCAGGGCTTCGCGGCAGCGACCTCGAATTGCGCGATGATCTTCGCGAAGCGAGGGTCGGGGCGCAACGGGTCGAAGACCGGGTCCCGTTTCAGGCGCTCGGTCGTCATGACGTTCCCGGCCCCCGGTAGCGCCAGCAACTGCTCGATCAACTTCAGCGCCTCGTCCGCGGCCCCGGCCTGGACGTCGACTTCGGCCAGTCCCGCCAGATAGTCGCCGGCGACATAGGCGTCCTTGCCGATCGACATGATCTGCGCTGCTCGACGCGCAGCAGCGATCGCCACATCTTTGTGGCCGGAGCACAGCGCATACCAACTGGCCAACAACAGATAGGCCGGCGAGTCCGGATACTTCGCGCCGGCTGCGTCGATCTCTGCCGCGACGCGTGCGCATTCTCCTCTGGCTGCCTCGTGCTCTCCGGCGATGAAGCGGATCGTCGCGTGCGCGAGTGCCTGGACCAGGCGATCATCGTCGCTCCGGACCGGGGCGCTGTCCCAGGCGCGCAACGCGGCATCGAAATGCCTCTCGAAGAGATCCGGATAGACGTGCCAGTCCAGCAAGACGCTGATGTCGCCACCGCCGAACTCACCGTTGCCGGCGATCGTCGCCACGGCTGACCAACCCGGCGCCGACACGACAGCGGCGCGAGCGCCGGCACTGTCGCCGCGTCCGTACAGCAACAGCAGAGGCAATGAACTCCGCGTCAGGCTGTCCTCGGGATCGATTTCGAGCGTGTGCGCCATCTGCCGCTCCGCGTCGGCGAATCGGCGCAGGTGCCAATAGCCGACGCCGAGGTTGGCGCTGATGTGGGAATCGCGCGGTGACAGTTGCGCCGCCTTTTGAATGACCTCCATGGACTGTTCCAGATCGCCCTTGCGACCGTAGATGTAACCGAGCGTGGCCTGTGCGACCGCGAAGTTCGGCGCCAGCCGCAACGCCTGCTGGAGCTCCGCGATCGCGTCGTCGTAGCGTCGATACCCGCGGTAATACCAGTCGGCGAGCGCCAGATGCGCTTCCGGAAGTTCAGGGGCCAGTGCCAGCGCCTTGTCCGCCGCAACCTTCACGTCGGCCAGTTGCGCTTCGGTCAACTGCTGGACATCCCAATGCCGCCGCATCCGGTAGTACGCCTTGCGCGCCAGAGCCAGCGCGAACGAAGGATCGAGATCGAGCGCGCGTCCGAACGCCGCGTCGGCGGCCTCGTAGTCTTCGTCCAGCGCCGAAGCGTATGCCTTGTTGCCGAGAAACTCGCCTTTGAGGAACGCGTCATAAGCGCCGGCGTCGCGCGTGGGTGGTCGATCGAGCGCCCGCGTTTCCTGTGGCGACAAGCGTGCCTTCAGCGCTTCGGCAATCTGCTGCGCGACCTCGCTCTCCACCGCGAACACGTTCTTCAATTCGCGGTCGTATGTCTGTGCCCACAGGTGATTGTCGTTGCGCGCGTCGATCAACTGGACGATGACCCGGACCGAATCACCCGCCCGCTGCACGCTGCCTTCGACGACGGTCGCTACGCCGAGTTCGCCGGCGACGGTCCTCAGATTGTCCGGCCGGCTCGCGTACTTCTGCGTCGACGTGCGCGAGATGACCTTCAGGTCCGCGATACCCGCCAGGCGCGACAGGATTTCGTCCTGCATGCCGCTGGCGAAGTACGCGTTGGCCTTGTCGGCACTGAAGTTCTCGAACGGCAGCACGGCAACGGATTTCGGCGGAATGTCCATGTCTTTCGCGACGACGGCACGTGACCCGGCGTGCGATGCCGTTGCGTCTGCGGACTGCGGCCCCGGCGCCAGGCGCCACAGTGCGACGCCGCCGATCAACAGCAGCAGCGCGAGGATCAGCAGCTCGGTGCCGGTCACGCGCTGCACGCCGCGTTCGCCGTGGTACCAGGCGAGCACGAGCACGACGAAGAAGCCGACGCCGAGTGCGAGGATCGCGACGCGCTCGGCCTGCTCCGGCCAGCCGAAGCGCTGCGCGACGACATCGAGCACCTGGATCAGCGCGAATGCTGCCGCGACGTAGGCGAGCGCCCACTGCACGAGCTTGCGCTGCTTCATGCCGGCGAGAAAATCGCTCACGGGTGACCGCACAGCGCGTCGTGGTGCGGATCGGTCGTTTTCATGCGCTTGACGAGGTCGACGAATGCCGCGTCACAGTGCACCGCGCCGAGCGACTTCATCATGATCGCCCACTCGCTCTGGCCGGAGCGGTCACTCATCGCGAACGGCTCGAGGTTGGGCACGACCAGCTGCGGCTCGCCGAGCAGGACGAGCAGCGGCGGGATCATGTAGACGCTGAACACGTTGCCGCTGTGCGCGTCGTAGCTGCTCTGCGGGCCGAACGCGGCCAGGCGCACGGCGACCGCGTGGCGATCGCCTTTGCCGGCGAGCGCATCGATCACCGTAGCGGCGAATCCGGCCGCGGCCGGGTTGCTGACCTGTGCGTAGCGCGCGAACAGCGGCCGCGCGGCCGCGTAATCGCCGGCCATCAGCGTCGCGAACGCCGTGATCTCGAGGCAGGGCTGGTTCAGCGGCGCGTCCGTCAGCGTCGCTGCGCACAGCGCGACCGCCTCGGCGCCGCGCCCGGCCGCAACCAACGCCATGCCGTGGTTGTTCGCGATGATCGCCGATTTCGGATCGAGCGCCGACGCGCGTTCCAGAGTCGCCAGGCCGCCCTGCAGGTCGCCGCCCGACCACAGCGAGTTGCCGAGCCACTGGTAGGCAGTCGAGAAGGACGGCCGTAGCGCGATCGCGCGCCTGTACAACGCCTGCGCCGTCGCGCGCCGTCGGTAACCGTCGGCCTGGTAGCCCAGCGCGACGTACGATTCCGGCAACGACGGGTCCAGTGCGAGCGCCAGCTCGGCGTTGTCGCGCGACAGGTCGAGCGACGCGTCGTAGCCGATCTGCGCCGTCCAGTCCGGCAGGATCGCGTAGACGAGCGCCAGACCCGCGTAGGCCTCGGCGAACTGCGGATCGGCAGCGATCGCCTTCTTGAAGTTCTCGACCGCGCCGAGCAGCGATGCTTCACCACGCGCCTGCCACAACGCGAGTCCGCGCAGATAGAAATCGTGTGCCTGCGGGTTCGGCGGCTTCTTCGCCGCAATCTCGTCGGCGCCTCCGATCTTGACCTTGAGCTCGTTCGCGATCGCCGCGGCGATCTCGTCCTGGATCGCGAAGATGTCCTTGAGGTCACGGTCGTAGGTCTGCGACCACAAGTGAAAGCCGTTGCTTGCGTCAATCAGCTGCGCCGTGATGCGCGCGCGCTCGCCCTGCTTGCGCACGCTGCCCTCGAGCAGCAGGCGCACGTGCAGTTCGCTCGCGATCTCGGGTGCTTCACGCTTGCCGTCGCGGAACGAGAACGACGACGTGCGCGCGGCGACGCGCAGCGCCGGGACGCCGGCGAGCACGTTGAGGATCTCCTCGCTGATGCCGTCGGAAAAATAATCGTTGTCCTTGTCGCCGCTCATGTTGACGAACGGCAGCACGGCGATCGAATGCGGATCGGCCGATGCCGCTGCGGACGCGCCCGCGACGTTTGCGCTTCCCGCAGTCGCGACCGGCTCGGCACGCGACGCCAAGCGCCAGGCGAGCGCGCCGCCGACGCCGAGCAGCAGCGCGAGGATCAGCAGTTCGGTGCTCGAGACGCGCTGTGCGCCGCGCTCGCCGTGGTACCACGCGAGCACCAGAGCGACGAACAAGCCGATCGCGAGCGCGACGATCACGCCGCGCTCGACCGCCTCGGGCCAGCCGAATCGCTGCGCGACGACGTCGAGCACCTGGATCAGTGCGAATGCCGCCGCGACGTAGGCGAGCGCCCATTGGACGAGCTTGCGCTCGCGCAGGCGTTGCAGGAACTCATCCATGCGCGACTTCGTCCCGAGGCTTGTCGTCCAGTGCATTGAAGCGCGGATCCGTGCGCAACGGATCCCAGACCGGATCGAGCTTGAGCAGCGCCGGCGACACGACGTGCCCGGCCGGCATCGCGAACAGTTTTTGCAGCGCGGCGATCGCCTCGTCTTTCGCGCCGACGCGCACGCAGATCTCGGCGAACTTGCCGAGATACACCGGTCCGGTGAACGCATCGAGATCGGTCGGCATCAGCGCGACGGCCTTCCTGCCCTCCGCAATCGCTTCCTCTCTCAATCCGAGGCCGGCGTCGGCCAGACCCAGCGCGATATGCAAGTCCGGGCTCTGTGGCGCCGACTGCAATTCCGCCTGCATATGCTCGCGCACTTGCACGTACAACGCCTTTGCCTTGGCCGGGTCTCCCGCGGCCGCGTACGCGTGCGCCAGGCAGAGTTTGCGCGGCAGTACGAGATTACCCGCTTCCGTCCAGTTTTCCACCGCGCTTGTCTCGGCGATACGCACCGCCGCC
The DNA here is from genome assembly GCA_035606275.1 of Rudaea sp. GTDB lineage: Bacteria > Pseudomonadota > Gammaproteobacteria > Xanthomonadales > Rhodanobacteraceae > Rudaea. The sequence continues at coordinate 15,692 of DATNFS010000043.1, forward strand.
GCATAGTCGCGCGACCACCATTCGAGCCGGAAGAACCAGCTGACGTAGCCGGCATAGGCATCGCTGCCGGGCGTCAGCGCACCCAGCGCCGAACGCAACGTGACCAGGTCGCCTTTCCAGTAGAGCAGCGTTTCGGCACGGCGGACCAGCGCGGCACCCGGGTCGGCCGCGATCTGGGCCGAACGCGCCTGCGCGCGTTCCGATTCCTGGTAGCGGCGCAGCTGCAGGTAGATCTCGCCGAGCAGAAAACTCGAGATGCTCGCGCGCGGAGCGAGTAGCGCGCCACGCTCATAGCCGGCGATCGCGCGTTCCCATTGCGCCTGGCGCCGCGCAATGGATGCGGCGATCACCACGAATTCGGCGTTGTTCGGCTGCGCCTTGCGCGCGATGTCCAGGTGCTGCGTCGCCTGCACGTAGTCGCGAAAGCCCCAGTAGTGGTAGAGCGCCAGTGCGTAATGCGCCTCGGCCAGATCGGGCTGGCGCGCCAGCGCCTGCTCGGCCGCGCTCTTGGCGGCAGCCAGCCGCACCGCACTGCGATCGGGCGCGAACCAGTACATCGACATGTGCGCCGTCGCCAACTGCGCGTCGGCGAGCGCGAACCCCGGATCCTTCGTTCGCGCCTGTTCGAACAGCGCGATCGCCTGCGGCATCTCGGTCGAGGTCAGTGCGAACTGATCGAGAGCGCGATTGAAGTAGACAAGACCGCGCAGGTACAGATCGTGCGCCTCGGTACTTTGAGTCGCCACGTCGCCGACGAGCGCCCTTTCCTCGGGCAGCAGTTTTGCCTTCAACGCCTCGGCGACTTTTTCGGCAATGTCGCGCTCGACCGCAAAAATGTCCTTGAGCTCGCGGTCGTAGCTGTCCGCCCACAGGTGCCCGTCGCTGCGTGTATCGATCAACTGCAGGGTGATGTGGACGGCATCGCCGGCGCGCTGCACGCTGCCTTCGAGCACGGCGGCGACGCCGAGCTGCTGGCCGACAGATTTCAGGTCTTCCGGGCGACTTGCGTAGTGTTCGGTCGATGTGCGCGCAATGACTTTCAGGTCGTGAATGCCGGCAAGGCGCGTCAGGATTTCGTCGCGCATGCCGCCGGCGAAATACGCGTTTGCCTTGTCGTCGCTGAAGTTCTCGAATGGCAATACCGCGATCGACTTCGCCGGGACCGCCGCAACGCCCTTCGGCGCGCCTTTGTCTTCCGCGTGCGCAGCGACGGCCTGAGACGCCGGTTCTGCATCGCGGCCGCCGGCGGCAAGGCGCCACAGCAACCCACCGCCAATCGCGAGCAGCAGTGCGAGGATCGCCAACTCGGTGCCGCCGACGCGCTGCACGCCGCGCTCGCCGTGATACCAGGCCAGCACGAGCGTGACGAAGAAACCGATCGTCAGCGCGACAATCACGCAACGCTCGACTTGCTCCGGCCAGCCGAAGCGCTGCGCGACGATGTCGAGCACCTGGATCAGCGCGAACGCCGCGGCCAGATACGCCAGCGACCACTGCACGAGCTTGCGCTCGCGCAGGTGTTGCAGGAATTCATCCATGCCCGGCGGTACCGTCGGGCTGCCTGGCCAACGCATCGAAGCGCGGGTCCTTGCGCAGCGGATCCCAGGTCGGATCGAGCTGGAGCATGGCCGCGGAGATCGACAACCCGGCCGGAATCGACATCGCCTGTTGCAGCAGCGCGATCGCCTGGTCGTTTTCGCCGACGCTCACGTACAACTGGGCGAGATACACCAGGTACTCCGGTCCGGCAAATGCATCACGCGTCACCGGCAGCATCTCGACCGCGCGGCGCCCTTCGGCAACAGCTTCTTGCTTGAGCCCGAGACCGGCGGCGGCGAGACCCAGGGCCATGTGGCGGTCCCAGTCACCCGGCCGCTCGCGTACGGCAGCCTGATATTCCGTGTGAATGTCGGCGTAGAGTGCCTTGGCCTTCTCGGCGTTGCCCATCGCGCTACTGGCCCAGGCAAGCCGCAGCCGCCGCGGCAATACCGAATTGCCGCGCGAGAAGGTCCAGTTCGGATTTTGCGATTCCTCGGCGACGCGCGCCGCGGTTGCATAGTCCCGCGACAGCCAGGCCAGGTCGAAAAATGCCGAGGCGTTGGTCCGATAGGCGTCGCTCGAGGGCGCCAGCCCCATCAATGTGGCGCGCAGCGGCGCCAGGTCGCCTTTCCACGCCACCGTGTTCTGCGCGCGCCGCAGCTGTGAAAGCGCCGGCTCCGCCGACAGTTCCGCGGCGCGCGCGTACGCCTGGTCGGCTTCCGCATAGCGCCGCAGCTGCGCATAGGTCTGGCCCAACTCGAACTGAGGGCTCGAGTTGCGCGGATCGAATTCCCGCGCACGACGCAGACCTTCGAGCGCCTGATCCCAATTGCCCTGTCGTCGCGCGATGGCAGCGCCGATCTCTTCCACAATGAAGCTGTGCGGCAACGTCTTGCGCGCGAGGTCCAGTTCGGCCTGCGCGCGCGCGTATTCGCGAAAGCCCCAGTACCAGTAGAACGCCAGCGCAAAGTGCGCCTCGCCGAGGTCAGGCTGCAGCGCCAGCGCCTGATCGGCGGCCGCCTTTGCCTCCGCCAGACGCGCATCGGCGCGGTCCGGGGCGAAAAAATACATGTACATGTGCGCCTGACCGAGCAGTGCTTCGGCCAGTGCGAACTTCGCATCCTTCGCGATCGCCTGCTGCAGCAACTCGATGGCCTGCGGCATCAGCACGCGCGTCAACGCATATTGGTCATTCGCGCGCCGCGAGAATTCGAGCGCGCGCAGATACAAGTCGTATGCCTCGGGATTCTGCGTCGGCACGCTGGCGACGCGCGCGGCCTCTTCCGGCATCAGCGTCGCCTTCAGCGCACCAGCGACGTTTTCCGCGACATCGCGCTCGACCGCGAAGATATCCTTCAGGTCGCGATCGTAGACCTGCGCCCAGAGATGCCCGTCGCTCGACGTATCGATCAGCTGCAGGTTGATGTGCACGGCTTCGCCGGCCTTCTGCACGGTGCCTTCGAGCACCGCGCCGACCCCGAGCTGCGCGCCGACGGTCTTCAGGTCCGGCGGATGGCTCGCGTACTGCTCGGTCGAGGTGCGCGAGATGACCTTCAGCTCGCGGATGCCGGCCAGGCGCGTCAGGATCTCGTCCTGCATGCCTGCTGCAAAATACGCGTTGGACTTGTCCTCGCTCAGGCTTTCGAACGGCAACACGGCGATCGACTTGCCCGGCGCGGCGGAACCGGCCTGCGTCTGCGGCCTCGCCGTTCCCGTCGAAGGCGGATTGCCGAACTGGCGCCAGAGCAGGAAGATCACCGCCACGGCGAGCACGCCGATGACGATGATGTTGAGCGAGCGGCCGACGCGATTTTCCTGCTCCGACATGCGCACGTCGGGCGAATCGGCAGGCTCGGTGCGGCGGATGCCTTCGGGCGTCAGCTCGAACGCCCAGGCCAGGATCACCGCGATCGGAAAGCCGAGCATGAGCAGTGCGATGACGACCTTGAGCACCCACTCCGGCGCCCCGAACGCCGGAAACACGATCGACGCCAGCTGCAGCAGCACCCACGCCGCGACCGCGTAGGCGATCGCCACGCGCACGACATGCCGCCGCCGCAGCTCGTAGAGCAGTCCGCGCCCCTGTGCCATCCGGATGTTTTGCTCCGCCACCTCACGCCATGTGCGCGCCGCCGTGATGGTAACCCGAATCCCGCAAGAACGAGACGCGAACCGGGATCAGCGCGACCGCGGCCGGCGCCTCGACCGACCCGTGCGGGCCGTCACGCACGGACCCGATTCGTTCCGCCGTGTGCCCGGAGGTCCTGCGACAAGCCGGTCGAAGCGCCGGGCGCGTCAGTCGGGTTTCGCAGCGATCACCACCGGCATCTCGCCGAGGGTGAGCAGCTGGGCGAAGCGTGGGTCCTTGCGCAGCGGGTCCCAGACCGGATCGAGCTTGAGCAACGCCGCCGAGACGACCGTGCCGCTCGGCTGCACCAATGCCTGGCGCAGGTGCTCGAATGCCGCGTCGGCGTCGCCGGCGCGCACTTCAGCCTGGGCGGCCCCGACCAGAATTCCACAACCGCTGATGATGTCGAGACTGACGGGCAGCAATTCGATGGCGCGGCGCGCTTCGCGCGAAGCGCCTTCCTTGTCGCCGAGCCCGGCGTCGGCAGAGGCCATCGCCAGGTGCAGTTCCGCGGCATCCGGGCGCTGTGCAAGTGCGTCGCCAACCGACTGACGCACGTGCGAATAGGCGTTCCTGGCGCCGCTGTCGTCGCCCGTGGCGGCGAGCGCCCAGGCCAGGTAGAGCTCGCGCGGCAGCAGGACATTGGCCGTATCCTGCCAGCCCGGAGCAGCGTCGGAGCGCGCGACTTCCACCGCCGCCGCATAGTCACGCGACAGCCACGCCAGATAGAAGAACGTGTTGGCGTTGGCCGCGTAGGTATCGCTGCCGGGCCGGAGCGCATGCAGCGCCGCGCGCAGCGAAGCGAGGTCCCCCCGCCCCAGCACGCCGTTCCAAGAGTAGGAGACGCGTTCGGTGTCCTCGTCCTGGGCAAACGGCAGGGCACGGGCGGCCGCCTGCTCGGCTTCCGCATAGCGGCGCAACCCCTGATACGAAAGGCTGAGCTGGTCGAGCGGAAACGGACTGCGCGGATCGAACTGCGCGGACCGCTTGAAGCCGGCGATTGCTTCGTCCCAGCGCCCCTGCCGCCGGGCGACCGCGGCCTCGATCGTCGCAACGTCCGCATTGTTCGGCAGGGACTGGCTCGCCAGCCGCAATTCCCGCGCCGCCGCGGCGTAGTCGCGATGCCCCCAGTAATACCAGAGGGCAAGGGCCTGGTGCGCCTCGCCGAGCCCCGGCTGCAATGCCAGCGCGCGATCGATCGCCGTCTTGGCCTTGGCCAGGCGCGCCTCGGTTCGATCGCCGGCGTTGAAGTACATGTGCATGTGCGCCGTGCCGAGTCTTGCCGCGGCCAGCGCGAAGTTCGGATCGCCGACGAGCGCGCGCTCGAACAAAGCGATCGCCAGCGGCATTTCGGTCGCGGTCAGCTCGCTCGCATCGTTCGCGCGGTTGAAGCGTTCCATCGCGCGCAGGTACAGATCGTAGGCGGCCGGGTCGGTCGTCGGCACGGCCGCGACGCGCGCGCTTTCCTGCGGCTGCAGCTTCGCCTTGAGCGCATCGGCGATGCTCTGCGCGACGTCGGCCTCGAGTGCGAAGACGTCCTTGAGCTCGCGGTTGTAGCTCTGCGCCCACAGGTGGCTGTCGTTGCCGGTGTCGATCAGCTGCACGTTGATGTGCACGGCGTCGCCGATCTTCTGCACGCTGCCTTCGAGCACGCTGGCCACGTCCAGTTCGCGGCCGACGGTCTTCAGGTCGGGCGGATGGCTGGCGTACTTCTCGGTCGACGTGCGCGAGATCACCTTCAGGTCGCGGATGCCGGCCAGACGCGTCAGGATCTCGTCCTGCATGCCACTGGCGAAGTAGCCGTTGGCCTTGTCGTCGCTGAGATTTTCGAACGGCAGCACGGCAATCGACTTGGCCGGCGCAGCAGCGGAAGCCGCAGGGACCGGCGCCGTGTGCACGAGGAAGCGGTCGGCCAGCAACAGCGCGATGACGAGTGCCAGAACCGCAATGATGACCGTGTTGAGCTGCTTGCCGACCCGGTGCGTGACTTCCGCGGGGCGTGCGTCGGGCGAGTGGGCGGGCTCGGTGCGGCGGATGCCGTCCGGGGTCATCTCGAATGCCCAGGCCAGGACCAGCGCTATCGGGAAGCCGAGCGCGAACACCGCGACGATGACCTTGAGCACCCAGTCCGGCGCGCCGAACGTCGGGAACAGGATCGAGGCGAGTTGCAGCAGCACCCAGGCGACGATCGCATAGGCGATCGCGACGCGCACGACGTGGCGCCGCCGCAACTCGTACAGGAAACCGTGCCCCTGTGACATCCGGTCATTCTCCGCGATCGCGCGCCGTGCGCGACGATCCATGGTAACCCGAATTGCAGTTCGGGCAGGCGATCCTAGGCCCTCGCGTTCTGCGCGCACGCCAGCGCGAGTGCGGCGCCGAGACGGACGTTGTTCAGCGCCAGCGCTCGGTTGGCGCGAATCGAGGCGCCGCCCGTGGAGTGTGCAAGGGCAGACAACAGATACGGAGTAAGCGCCTTGCCGCCGATGCCGTCGCGCGCAGCGGCCGACACGGCCACTTCGATCGCGCCGTCGATCTGCGCCGCAGGCAACGCATCAAGTTCCGGGATCGGATTGGCGACCAGCACGCCAGCGTGGCCGAGTTCCCAGCGTGCGGCCAGGATCCGCGCCAGTTCGTCGACGCTGTCGCAGCGATGTTCGAGGCGCAGGCCGGAGTGGCGCGTGTAGAACGCCGGGAACTCGTCGGTGCCGTAGCCGATCACCAGCACGCCGAGCGTTTCGAGAGCTTCAAGGGTGCGCGGCAGATCCAGGATGGACTTGGCGCCGGCCGACACCACCGCGATCGGCGTGCGGGCCAGCGTGGCCAGATCGCTCGACACATCCGTCGCATCGCCGCGATGCACACCGCCGATGCCGCCGGTCGCGAACACGCGAATGCCGGCACGCGCGGCCAGCGCGGCCGTTGCGGAAACGGTCGTTGCGGCGCTGCCGCCGCGCGCGATGACTACCGCAAGATCGGCCGCGCCGGCCTTCACGAACGATTTCGCTTCGCGCGCCAGGCGCTCGAGTTGCCGGTCCGACAAGCCGATCCGCGCCACTCCATCGACCACCGCGATCGTGGCGGGAACGGCACCGGCATCGCGCGCCGCCTGCTCCAGCGCCCGACCGATATCCAGGTTGTCCGGCCACGGCAGGCCGTGCGCGACGATCGTCGATTCGAGCGCCAGCACCGGCGCGCCTCGTTCGACCGCGGCAGCCACTTCGCTCGAGAATCGCAGATCCAGTTCAGACAACAGGCTGCGCGTCACGCCGGCGGAACTCCGTTGCCGGTCGCTGCCCGGCTGGCCGTCGAGTGTCGGGAAATCCGTGCGGCCGCGCAAGCGCGAGCTCGCGAACGCCACTCAGTCCGGAAACTTCAACGCGCGCTCGATCGCCTGGTAGCGCGGCTCCTTGCGCAGCGGGTCGAAGAACGGGTTTACCTTCGTGTAGGCAAGATACGGGTCCCGATTGCGCACCGCGGCTTCAAGCCAGTCGAGCGCGCGCGCAGGATCGCCCCACTGCGCGTAGACGTCGGCGTACCCTTCGGCGAAGCGGTCGCCGGCGAGGGTTTTGATCCTGGCGAGCATGGCTTGCGCTTCTGCGTGCCGCCCGAGTTTCTCGTATACCATCGACAGGCACCACGGTCCGTTGACTTCGCCCGCCTTTGCGCAGGCGGCACTGGCGTTCTCCAGGTTGCCGCTCAGGTAGTACGCGATGCCAAGCCACATGTTGACCGAGACGTCGTCCTGGCCCAGCGCCTTGGCATCGCTAAAGGCTCGTATCGCTTCGCCGTAGCGCCGCGCGAACGTCAAGGACGTGCCAAGGCCGAAATGATTCATCGAGTTCAACGGATCGAGTATCAGCAATCGCTGCGCCGCGCCCAGGCTCGCGTCGGTGCGGCCGAGCAGGACGGCGAACGCGCCGTATTCCCGCAAGACTCTGGCATCGCCGGGGGCGAGCGCGAGCGCGCGCTCGTACTCGGAGAGTGCTCCGGCAAGGTCGAGAGATCCGACGAAATAATTGGCGAGCGCCAAGTGGCCCTCGGCGAGGTCGGGCGCCAGCGCGATCGCCTTGCGCGCATCGGCCTGCGCCTTGTTCAGGTAGTCTTCGACACCGGGTCCGGACACCAGGGCGCGGGCGAAATCGGCGAATGTGAGCGAGCGGCCCGCATGGGCAAGCGCGTAATCGGAATCCGCGTCTATGGCTTGGGTGTACGCGTCGATGGCGGTTTGCAGTCCCTCCTTGTTCATGCCGCCCGCGACCAGGTTCACCGGACCGAAGCGCCGGTAGGCGCTCGCGGCGCGCAGGTACGCATCGTATGCCGCCGGATTGCGCGTACCACCCGCTTCGACCTTCGCGGCGGCGTCACCGAGCAGCGTGACCTTGAGCTGCTTGACCACATCGGCGGCGATCTCGTCCTGGATTGCGAAGATATCGTCGAGCTTGCGGTCGTACTTCTGCGACCACAGCTGCGTGTCGGTCGCCGCATCGATCAGTTGCGCCGTGATCCGCACCGAATTGCCGGCCTTGCGCACCGATCCTTCCAGCACATGCGCCACGTGCAGCTTGCGCGCGATCTCCGGGATCGCGGTGTCCTTGCCCTTGAACGAGAACGACGAGGTCCGCGCCGTGACTTGCAATTGCGTGACCTTCGTCAGCAGGTTCAGCAGATCCTCGGCGATGCCGTCGGAAAAGTACTCCTGCTCCTTGTCCGACGACAGGTTGACGAACGGCAGTACGGCGATGGATTTCTCCGGCGCCGGGAGCGCTGCTTCTTCGTTGACGCCGTGATGCAACACGAAGCGATCGGTCAGCAGCAGCACGATGGCGACGCCCATGATCGCGAAGATCCAGCGATCCATTTTCTTGCCGGTGCGTGCGGCAATTGAATCCGCCGGATCGACCTCGCTCTCGCGCTTCAAGCCGTGCGGCGTGAATTCGTAGAACCATGAAAAGGCGATCCAGAACGGAAAGCCGATGGCCGCCGCAATCACGAACCAGCGCGTGCCCCATTCGGGCAAGCCGAACGCCGGACCGAGCTGCGCGATGCCCTGCGCCAGTGCCCATACCGCCGCGATATAGAACGCGCCTGCGCGCAGCACGTTGCGGCGCTTGAGTTCGGACAACAGGCTGCGCGTCACGCCGGCGGAACTCCCCTGCCGGTCGCTGTCCGGCTGCCCGTCGAGTGTCGGGAAAACCGTGCGGCCGCGCAAGCGCGACGCCCCTGCGGGCTCAACGGCACTGCCGGCCGCAATCGGCGGCGTCGGCACGCCGGCATCGATGGCTGCAGACGTCACGGCAAATGCAGCATGGATCGTGAAGGAGCGCGGGCGCTGTTGCCGCGATGAGGCAAGTAGGGCACGCTGATCGGATTGCGCGCATCCCGCGAGATGGAGAAACCCGCATGACCAGACCCAGACTGACGTACTTCGACGCGCCGGTGAGCCGCGGCGAGGAGTGCCGCCTTGCACTGCACCTGGCCGGCATCGAGTTCGAGGACAACCGCATCAGCCAGGCCGCATGGCCGGCGCTGAAGGATCAAACGCCGTACGGCACGATGCCGGTGCTCGAATTGCCGGGGCATCCGCCGCTCGCGCAGACCAATCCGATTCTGGTGTTGATCGGCCGCCGTCACGGCCTGCACCCGGGCGACGATTTCGAAGCGGCACGGCACGAAGCGATGATGCAGCACGTCGAGGAGCTGCGGCACAACGTGTCGCCGACGCTGCGCATGGGCGATGCCGAAAAGAAAGCCGCGCGCGAAGCGCTCGTCGCCGGTTTCCTGCCGGCGTGGGGCAACGCCGCCGAGCGCAATCTCCGATCGGCTGCGCCGTTCTTCGGCGGGGCGACCATCCACGTCGTCGATCTCAAGCTGCACATGGTCGTGCGCTGGTTCCTGGGCGGCAAGGTCGACCACATCCCGGCCACGATCTTCGCCGCGTTCCCCAAGCTCATGGGCGTGCACGATGCGGTGCGCGATCACCCCGGCGTGAAGGCGTGGTACGCGCGCTAGCGTCGCGCGACGTCAACCGGGCAGGCGTGAGCCGCGCACGCTCGGTTCGATGACCTCGAGCCGACGACTCCGCCTTGGGTGCGACCAGCGGGCGTTTTTTGCTCTGCAACGCGCGCAGCATGTTGCAAAAGATGCTGCGCGTATCGTGCTAGGCGCGATGACGAAACGCGCGCCAGGCGAGCACGAGCATCAGCAACGCCAGCAACGCCAACGTGCGCGGATCGGCAGCCGGCGCCGGCGTGGCGGCAGCCGGCGCGCGGACCGTCGTCCAGCTTCCGGCCGAGCCTTCGACGATGCCCAGATAGATGGCCGTATAGGCGTTGCAGATGCCCGCAACCGAGACCCCGACGCAGGTCGCGTGGTAGCCGCCGGCAGCACCACCGCCGCTTTGCGCGATGTACACGACATCGATCGTTTCGCGCACCGTATTGGGTGCCGCGGGCGTCAGGTTGTCCAGGCCCCAGGCACTGATGTCGCCGTTGGCATCGGTGGCGACGAAGAACCCCTCGAAATCCGAGGTGTTGAGGTTCGTGTAGGTCACCAGGCCATCGAAAAACGACCAGCTGGTTGCCAATGGTTCGACCGAGCTGTACGGCATGTTCGGCGGCAGCGGAACGGCTGTCGTGAGCGAGCCGGTAAGGCGCATCGACGTGGTGTACGAACCCGAAGCGAAGGTGTACGTCGGCGAGGTGAAGAGGTATGTCGTCGCAGCGGCAAGAGGAGCAAACGCCAGCTGCAAGACCAGTACGATCGGGCACAGGAGCTTTTTCATGGCCTTCCCTAATCGAAGCCGGCGCATGCGCGCCGGCCTGTCATTTCAGGGCGCGTCACGCGTCCTGAATCCCGGAAAGCCCCTGTCGTCCCGCCTGACCGCGCGGGTTCCGATCCGCGGCACTTTTTATAGTGGATTTCTATACCGATTTCAATCGCGAAGACGATGGCGGTCGCGCATGGCGCGTTTGCTCGACTTATCGCGCCCGTGCGCCCGGCGCAGCCGCGTGACCGTGATGGGCGAAGGCGCGCGCTACGGCTTTGCCGAGGCTGTGCCGGCGCAGTCGTAATTGCCCGGGGCGACGCGCCGGCACGCATCCGGTGCGCCGTATTTGTCCCACAGCTTCGTCCAGCCGACGTGGCGCGCGAAAGCGGCGAACTCGGGCATTGCGCGCAGCGAACGACCGAGCGGACTCCACATCAGGTGGTAATACCATGCGCCGTTGCTGCTGCCGTATTGCGACAGCAGCGCCAGCACGCGGCGATCCTCGTGCATGAGCAGCAACGTGTAAGACACCACGCCGGGCAGGATTTTCGGCTTCGTCGCCAGGAATTCGTCGATGGACGCAAGCGCCTTTGCTCTTGCCGCCGCGTCACCGTACACGCCCGCGGCGAGCGACGGCAGGGAGATGCCGGGAAATCCGGCGCCGAGAATGCGCATGCCGGCGAGCAGTTGCTTCTCCGCCTCGGCCGTCTGGCCGCGGGCGCTGCTCAGCACGTTGAGGCCAATGCCCACGTGGGCAAGGCCAACGTCCGACGCGCGCTGGAGCAGCACCTGCGCGCGATCGATGTTGCCGGCGTACACGTACTGGATGCCCCGCCATAACAGCGCATTCGGCAACAGCGGTTCGATCGCCAGCACGTGGTCGAAGCGGGCGCAGCCCTTCGCCGTGTAACCGACGCCGATATCCTCGACGCCGGCCCAGAAGTTCGCCGTGACGTCGTCGGGATCGAGCGACAACGCATGTTCCATCGCGTCGTGGCCCTCGAGATAGCGGTCGCGCTGGTCATAGGCGACGCCCAGGGCCGCGTACGGCTCCCCCTGTGTCGGATCCAGCCGTGTCGCCAATGCCGCCTCACGCTCGACGGCTGTGAGCGCCGCTTCCGTCATTTCGGGAGCATAGATCGGCTCAAGCCCATGGATGGCGGCGAGGCGCGAATGCGCGCGCGCGTAGTCCGGATCGAGCTTGAGCGCCTGATCGAGTTCGTCTATCGCCTCGGCAAAGCGCGTGCCCTCGCGACGATTGAATATCCCCGTCGCCTGCAGATACAGCGAATAAGCCTCGGCGTTGTCGGTACCCGTCGACACGAGCTGCTTCTGCTGATTGCCCTCCAGCACTAGCTTCAGCTTGTCGGAGACGGCACGCGCGATGCGCTCCTGCAGGGCGAACACGTCCGACAGGTCGCCGTCGAACTCCTCCGACCACAGGTGATAGCCATCCGCGGCCTGGATCAGCTGCGCCGTGATGCGCACCTTCTCGCCCTGCTTGCGCACCGAGCCTTCGAGCACGTTCGCCACGGCCAGCGCCTGGCCGACCAGGCGCAGGTCCTCGTTCCGGCCCTTGAACGAAAACGATGACGTGCGGCCGGCGACCTTCAGGTCCTTCACCTTGGCCAGCGCATTGAGGATTTCCTCGGCCATGCCGTCGGAGAAATATTCCTGGTCGTGGGTGGGAGACAGGTCGGTGAACGGCAGCACCGCGATCGACTTGTGCGGCACGGGCGCCGCAATGGCGTCGGAAGCACTTTCCGGACGCTGGCCGTTTGCATGCGCTGCCACGCGCGCGCCGGAAGGTGACTCGGCCCCCGCTGCCGCGAGCGGCGCAGACGCGAACTTCCACAAGGCGCCGCCGCCGATTGCCAGCAGCAAGGCAAGGATCATCAGTTCGGTGCCGGTGACGCGCTGGGCGCCGCGTTCGCCGTGGTACCAGGCAAGCACGATCGTGACGAAGAACCCGATCGCAAGCACGACGATCAGCGCCCGCTCGATCGACTCGGGCCAGCCGAAGCGCTGCGCGATGATGTCGATGCCCTGCAGCAACGCGAACCCGGCGGCAACGTAGGCAATCGCCCACTGCACCAGCTTGCGCTCCCTCAGGCGCTGCAGAAACCCGCTCACCGATGCCCCCTGGCCGATGTGTGCCCGCAGTGTAACGCACGGCGCGGCTGTGCTGCCGGCACCCGGCGCGAAGACACGAGCGACGGCCACATGCCGCCCGCGGCACTGGACGCGCTCGGCGCGACCAGCAGGTCGACGGTGTGGGCGCCTTCGTGGTGGAGTCCGCTACCGCAACGGCCTGGTCATTGCTTGGCCAGACGGATTTCAGCAAAGGAGCGATGCTGCTCGGCTACAGTTCGGCGAACCGCGACGGCCGGTGTCACCGTCTCCTGCAGCGGGAGTTGCCGGGCTCCGCCATTTTTCCGACATGGACACCCAGCGACTCATGGTCTGGTGCATCGGCGACGGCAATCGCCACGAACCCCGAAGACGCCGCGGTCAGGTCGGGAAAGCGGGAGGGAGTTCAGCGTGATGCAGGATTTGCCGCTCGCCGGTGGTGAGCAGAGCAGCGGCTGCGAGCAAACGCAAGATCCGGGCAGCCGTCCGCGGTGACGCCGCATTCGCCGCGCCGCAGGCGCGCTGCGGTACTACGCGGAAGTCGCCACGCCAAAGCAATGCGAGTAGCCGTCTTCGTCGGTAACGAAGAACTCGGTCTGGCCGTACTCCCTGTCCACGATGTCCGAGACCGCGTAGCCGAGGTTCTTCAATCGCTCCCTCACCTGGCGGATATCGGATGGTGCCCAGTACAGGCCAATGCCGTGGTACTCATCGGGCTTGACCGGCGTTCCGGCCCTTTGGTTGAGCCAGAAATACAGGTGCCCGTCGTCGTGCACCATGCAGCCGACCAGCCTGCCTTCGCGTCTCATTTCCCGATCGGCCGTCAGGCCGAGACCATCGACCCAGAAGCGCAGACTCTTCTCGAGGTCGGCACTGGGAATTACCGGTATGCAGGATTCGATCTTCATGGAGTCTGCCGCGAAATGGTTCGATGCGCTCGCGCCGGAGGTCGTGCGCAAGCCGCCGCTGCCACGCTGGCGTTGCGTAACGATATCGCATCTCGCCGTCGCGAGCTGCGTGAACGACTGGCGGCGCGGGCGCGGTGCGGGTTACACACGGGAACAATATCAAATCAAGATGACTTGCCGGATCACTCGCTGAACGCCGGACGACGATGCGCAGCACATGACAGGAGCCGTCCGCGCGGCGCGATCGTTCGGCAGTGAGGCGCGGCGCGACAGGCAAGCGCACGCACACATCCGGCGATTAACACTTTGTATACATTTGCCATGCCGGAAGTCACGGCCTCGCATCGCATCGTCGCGGCTCGGCGCGCCGTGCTCACGGTTCGGCGAAGTCGCTGTAACTTTCCCGCGCCAATTCGCATCCCGATAAGGGAAGACCGACGTCTTCAGCGCCGACCGGATGCCGACGCCATCAACGCCTGTCAGCCCGCCACGGATGACCTGCGGCAGGCTCCAGAGAGGTTACGCCATGAAACGTGTTGCATCGATCATCATCGGCACCGGCCTGCTGGCTGCGACCAGTCTCGCCAGCGCCAACTCCGGCCAGCTTTCGGCGGTCACCGTGCACCAGGACCGCTTCTCGATCGCCGACTGCACGCCGCCGAACGACGCGAAGGAATGCGCCGACTTCCACGCAGCGATCCGCAGGAATTTCTCGAACCGCGAAATCGGCATGCTGTTCGGCGCCGCCGCGGCGTATCAGGAATATCCGACGTCTTACGATCGCACGCGCGCCAGATACGCCGCGTTCGTGCGCAATGTCGAGGAAAACGGCGTGGCCGTCGCGGTCGCGGCGCGCTAGGCGCGCGCCGGCGTGTTGCCGTATGCAAGACGGCTCCTCACCCCGCCTCTCCCCATCGATGGAGCCGATGGGGAGAGGGGATATGGACGTTTGCCGGCGAATTCCAGTCAGCACTCGCAATTTCGATCAGCAAAGGACCGGTACGGCCCGCCTGCGAACGGCAGGACGCCGCCGATGGTCGGCCAACAACCAGTGGCTTACGCCTTGTCGGCCTTCTTCGCGGGAGCTTCCATCGGTTTTGCTGTTGTGGTCGTGGGCAGGCCGACCTTCTTGCAGAACGCCGCAAAGCGTGGGTCGTCGTGGAAACGCAGGATGATTGAATCGGTCAGCAGGTACTCGATGCCCGGGTCGCGATTGCTCCAGGCGCGATCGAGCCATTCGAACGTCTTGTCGGCATCGCCACGCAAGGCGTGGACCTCGGCGATCTGATAGGGCGCAATCGTCGCGTTCTTGTCGATTGCTGTCTTGAGCGCCGCTTCCGCGGCAGCAGGATCGCCGCTGATCTGTTGCGCCAGGGCCAGCGCAAGATCCTGCCACGGCCCCGCGGGCTCCTGCCGCGCGGCCGCCAGCGCCGCCTTGGCGTCGCCACTCAGGATTTCCGTGATCGTGAGCTGCTCGTGAACAGCCGAGCCGCCTGGTTGCAAGGCAATTGCCTTGAGAACGGCCTTGCGGGATTCATCCTGCTGGCCAAGCGCCGACAGATATTGCGCGAGGAACGAATGCCAGCGCGAGTTCAGCGGGTCCGTCGCGAGCGCCTGCCGGGTCAGTTCGACCGACTGCTCGGGGCGGCCCAGCGCCGCCAGTATTTCGCCCAGACCGAACTTGGCGTTGCCGTCGTTCGGCGCAAGTTCCAGGCCGCGGCGGTATTCGGCTTCCGCGCCAGCCCAGTCGAAGTCCGCGGTCAGGCGCACGTAGGCGAGCGCGCCATGCGCAGCAGCCAGGTCTGGCGCCAACTCCAGCGCGGTAGTTGCCGCCCGGCGCGCCTGCGCATAGACCTGCTGCGCGGCGTCGCCCGCAAGGAAGCGTGCGGCCATGCCGGTGGCGGTATGCGACAACTCGGCCCAGGCCAATGCGTAGCGCGGGTCCAGGCGCGTCGCCTCGCCGAACTGGGCGATCGCCTCACGGTCGTCGGCTTCGATGAAGCGGGCGGCGTAGAACTTGCCCTGCAGGAAGGCGCTGTAGGCCTCGAGCTTGCCTCCGGGGGGACGGTCGGTCTGCGCAGGCGCACTGTTGCCGGTCAGCAGCTTCGTCTTGAGCGCGCTGGCGACCTGCCTGGTGATGTCGTCCTGCAACGCGAACAGATCCTTGTACGGCCGGTCGTAGCGCTCGGACCACAGCGTGTGTCCGTTCGCTGCGTTGATCAGCTCGGCGCTGACGCGCACGACATCACCGGCGTGCTGCACGCTGCCTTCGAGCAGCGTTGCGACGCCGAGCTTCTCTCCGATCGTCTTGCTGTCGTCCTTGCTGTCGCGGAACTGGAACGAGGAATTGCGTCCGATCACGGTCAGGCCGTCGAACTGCGACAGCGCGATGATCAGGTTTTCCGAAAGGCCATCGGAGAAGAATTGTTCGTCCTGGTTGCCGCCCGCATTGGCCAGCGGCAGCACTGCGATGGACTTGTCGGTCGCCGCCGGCGCCGAGGGTGCGGGTGCTTGCTTCGCGGCCTCCTCGTGCGCCGAGTGCACCAGCGCCGCCTCGCGCTTGGGCGTCAGCACGAATTTGTCGAATCCGAAGAAGGCCAGCGCGAGGACCAGCACCGCGATGATCATGTGATTCATGCGCTGCCCGGTCTCGGCCTTGATCGACTGCTCGGCCGGCACCTCTCCCTCGCGCCGCAGCCCTGCCGGCGTCAGTTCGAACACCCAGCTGAAGACCAGTGCGGGAATGAAACCAAGCGCCAGCAGGAACACGAGGCTGCGCGGCAACCATGCGGGTGCGTCGAACATCGGCAGCACCGTGCCGGAGACCTGCACGATCAGCCACGCGGCAACCGCATAGAGCCCGGCCATCCGGATGACGTTGCGTCGGCGCAACTCGCCGAAAAAGCCACTACTCTTCTGCATGCAACCTTCCCCTGTCGGGCGCACGTGCCGGCCGCGCGCCGCCAGCCGATGTTAGCCGAAAGAGCAGGCCTTTGATAACGCGGGCCATCACGCTGTGCAGATCGGGTGCGAAGCAGCCGGAAATTGCTTGGGCGATCCGCCGCGCGCCGTTACAATTGGCCATCCCCAACCGATCAGGCCCGTCTGTCCGCATTCGGGCGCAGGCAAGCGTCACCCATGGAAAAAAGTTTCGACCCCAAGGCCATCGAATCGAAGTGGTACGCGCGCTGGGAAGCCGACGGCCTGTTCGCGCCCGCCGGCCAGGGCGAGCCGTACTGCATCCTGTTGCCGCCGCCGAACGTTACCGGCACGCTGCACATGGGCCACGCGTTCCAGCAGACGATCATGGACGCGCTGATCCGCTACCACCGCATGCGCCTGGCTCCTGATGGAAAGCGATACCGCACGCTGTGGCAGGGCGGCACCGACCATGCCGGCATCGCGACGCAGAAAATCGTCGAGAACCAGCTCGCCGCGCAGGGCAGGACGCGCCACGACCTCGGCCGCGAGAAGTTCGTCGAGCGCGTGTGGGAGTGGAAGGCCGAATCCGGATCGACGATCAGCAACCAGATGCGCCGGCTCGGTGCGTCGATGGACTGGTCGCGCGAGCGTTTCACGATGGACGAGGGCCTGTCGGCCGCGGTGCGCAAGGTGTTCGTGCAGTGGTATCGGGATGGCCTGCTCTACCGCGGCAAGCGCCTCGTGCACTGGGATCCGGTGCTGATGACCGCGGTGTCCGACCTCGAGGTCAACAACGAGGAGAAGGACGGTTCGCTCTGGCTGATCCGCTATCCCGCGAGCGATGGCGGCGAGGGTATCGTTGTCGCGACGACGCGGCCGGAGACGATGCTCGGCGATGTCGCCGTGGCCGTGCACCCCGACGACGACCGCTACGCCGCGCTGGTGGGAAAGACGCTGAAGCTGCCCTTGACCGGCCGCGGGATTCCGGTCGTCGCCGACGACTATGTCGACCGCGAATTCGGCACCGGTGCGGTCAAGATCACGCCGGCGCACGATTTCAACGACTGGCAGCTCGGCGCGCGGCACAAGTTCGCGCCGCTCGTGATCCTGACGCTCGATGCAAAGATCAACGACAACGCACCGGAAAAATACCGCGGCATGGACCGCTTCGTCGCACGCAAGGCCGTGCTCGCCGATCTCGAGGCGCTCGGCCTGCTGGTCGAAACCAAGAAGCACAAGCTCACCGTGCCGATCAGCCAGCGCACCGACGCCGTGATCGAGCCGATGCTGACCGACCAGTGGTTCCTCGACCTTACGTCCGACACGCGCGTGGACGGCAAGCCGGGACCCGGCGGCAAGAAGGCGATCACCGAGCCGGCCCTGAATGCCGTGCGCAGTGGCGAGATCCGATTCGTTCCGGAAAACTGGAGCACGACGTATACGCAATGGCTCGACAACATCCAGGACTGGTGCGTCAGCCGGCAGCTGTGGTGGGGCCATCGCATCCCGGCGTGGTATGACGAGTCCGGCAACATCTTCGTCGGCGAGGATGAGGCCGATGCGCTGGCGCATGCCGAGGCGAAGCCTGTCGGCACGCTGCGCCAGGACGACGATGTGCTCGACACGTGGTTCTCGTCCGCGCTGTGGCCGTTCTCGACGCTCGGCTGGCCGGCGCACGACCCGGTGCGCGAGGACGGAAAAATCGTCGCGAACTGGCCGCAGGATCAGGCGTACCTGCCAAGCGCCGTGCTCGTGACCGGCTTCGACATCATCTTCTTCTGGGTCGCGCGCATGGTCATGGCGACGCAGTACTTCACCGGCAGGGTGCCGTTCCGCGAGGTCTACATCAACGCGATCGTGCGCGACGCCGAAGGCCAGAAGATGTCGAAGTCGAAAGGCAACACGATCGATCCGCTCGATCTGATCGACGGCATCACGCTCGACGCGCTCGTGCGGAAATCGACTGCCTCGCTGCTGATCCCGCAGGTGCGCGAGAAGGTCGAAAAGCGCATCCGCAAGGATTACCCGGACGGCATTCCCGCGGTCGGCGCCGATGCGCTGCGCTTCACGTTCGCCGCACTGGCGACGTACGGCCGCACGATCAACTTCGACCTCAAGCGCGCCGACGGCTACAAGAACTTCTGCAACAAGCTGTGGAACGCGGCGCGGTTCGTGCTGATGAACTGCGAGAATTTTTCTTCCCCTGCGCAGCGGGAGAAGGTGTCCGGGGGGCGGATCGGTGCAGACGCCGGCGACGGAGCCGCGGGCGAGCACCAGCCCCGCCCGAACCCTTCGCTCGAAGGGGCAGGTTTCATAGCGCCTGCCACCGATGCGGAAAAGTGGATTTTGACGCGCTTTGCACGGACCCTGCGCGAAGTCGAGCGGCAGATGCCGCTGTACCGCTTCGACCTCGTCGCCCAGGCCTTGTACGAGTTCACCTGGAACGAGTTCTGCGACTGGTTCGTCGAACTGGCCAAGCCCGCACTCGGTGGCGACGACCGCGCAGCTGCCGATTCAATGCGGCACACGCTGTTGTTCGTACTCGAGGCGCTGCTGCGCGCGCTGCATCCGGTCATTCCGTTCATCACCGAGGAAATCTGGCAGGACATCGCGCCGAAGCTCGGCATTTCGGCGGAGCTCGGGGCAGGAATCGCCAGGAGCAGCGTGTCGACGCAGACCTATCCGGCCGCCGCGGCGTACGCCCGCTTCACCGACGAAGTCGCGGAAGGCGCGATCGAATGGTTGCGCGCGGTGCTGACCGGTGTCCGTCGCATCCGCAGCGAGATGAACATCGCACCGGGCAAGGCGATTCCGCTGCTGTTTGCCGGAGGCGGCAAGGGCGACCGCGACCGCGCCGGGAAATTCGCCGACGCGATTGCATTCCTCGGGCGCACCGAATCGCAGCGCTGGCTCGATGCCGGCGAGAACGAGCCGGCCGCCGCCGCCGCGATCGTCGGCGAACTGAAGATCCTGATTCCGCTGGCGGGCCTGATCGACGTCGGCGCCGAGAAGGTGCGCCTGGCGCGCGAGGTCAAGCGCATCGAAGGCGAGATCGCCAGGTGCAATGGCAAGCTCGCCAATGCCAATTTCATCGCCAATGCTCCGGCCGAAGTGGTCGAGCAGGAGCAGCAGCGGTTGAAGGATTTCGCTTCGATGCTGGCCGCACTGCGCGGTCAGCTCGACGGCCTGAACGCGTTGTAGAAGGCGCAATCGCGTTGCGCCGGATTTTCGCAGGGTAATTGACGATGAATCACGAGAGTGCGCCGGTACGGCGCAAACTGGTCAGGGACGTGCTGCTGCTGCAGGTCAAACTGCTGCTCGGCGCAGCGCGCGATCTTGCACTGACGCCGGTGACGCTGACCGCCGCCGCGATCGACTTCGTTCTGGCCGGACGGCATCCGCCGCAATGGTTCTATTTCGTGATGCGCCTGGGCGAGCGCAGCGAGCAATGGATCGATACCTGGTCGGCGGCGCGCGGCGAACACGAGCCGCCGCGCGAGAATGTCGAAACGCTGCTGTTGCGCGTCGAGGAAGTCGTGCGCGATCCGCAGATGGGTGCGCGGCGTGCGCGCGTGCTCAAGCGCTGGGCCGAGCGTCAGGTGGCTCGCGCGCGGCAACGTATCGGCACGCAGGCCGCCGGAACCGATCCTGAAAGAAAACCGTAGGCTCGAGCGGCGTCGATCCGGGAGCGCTCCGCGCCGCGCCGCTGCATGGCGCAGCGGGCGAGGCAACGAATTCAACGCGGCAGGGTGGGTTAGCCGCGCAGCGGCGTGACCCCACCGATGACCAGGGACGGTGCGTTACGCGGCGATGAAGCCGTCACCAATCCAGCCTGCGATTGCCTGGCGCGGCACCGGGCCGAGCGCGGCGCAATGACGGCCAAAAGGGCCGGCGACGTTCGTCTGCGGTCTTCCGTCAATATTCCGGCAAGTGCAGTTCGATCGCCATGACGATGGCGTCTTCGCGCCCGCGCCGCGCCGGATAGTAGTTCGGACGCCGGCCGATCTCGTTGAATCCGATGTGGTCGTAGAGCGCAATGGCGCGCGTGTTGGAGGGACGCACCTCCAGAAACATGCGTTCGGCGCGGTGCCAGCGCGCCAAATCCATCATGCGCCGCACAAGCCGCGTACCCTGCCCTGCGCGCTCGTGCTTGCGTGCCACGCACACGTTCAGCAGATGCGCCTCGGATGCGGCAACCGACAGCACCGCGTAGCCGACCACTTCGTCGGCCTGCGCCAGCACCCAGCACTCGTAGCCGGCACGCAGGCAGTCGCGGAAGATGCCGACCGTCCACGGAAACTCATAGGCCTCGCTCTCGATCGCAACGACGCTGTCGATGTCCTCGACGCGCATCGCGCGCATCGCCGGCTGCTGTTCCTTGAGGATCGCAACCACGGCTTCAGTCTTCGCGCAGGCGCCGCACCAGCGGCTTGAGCTGTTGCCAGAGTGCGCGCCTGGCACCGGCGCTGGCCGACGCTGCACCGCCATCGCCGTCGATGACCGCCAGCGTAACGGCATTCTGCCGTTCGATCGACAGATGCGCGCAGCAGGCACGCGCGGTGGCCGTTCCGAGCATCAGGTAAGCCGTTGCATCGGGCAGTTGCGCGAGTGATCCGTCGGCGCCTGTTTCGACGCGGCGTACGGCGGAGTCGGGCACCGCCAGCGCGCGCAGTATCTGGGGCAGAAGCCGCGCGAGCCGGGGCTCGCGGCTCGCGCCATGGGCGCTGGCGACGACCAGCCTTGCCGGCTCGATCGAGTTTGCCGGCTCCGGCGACGGCAATCCGGCTGCCGTGGCGGCCGAACCGGCGCCTCGCAGCCGGTAGACATCGACGCCCAGCGCCGTGAGCACTTCGAGCCGGCGGCTCTCATCGAGCATGCGTGTCACCCTGCAGCGCAGCCAGGTCGCGGTAGAAATCGCCGAACACCTTGTCGACCGCCACGCCGAACGCGGCGACAGTGTCCTTGAGCGTGGTGTCGGCGGTGGCTTCTTCGGCCCGGTAGTCGCGTTCGATCAGCGGTTCGCCTTCATCCTCCTCGACACGCAGCGTCAGCGCTACGACCACCTTGAAACCGGTGCCGTCGTTGACCCGTTCGTAGCGCCGGATCGTTCCGTCGATGCGCAAGGCGTGGGCGCTGGCGGGTAGCCGGTTGGTAACGAAGGGCGCAATGCCGGACTGCCGCAACACGTCGACCAGCCGCGCCTGCAGCGCGTGCGTCGGCGGATCGCTCCACAATTGGTAGTGGTACGTCTGCAGGGCGCCCGCGTCGGTGCCGGCCGTGTGGATCAGGGCCTGCTCGGAATAGACGCCCTCGGCGTTGAAGGTGTCCACTTCGATCGGCAGCAACGACAGCGGCTTGTCCGCATGCGGCACTGCGGCGGGCGGCGGCAGGCGGAAATAGGTGACGTCCGGAACTGCCGGCACCGAGCAGCCCGAAAGCGCCAGCACCAGGGCGGGCAAGGCCGTCGCGAGGTATCGTCTCATTGTTCCTGACCCTCCACCTTGTCGGCTTTCGGCGAGACCAGCAGCGCATTCGGATGCTTGCGGATTTCGTGGCTGAACTCGTCGAAGTTGCGGCTGGCGATGGCCAGGTGCTGCGTGATCGAATCGATGCGCGCGGAGAGGGCCGACAGCGTTGCGCGCAGGTCGGCGACCGCATCGCGCACGCCGGGACGGTTCTCGCGCAGCATGCTGTCAAGCTGTTCGAGCGAATCCTTGAGCTGGTTCTGCGTCGCCAGCAGGTCATGGCTGAGGGTCTGGACATTGCCCAGGGTCGCCGTGATCGCCACCCGGTTCTGCGGCTTGAGCACGTCGTTGATCGAATCCGACGCGTTGTTGAGCCGGTGCAGCAGCTCCTTCGACTGCTCGACCAGCTCCGGCGTGTTCTTGTCGATCACGCTGGCGATCGAATCGACGTGCTGCGACAGGTTCTTGATCAGCGGCGCGATCTGGTCGCGCGTCAGCTCGGTCAGCTGCGCGGCCAGTTCGTTGACGGCGGCGAAGATGTCCGCGTTTTCCGTGCCCTTGAGCTCGCTGCCCGGCGCGGCGACGTCCTTGCTGCTGCCTTCGCTGATGCCGATCGCGACGTCGGCGAGCAGGCCGGTCGAGGTCAGGCGCGCGACGCTGTCCTTCGGAATCGGCCAGTCGCGGCGCACGGACAACTCGACCTTGTAGCGCGTATCGCCTCCGGCAGTGCCCCGCTCGGGCGTGATCACGCCGACCTGGCCGATGCGGTAACCCTGGTAGAACACCGGCGCGCCGTAGCGCAGCCCGGTAACGTTGCGGTAATGGGTGAAATAGGCGGTGCTGGCGCCGCTGCGGCCGGTGATCATGGCGAGCGCGACCAGCAGCACGACGAATGCCGCCGCCACGACCGTACCCACCAGCACGTAGTTCACGCCATCCCGCTTCACTTTTCGTCCTCGTACTGCGATCCGAAGATCTGGAAACCAAGAAGAGATTGAACCACGGAGAACACGGAGAACACGGAGAACGCCATGACTTCTTGTCCACACGCCTAGTGTTCCATCCCCGGCTGGCGTCCCCAGCCTTGCCGTCCATGCTAGCAGCCGTCGCAAAAAATCGCTTCAAGCGCTTTTCCACCGGCCGATTTTGGCCAACTCTGATTGTCGCCTTTTTCCTCCGTGTTCTCGGTGTTCTCCGTGGTTCAGTCTTGAGCCTTTGCGATTCGGGTCATGCGGCTTCTTCCTCGGTCAGGCGCTTGAGGTAGGCGTCCGCGTCGACCTGCACCTCGCGCGGCCTGCGGTTGAGCAGGTCCTGGATGCGCTCGTTGTCGGAATTGCGCACCGCATCGACGCTGCCGGTCATCAGGATGTCGCCCTGATCGAGCATGGTGATCGTGTCGGCAATCTTGAACGCGCTTTCCAGTTCGTGCGTGACGACGACGATCGTCATGCGCAGCGCATCGCGCAGGCGCAGGATCAACTCGTCCAGTTCGGCCGACACGACCGGGTCCAGTCCGGCGGACGGTTCGTCGAAGAACAGCAGCTTGGGATCCATCACGATGGCGCGCGCCAGCGCCGCACGCTTTATCATGCCGCCGGAAAGCTGGCTCGGCATCAGGTCCTGGAAACCGCCGAGGTTGACCACCTCGAGCTTGATCCGGCTCATGATGCGTATCGTGTTTTCGTCGAGCCGCGTGTGCTCGCGCAGCGGCAGCGCGACATTGTCGCCGACGCTCATCGAGGTCAGCAGCGCTCCGCCCTGGAACGAAACGCCGATCTGGCGCCGCACCGCCAGCATCTCGGCCTCGCTGGCGTTGGCGATGTCGACGCCGAGCAGGCGCACCGTGCCGCTGCGCGGCTTGTGCAGGCCCAGCAGATGGCGCAGCAGCGTGCTCTTGCCCGAACCGGACCCGCCCATGATGACGCGGATCTCGCCGGGGTTCACGCTGAAATCGACGCCATTGAGGATGCGCCGCCGGCCGTACCAGGCTTCGAGCTTTTCGACTTCGATCAGTGGCGCGCCGGCGGGGGCGTTCATGCGACCGGGGAGCCGAGGTGCGAGAGACGCGAGACGAGAGACGGGAGACGCACGAAGTGCGGCGTCACGTCTCCACGCATGCCGATTTCTCGCTCTGAAAAGCAATCACATCCGGCGAAACGTGGGTGCCGCGTCGCGCGCCCCGCCACCTGCTTTGCCGTCTCTCGTCTCACGTCTCTCGTCTCTCGTGCGTCAGCGGTTGAGGAAGAAACTGAAGATCATGTCCGCCACGATGATGTAGCAGATCGACAGCACGACCGCGCGCGTGGTGGCGCGACCGACGCCTTCGGCGCCGCCGCTGACCGAAAAGCCGGTGCTGATGCCGATCAGGCAGATCAGCACGGCGAACACGAACGCCTTGGAAATGCCCTGCCAGATGTCGCCCGGCGTCAGCAACGAGAATGTCTGCATCACGTAGGCGGCCGGCGTCACGTTCAGCGCGGGCGACGAATACAGCGCGGCTCCGACGATCGCGACGGCGTCGGCGAAGATCGTCAGCGCCGGCAGCATGATCAGCATCGCGATCAACGCCGGCGCCGCCAGGTAACGCACCGGGTCGATGCCGATCACCGCGAGCGCATCGACTTCCTGCGACACGGTCATCGAACCGATGCGCGCGGCCAGCGACGAACCGGAGCGGCCGGCGACCAGGATCGCAGTGATCAGCGCACCGAATTCGCGCGTCACCGACTTGGCCACCGCGACCACGACCTGCGATTGCGCGCCGAACTCGCTCAGCGCCGCGATGAACTGGATGCCGAGCATGATGCCGATCGTCATTGCCAGCAGCGTGACGATCGGCAACGCGTCGACGCCGATCTGGCGCATCTGCTCGGCGATCGCACGCAGCTTGACCGGCTGGCCGCGGCGCCAGCCGACGGCGGCGAAGTACAGGCTTTCCAGAAACAGCATCGCTGCATGGCCGACGCCGGCCAACGCGCCGACCGTGGTTCGCCCCAGACTCTCCAGCGGCCGCGTGATCGCGTTCATGACGATGCGACCTCGCCAGAAGCGAAAAGCCTGAACCACGGAGAACACAGAGAACACGGAGAGATGCATGAACGCGACAGCGTGATCGACAGCTGCGCGACAGCCGCGTGCAGCCAATTCGCGCATTCGGTTTCATTTGCTATCGCTAGAACAGCCTGCATGTTCTCAAGGTCTCGGCGTCTGGCTCATCTGCTTTCCTCCGTGTTCTCGGTGTTCTCCGTGGTTCAATCTTGTGCTCTTCGCCTCATGCGGAGCGCGCGGCGTCGAGGTCCGGGAAGATCGTGAAGACGCGATCGAGCCGGGCCAGCTGCAGCACTGCCATCACGGCCTTGCTGACCGCGACCAGCGCAAACTGCTTGCCCTTGGCCTTCGCGTTCTGCAGCCCTTCGACCAGCGCGGCGATGCCGGACGAATCGATATAGCTGACCTCGGACAGTTCGACGCCGACCCTGCCGTTCGCGCCGAGCGCATCGAGGATCGTGCGCCGCACCTGCTGCGACCACGACAGATCGACCTCGCCGCGCAGGCGCACCAGCGTGTAATCGCCGAGGGCTTCACTGACACATTCGTTGTTCACTGTTCACTCCGTATCCCCAGTCCCGCTGGCCTGCAGCCGCTTGCGCATGCGCAGGATGTTGCCGTTGCCGCCGGGTCCCGGCTGCAGCTCCCATTCGTCCATCAGCGTGCGGATGAAGGGAACGCCCAGCCCCCCCGGCCGGCATTCGCCCAGGTCGCGCGCCGTGATCTTGCCCGGATCGACCGGCGGCGCCTCGTCGCGCAACTCGAACACAAGCATATCGCGCTCGCGCGTCAGAAGCAGCGAAATCGTCTCGTCGGTGCCGGCGCAATCGATCGCCTGGCAATAGGCGTGGCGGATGATGTTGGTGCAGGCCTCGTCCACGGCGAGCACGAGCTGGTCGCGCATCTCCGGGCCGACTGCCTGTTCGTCGAGCGTCTCGCGCAGGCGCGCACGCACGCTGCGCATCTGCGCGGCGTGCGCCGGAAATTGCAGGTCGAGCAGGATCTGCGCGTTGGCGCCGCGCGGTTCCTGCAGCAGCAGTATCGTGGTGTCGTCGACCAGGTCCAGCTGCTTGAGATCGCCGATCAGCGCACGCAGGCGCGGCTCGGGCGCCAGCGAAAGATGGCGCACGATCAGTTCGCGCAGCCCGGTCGAATCGATGCGGCTGGCATCGGCGCGGCGCGCATCGGTCGCGCCGTCGGAAAAGAAGTACAGCGCCGAGCGGCCGAGTTCGACGCGCTGCTCGCCGTAGCCGACGTCCGGCAGCACGCCCAGCGGCGGGCCATCGGCGGGATATTCGCGGAAGCCGCCGTCGTCCTGCAGCAGCGCCGGCGGAAATCCCGCGCTGGCAAACACGACGCTGCGCGCGACGCGGTCGTACTGGCCTACGAGCGCGCAGACGAAGCGGCCTTCGCGCAGCGTCTGGCACAGCTCGGCGTTGGCGCGCTCGAGCCAGCGCGCCGGCGTCGTGCCCTCCTTGCCGACCCAGCGCAGCAGGCTTGCCACGCGCACCATCAGGAACGCGGCATCGAGCCCCTTGCCGGAAATGTCGCCGATCACGAATGCGATGCGGCCGTCCGGCAGGTCGAAATAGTCGTAGAAATCGCCGGAAATCTCGTGTGCCGGCAGGTTGATGCCGATCAGCGGAAACTTGTCGCGCCGGCGCTTGGGCAGCAGGGATTTCTGCACGCGCCGCGCCAGGTCGAGTTCGCGGCGGATGCGCTGCTGTTCGACCAGGCTTTCGACCAGCCGGGCGTTGTTGACCGCAAGCGCGGCCGGAGCCGCGATCGTGCGCAGCAGCTCGGCGTCGGCAGGCTCGAACAGCCCGCCGCCGACGCGGTTGATCACCTCGATGGCGCCGATCGGGCCCTCGGCCGTGGTCAGCGGCACGCAGATGATCGAACGCGTGATGAATCCGGTTTCGGCGTCGACGCGCACATTGACGCGCGAATCGGTCTGCGCATCGCGCACGATCTGCGTGGTGTTCTCGGCCACGGCGCGACCGACGATGCCCTGGCCGGACTGCACTTTCAGGCCGGTGATGTTGACCGGGCCGACGCACTGGCGGCACTCGATCAGTCCGCTGGCCGGATCGACCAGGAACATCGACGCCGCTTCGGCCTGCATGAACTGGGCGATGCGACCGAGCGCCATCGCCAGCGTCTTGTTGAGATCGATCGACAGCGCCAGGGCCTGGCTCAATTCGGCGAGAAAGGCCAGCGCGCGGCGGTCGTCGAGGCCGTCCGGCGCTGCCGCCAATCCTCGCGGCGCCGCGTTCACGGCTGCGGCGGCTCCCCGGCGTGCGGCGGGCGCTCGCGCTGGCTGCGCCGCTGGCGCAGGCCCCACAGCGTGAATACGGGCCCGGACAGCGCATACAGCAGCGCGATGGCGAACAGCACACGCTGCGGATAGATCCACAACGCAACCAGGATCAGCACGGCGAACAGGATCCAGTAGAACGGCACGCGGTCTGACTTCGGCGCCGCCTTGAAGCTGTAGTAGCGAAAACGGCTGACCATCAGCAGGCCGGCGACGACGGCCACGATCGGCGTGACGAACTGCACCTGTGCCCCGCTGAGGCCGGCATCGTCCATCGCCCACAGGTACGACATGGCCAGGCCCGCGGCCGCCGGAATCGCAAGGCCGGTGAAGAAGCGCTTGTCGGCAACGTCGACCTGGGTATTGAAGCGCGCCAGGCGCAGTGCACCGCAGGCGGCGAAGATGAACGCGGCGGTCCAGCCGATCTTGCCCCAGACCGGGCCGTAGTCGCGCAGCGAGGACAGCGACCACACATACAACACCAGCGCCGGTGCCACGCCGAAGCTGACCAGGTCGGACAGCGAGTCGTATTGCACGCCGAATTCGCTCTGCGTATTGGTCAGGCGCGCCACCCGGCCATCGAGGCCGTCGAGCACGCCGGCAATGAAGACGGCGACGACGGCATCGGTGAAATGCAGGGAAATTGCCGCAATGATCGCGTAAAAGCCGGCAAACAGCGCGCCCGTCGTGAACAGGTTCGGCAGCAGATAGATGCCGCGGCGCGGTTTGGCCGGTGTGACTGGAATGTCGTGGTTGGCGTCCATCCGGAAGTCGGTCTGCTCGATTGCAGCCAGTTTACCCCAAGCCGCGTCAGCGCTTGTATCGGCGCCCGACTGGTGCTATCCAATAGTGTCCGCCGGGCCGGTGCCTGCCTCGCCGAGGCCGTGTCGCGGCGCTGCGGTTGCAGCAAGCGCGCGGGGATGGCCGGTGCAACACAGCGATTGTCGGGCCAACGGATGCGCAGTCGAACCGTCGGAGTAGCCATGCAACGAATGTCCCTCTGGATCGTCCTGGCGCTGGCTGCAGCCGGCGTGCAGGCAGCCGACCTGTACAAGTGGACCGATGCCGACGGCGTCGTGCACTACTCCGACAGCGAACCGCCGGCACCGGTGAAGGCGACGAAAATGCACGTTGCCGGCACGAAAACAGCCGGCGCGGCGGATGCAGCGGCCAACGACGCCGACGACGAGACAGCCGCTGCCAAACCCGAGGCCGCCGGCGGCACGCTGGCCAGCAGCGTGCAGAGCGCCGAAAGGCGCTGCGAGCAGGCGCGCGCCAATCTCGAAGTGCTGCAGAGCAAGCTCACCGTCGGCATGGATGCCTCCGGCACCGGCAAGGCCGAAATGCTCGACGACAAGCAACGCCAGGTCGAGGTCGCCAGGGCGCAGACGGTTATCGCCACTTACTGCAAGTAGTGTGCGCATGCGCGCCGCCCGGCCACGACACGCCGCGCAGGACGGCCGCGCGTGGCCGTTCGTGCTCGTGCTGCTTGCACTGCTGAGCGTTGCCGCCTTGTGGTACCTCGCACCGGACACGCTGCCGGACGACCTGCGCAAATTGCTGCCCGCTTCCGCCCGCTCGAATCCCGCGTTGTATCGCTGGCGCGACGACAAGGGCCGCCCGCACGTTACCGACACGCCACCGACCGACCGGCCCTACCAGACCATCAAGTTCGATCCACGCACGAATGTCGTGCCGAGCGTCGTGCCGCCACCGCCGCCAGACCGGCACTAGCGAGTCTTCCGAACCCTACTGGCGCGGACTGCCATCGCCGGCGTGGAGACAGGAAACATGCGCGCGATGCGGTAGGCGCCGCTGTAGTTGGCGAGCACGCCCGGCGCGACGTTGCCGTTGACGTAGTCGACAGCCAGAAATCCGGGCACCGCCTTGTGCATGATCGTGCTTCGTTGCCGCGTCTCTCCCGCAGCGAGCATGAGACGCGCGGAAGCGGCCAACCAGGCAGCTTTACCTATGCATTAAGTTAGAATGCCCGACCCACAACTGAACGACCCGTGCGATGCGCCTGTCCCGTTACCACCTCGCGACCATCAAGGAAGTGCCCGCCGACGCCGAGATCGTCAGCCATCGGCTGATGCTGCGCGCCGGCATGATCCGCAAGCTGGCCGCCGGCATCTACACCTGGCTGCCGCTCGGCCTCAAGGTGCTCAGAAAAGTCGAGGCGATCGTGCGCGAGGAGATGGACCGCGCCGGTGCGCTCGAAGTGCTGACCTCGATCGTCGTGCCGGCCGAGTTGTGGCAGGAGTCCGGGCGCTACGCGAAATATGGCCCGGAGCTGCTGCGCCTCAAGGACCGCCACCAGCGCGACTTCGTGCTGAGTCCCACGTGCGAGGAAGTGATCACCGACCTGGTGCGTCGCGACATTCGCAGCTACCGCCAGCTGCCGGTCAACCTGTACCAGATCCAGGGCAAGTTCCGCGACGAAATCCGGCCGCGCTTCGGCGTGATGCGCGGGCGCGAATTCCTGATGAAGGATGCCTACAGCTTCCATCTGACGGACGCCGACCTGGAACGCGAATACCAGAACATGCGCGAAACCTACAAGCGCATATTCACGCGCCTTGGCGTCGATTTCCGCGTGGTCAAGGCCGATTCCGGCGCGATCGGCGGCGATCGCAGCGAGGAGTTCCACGTGCTGGCGCAATCGGGCGAGGACGCGCTGGCCGTGTCCGATGCGTCGGACTACGCGGCGAACCTCGAAGTCGCCGAAACGAGCGCTGCCGGTGCGCGTCCGGCGCCCCGCGCGGCGCTGCAGAAAGTCGCGACGCCGACGCAGAAAACCTGCGAGGAAGTTGCCGCGCTGCTGAACATTCCGCTCGAAACGACCATGAAGCTGATCGTCGTGAAGGCGCGCGACAAGGGCCTGGTCGCGCTCGCGCTGCGTGGCGACCACGTGCTGAACGCCGTCAAGGCCGCGAAGCACCCGCGCGTCGCCGCGCCGCTGCAACTGGCGACCGATGCCGAGATCCGCGAAGCATTCGGCTGCGAACCCGGGTTCCTCGGGCCGGTTGGCGTCAGCGTGCCGGTGATCGCCGATCACGCCGCCGCCGTGCTGGCCGATTTCGTCTGCGGCGCCAACCAGGCCGGCTTCCACCTGACCGGCACGAACTGGGTTCGCGACGCCGCCGAGCCGGAAGCGGCCGACCTGCGCAACGCCGTCGGCGGCGATCCTGCGCCGGACGGCAACGGCACGCTCAAGATCGTGCGCGGCATCGAGGTCGGCCACATTTTCCAGAACGGTCCGTTGTATACGAAGGCGCTCGGCGTCACCGTCCTGGACGAAGCCGGCAAGGAACTGACGCCGACCGCGGGCTGCTACGGCATCGGTGTCAGCCGCATCGTCGGCGCGGTCATCGAGCAATGCCACGATGACGCCGGCATCGTCTGGCCGGAAGCCATCGCGCCGTGGCGCGTGGCGATCTGCGTCATCAATCCGAAAAGCGATGCCAAGGTGGCCGAAGCCGCCGAAGCGCTCTACGCCGAGCTGCGCGCCAATGGCGTCGACGCGGTGCTCGACGACCGCGGGCTGCGCCCCGGTGCGATGTTCGCGGACATCGAGCTGATCGGCATTCCGCACCGGATCGTCGTCTCCGAACGCGGACTGGCTGCCAGCACGTTCGAATACCGCGGGCGGCGCGATGCCCAGGCCCAGCAGCTCAGTCACGCGGAGTTGCTGCAGAAGGTGGCGCTGCGGGCTGAGGGCTGAGGCTGCAAGGATTTACGCAGGCTCGCCTGAGCGCTGCGAAGCAGCCTCGGGCACACCGGGCGTTGCAGAACCGGATCCGCGCTTTACTTCGTCAAGCCCAGCCTGCGCCTCTGGTGGCGGAGTTCACTTCGTGCAGCCCTGCCCGTGCTGAGCGCCGGGCGGCAAGGAGAAACGTCGGGCTCGCATGCCGGTGACCCGGCCTTCGGCAGCGGACCTCGATCGTGCCGTTCAACTGTCCTTCCTTACCAGGCCCTTGAGTCGTCCGAACCATGACGGCGCCGGCGCCTGGGCGGCCTGCGGCTTGTCGTCCTTGACGACCAGGCGCGCCATCCGTCCGGTGATGCTGCGCTGGCGCTTCATCTCGGCCAGCTCGGTCTGCTGCTGCTCGTTGATCTTGGTCTCCCAGCGCCGCTTGATCTGATCCTGCTGCACCCTCGAACGCAGCTGCATGCGGTAGGCGTCGGACAACGTCTCGTGCATGAGGTTGTTCGGCTCGCGCGTGAGAAATCGGCCAATGTCGTCGAACAGCGCGTCGTTGAGCTGCGCGCCGGCCACGGACTTGGTGACCATGCCGAGCGATTCGAAGTTGGTGAACGTCATCTTGATCGCGGCGGACTCGATGTCGCCGACGAACGTGGCGGTCATCGTGATGCGTCCCTTGGCATTGAAGCGGGCCGATATCACTTCACCGCTGGCGTCCTTCCTCGGATCGATCAGGCCGCCGAGATGGTAGCGCTGGAAGGCGCCGGCGACCGCCTTGATCTTGGTTGCGCCCTGCACCTCGATGGTCGGGCATTCGTCGCTGGCGACCGCGCACGGAAAGGCCAGCTTGATTTCCTTGCTGCCGGTCTGCGAGCTGATCTGCAGCTCGTAGTCGTGTTCGATGTAGCCGGTGACATCGCCGTAGCCGGCCAGCGCATAGCGCTGCTGCTTGCGCGGCGTGAGAACCTTCAGGCTGGCGGTGAGCTTCTGCAGGTATTCGTACAGCGCCGTCATGCCCGGCTCGATCTGCGTGCGGAAGATCTCTTCGCGCTCGGCCTTGCGTTTCTCGGCATCGCCGGCAGTGGCTTTGCGTCGTTGCGCTTCCTGTTCGAGTTCGTCGAGCAATCCCACAGCTTTGCAACCCTGTATTCACGTGCGCCGGCCGACCGGCGGATCGTTCGATAAAGTAGCCCCAGCCCGCTTCAGGCGCAAGGCTTTGCTGCCTCGTCGGGCCAGCCTACAGCACGCGGCGCGGCGAGACGAACAGATCGCCGAACAGCAGGCCGGCAACCAGCGAGATGAGTATCGCGGTCAGGGTGATGGCGCTGTTGAGTCCGAGAAATACGTCACGTTGGGCGATCTGCGACAGGGTCAGGAAGCCGATGCTGCCCGGTACCAGCAGGATGATGCCGGGGGTGCGCACGAGCGCGCCGGGCCGTCCGCTGACATGCGCGTACAGGTTGCTGAGCGCGCCGACGCCGAAGCCGGCCAGGAACACGCCGAACTGCGGCGTGAACTCGCGCCCGCCGTAGTAGGTGATCACGTAGCCGAGCGCCGCCGCCGCCATGACCAGCGGGACGTCGCGTCGCGCGCTGCGAAACAGCACGGCAAACGAGTAGCAGGCGAACACCAGGGCAAGCCATTGTCCCCACTGCGGAATCGGTGCCGCCGCCGGCGCAACCGGCAACAGCTGCAGCCAGATGCAGATCTGGTTGGCTACGACCGTGCCGAACGCCAGCTTGATCAGCGTCGTCATCGCGCCGGCAAAGCGCGCCGCGCCCGACACCAGATGCTGGGTCGACAGCTCGCGCACCGCCGTCGTCAGCGTCAGTCCCGGCATCAGCACGATCAGGCTCGCCAGAACGACCGGCTTGAGCGTCAGCGGCATCAGGTACACGCTGACGACCGTGGCGATGAACGTAGCCAGCAGCGCCGACAGCGCCTCCAGGCTCGGCCGCAGCCGCGGCCGCCGCTCGCTCGTCACCGCCAGCGCGCCGACCACCGCACCGATCGCGAATGCCGCCGGAAGGTCGGACCAGGCGCCGTTCAGTATTGCGGCGAGCGACGCTGCGGCAATGCCGTGTGCGACGATCTCCATGGCCGCCCGTTGCGCGCTCGGACGATCGCGGATGGCATGCAGCTGGCGAAAGCCGTCGTCGATGTCGAGCTTGCCGTCGATGACGCGATCGGCAATCTCGTTGACGGCGCTCAGGTTGCGCAGGTCGTCCTGCCCCGGCGACACGCGAATCACCTGCGTCAACTCGGCCAGCGCGCCAGCGTCGCCGCCGGCGCGGTCGGTGAACGAAAACAGGATCGATGTCGGCGTCGACAACGAGTGGCAGTCCAGCTGCAGCCGCGCGCTGACACGATCGATCGCATCCTCCAGCCGCGGCGCACTGGTGCCGAACTGGTGCAGCCGCCGCGCCATTTCGACGACGAACGCCATGCGCTTGCCCGCCGCTGCACTCATCGTCATTTGGTAGGTCTGTTGCTTTTTTGAAGAGTGCGGCCACGGATGGCCGCTTCTTGATCTTCGCGATCCGGGACGATCGCACCAGCATCGGCGCGGTCACGGATGCCCGCCTTTTGATCTTTGCGATCAGCGACGATCGCATGAACGCGCCGGAAGGTCAGGTTCAGCCGCGGCGCCGTCACGCTCGCGGCCTTCGGCAGGTCGTGCCGGTAATTGCGCTGCGTGGCACCGGACATCAGCAGCAGGCTGCCGGAGGCAAGCTCCAGCTCGAGGCGTTGCAGGGGGTCGCGCCGATGACGCAGGCGGAAGCGACGGCTTGCGCCGAAACTGAGCGAAGCGATGCAGGGACGCGCACCCAGCTCGGGTTCCTTGTCGCTGTGCCAGCCCATCGAATCGCCGCCGTCCCGGTACAGATTGGCCAGCGCCGAGTTGAACGGCTCGCCGCACAATTCGCGCAGCCGCGCACGCAGTTCCGCGCATGCCGCCGTCCATGCATGCGGCACGAAACGCGTGCCGGAATAGGTGTAGACCGCATCGTCATCGCCGATCCAGCACGACAGGCGTGGCGCTTCGATCTGGCGCCCGAACAGGCGCAGCCGGTGGCGTTCCCACGGAATCTCGGCATGCAGGCGATCGAACCAGCGCTGTGCGGCCGCCGCATCGCAAAACTGCGCGACGCGCACGTCCGCGCCGACCAGTTCGAAGGTCTGCCAGACGATGTCCGCGGAAATCAGGCTCATGCGGCGACCGCTGCCTGCCCGATCGGGTATTCGGGCGTCGCGTCGAGCGCCGCGGCACAAACCTCGGCGAGCTCGAGCAGGCGCAGGTCGGAACCGGGCGGCCCGAGGAATTGCAGGCCGAGCGGCAGGCCGTCGGCGCTCAGCCCCATCGGAATCGTCACCGCCGGGCAGCCGGACAGGTTGGCGAAACAGGTGAAGTCGCCCTGGTTGTCCGGCAGCGGCGTGCCGAGCGCGAACGCCGGCTGCGGCGTGGTCGGCGTCACCAGCACGTCGACCTGGGCGAACAGGCGCCGCGACGCGACGCCGGCAGCGTCGATCAGGCGATCGGCGCTCGCGTAGTCCGCCGCGGACTTGCCGCGTGCGTAGTCGAGCAACCCGTTCAGCCCGGCCGACACCGGCTGCGCGGCATCGGCCAGCGCGCGCGCATGCGTGACCAGCATCTCGGCTTCGATCAGGAAGAACGCGGCACGGCGCGCGCGCCCGATCGGAAAATCGCCAAAATCCACAATGCGACAATTTCCCATTTCCTGCGCGAGTACGCCGAGCGCACGCTCAAAAGCGTCCACGACCTGGCGTTCGGCGCCGAATGCGGCGAGGTCGCCGAGCACGCCGACGCGCAACCGGCCCGGCTCCCAATCCGGCAGATCGAGGCCGACGCGGCGGCGGCGCGAACGCGGGTCGTCCGCGTCGTAGCCGCCCAGCACGTGCAGCAGCACGCTCAAATCGTCGACGCTGCGCGCGATCATGCCGATGCAGTCGAGCCGGCGCGCGGCCGGCACCATGCCCCGCGTCGAGATCTCGGCCGAGGTCGGCTTGAAGCCGTAGACGCCGCAGTAGCTCGCCGGAATGCGGATCGAACCGAGGCTGTCGCTGCCGACGGCGACCGCGCACAAGCCGGCCGCCACCGCCGCGGCGGCGCCGCCGGACGAGCCGCCCGCTTCGAAGCCGGGGCGAAACGGATTGTGCGCGTTGCCGGTATGCGGATTGACGCTCGATGCCGTCAGGCTGGCCTCGGGCACCTGGGTCTTGCCGAGCATGATCGCGCCGGCATGGCGCAGGCGCGCGACGACATGCGCATCGCTTGCCGCCGGTTCGGCGGCGGCCGGCATGCCGCAGCGCGTCGGCAGGCCGGCGACGTCGAAGTTGTCCTTGATCGAAACCGGCACGCCGTCGAGGCGGCCGAATACGCCGCCGGCGCGGCGGATATCCGCGGCGCGCGCTTCCTCGCGCGCATGCGCATTGACGTGCACATAGGCGTTCAGCCGTGCGTTGTCGCGCGCGATCGCCGCCAGATAGCTGTCGCACAAGTCCGCCGCGCAGATGCGCCCGCCGGCCAGCCAGTGCAGCGTCTGGCAAAGATTGGCGCTGCGCAGCTCCCGCTCCGCGAGCGGCTTTGTTAAGGTGTCCGGCATTTCCAGCGGCTCCCGATCCTGCCGGCATTATGACCGAATCGACCCGCCTCGCCGACGACGCAGTCGCCGATGAAGAGCACGGCCATCGCCCCGGCCTGCGTTCGTCGCGCCGGCCGCGTTATCTGAAGATCGCCGAGCTGCTGCGCGAGGAAATCCACAACGGCACGCACGCTGTCGGCCGGCGCATGCCGACCGAGGATGTATTGTGCCGGCGCTTCTCGGTCAGCCGCTTCACCGTGCGCGAAGCGCTGCGCCAGCTCGAGGAGCACGGCCTGATCGCGCGCCGCCGCGGCACCAGCGGCATCGTGCTGAGCACCGAGCCGCGCGTGCACTACGACCAGCAGATCCGTTCGATCGACGAACTGCTGCAGTACCGCCAGGCCGGCGATTTCCAGCTGCTGCACAGCGACCGCCAGCATGCCGACTCGACCATCGCCGGCTGGCTCAACGCGCGCGTCGGGATCGAGTACGTGCAGCTGCACGGCGTTCGCTACCAGCGGCGCACGCGCCAGCCGTTCTGCCTGACCGACGTCTATCGACGCGCCAGCTGGCAGGGCCTGCCCAAGGGCCACCTGCAGATGATCGATGCGGTACGCGCGCTGTTCGAGGAGCAGTTCGAGCAGCGCATCGCCAGCGTCGAGCAGACCCTGAGCGCAATCGCACTGAATGCCGAGCAGGCGCGCGAGTTGAAGGTGGCGCCCGACACACCGGCATTGCGCAGCCTGCGCCGCTATTTCGATCACAAGGGCAAGCTGGTCGTCGTCGTCGCGGCGATCCACCCGGGCGACCTGTACAGCTACGTCATGCGCTACGAGCGCAGCGACCTGGCGCTGCATGTGTGAGTAAGGCGCTGCCATGGCGTTGAAGACAGCGCGGCGGAACTCCCGCGGCCCGATCAAGAGCATCTCTGGACGGAGATTGACGCGGGACGGCAAGGAATGCCGAAGAAGGCGATACCGGATCGATGCGTGCACTTGCGTGGGACAATTCAACGTCAATTTATTGTCCGCGTCGATCCGCGTCGCAGAGCCTTGGATGCGGGCCATGGGTTTGCCGTCGTTTCGGCAAAGCCCGACAATGGTGGCAAGCAGACGGAGACGGCAGCGATGAGCCAGTTCGACGCGACCCCGCGCGAAGCGATGGAATACGATGTCGTCACGGTCGGCGCGGGCCCGGCCGGCCTTGCGTTCGCAATCCGCCTGAAGCAGATCAAGCCGGACATCCGCGTCTGCGTGATCGAAAAGGCGTCGGCGATCGGCGCGCAGATCCTTTCCGGCGCAGTGATCGAGCCGCAGCCGCTCAATGAACTGCTGCCGGACTGGGGCAAGAATCCGCCGCCGATCTGCGTGCCCGTGACGAAGGACGAATTCTGGTGGTTGCGCGATCACCAGCGTGCGATCAAGTCGCCGCTGACGCCGCCGCAGATGAACAATCACGGCAACTACATCGTTTCGCTCGGCGCGTTGTGCGCGTGGCTGGCGCCGCTGGCCGAGGCGCTCGGCGTCGAGATCTATCCGGGTTTCGCGGCGGCCGAACCGTTCTTCAACGCCGACGGCTCGGTCGGCGGCGTGCGCATCGGCGACATGGGCGTGGCGAAGGATGGCTCGCACAAGCCGGGCTACACGCAGGGCATCGACATCAAGGCGCCGGTCACGGTACTGGCCGAAGGCTGTCGCGGACACCTGACCAAGCACCTGATCGAGAAATTCAAGCTCGACGCGAATTGCGATCCGCAGACCTATGGCATCGGCATCAAGGAGCTGTGGCAGCTGCCGGCCGGCCGGGTCGAACCCGGCAAGGTCGTGCACACGATCGGCTGGCCGATGGACGACCGCACTTACGGCGGCAGCTTTCTCTATCACCTGGACTCCGATCGCGTCGCGATCGGCTTCGTCACGGGCCTTGATTACTCCGACCCGATGCTGTCGCCGTTCGAGGCGTTCCAGCAGGTCAAGCATCATCGGCTGATCAAGCCGTTGCTCGAGGGCGGCACGATCGTCTCGGCCGGCGCACGCGCGATCGTCGAGGGCGGCTGGCAGTCGCTGCCGAACTGCGAGATGCCCGGTGCAATCCTGATCGGCGACGGCGCCGGCCTGCTGAACGTGCCGAAGATCAAGGGCACGCACCAGGCGATCCGATCGGGCATGCTCGCCGCCGAACATGTGGCGGCTACCGGCAGCGCCGCCGGCTGGGATGCAAAGCTGCGCGCCTCGGCGGTGATGGCAGAGCTGAAGAAGGTGCGCAATATCCGGCCCGGCTTCAACAAGGGTTTCGCGCTCGGGCTGATGAACGCGGGCTGGGAAACGGTCACGGCCGGCCACTCGCCGTGGACGCTGAAGAACCACGCCGACTACAGCGCGCTGCAGAAGATCGATTCGTTCCAGCCGTTGCCGGTCGACGGCGTGGCTGATGCGCAATCGCGAGGGCGCGATTACGTCGAACGCACACTGCCGCCGCGCGATCGCCTGGCAGAAGTATACTTTGCCTCGACCCAGCACGACGAAGACCAGCCGGTGCACCTGCATGTGCTCGATACGAACATCTGCGTGACGAAGTGTGCCGAGGAATACAACAATCCGTGCACGCGCTTCTG
This sequence comes from Rudaea sp., assembly GCA_035606275.1. Classification (GTDB taxonomy): domain Bacteria; phylum Pseudomonadota; class Gammaproteobacteria; order Xanthomonadales; family Rhodanobacteraceae; genus Rudaea. The sequence goes on from DATNFS010000043.1 coordinate 53,842, forward strand.
TCCGGCCGGTGTCTACGAGATCGTCGGCGACGGCGCGGACAAGCGTCTGCAGATCAACGCCGCCAATTGCGTGCACTGCAAGACCTGCGACATCAAGGATCCGTACCAGATCATCGACTGGGTGACGCCGGAGGGCGGCTCGGGGCCGAACTACCAGAACCTGTAGCAGCCGTAATGGCGTCGAATTGCCGCAGTGTCTTGCTTGCGCTGGGTATGCTCATCTTCGCGACCAGCAATGATGCGAACGCAATCGCGGTGACCGTTGCACGCGATGCCGACGTCACCTTCTCTGTCGAGATGACCAATGCCTCCTCCAGCGACATTCCTCGTGCTCATTTCGATTCCCTTGTGCCATTGCCATGGGCATGGAGCGAGTACACGCTGACGACGCTGCACTCGCCGCTTTGTTCGCTCGGCAACAGCTCTGTGGCGGGGCATGCTGCGATCGAACTGTCCGCCGGTCCGATACCAGCTCATAGCTCGGTGGTGTGCTCGATCGGCGTGCATCGAACCGCTTCGTCGCTTTATGCGCTTCAGTTAGCCTTCGCGCCGGATACGAACAGTGCCGCAGAAGCAACGCTGATCGACGCGGTCTGGGCCATCGGTCCGCTTGCGGACTTGTCGATTGCAGCGCACCAGGTTGGCCCGTTTCCGGCTCCAGGCCAACGCAACGGCCTGATCAAGATCAGCGTCAGCAACCGCGGGCCGCTAGATGTTCTTGACGCCGATTTCGGTTACTGCCAGGACACGGCTGCGGCGCCGTTCGTCGTCAACACGGATCTGCCCGGGGGCTGTGCAGTCGCCTCCAGCGGCCTATATTGCTTCGACACCGGCGGTCCCTCGGTGCAATTCGGCGTCGGCTCCCTTGCCGCGAATCAGACCAAATCGTGCCTGCTGCAGATAACGGCCAATGCGCCGCTGTTCGAACCCGTCTCGTTCCCGGTCTCCTTTGCCGGAGCCTGGCAGTCCGCAGACGGCGAGTATCCCATCGATCCTGACGACTCCGACAACTTCAGCAGTCTCGTACTGGCGCCTCGATCCGCGCTCCCTGTACCGGTCGGCACCCCGCTACTGTACTTGCTGGTGTGTTTCCTGCTGCTTGTCGTTGCGCGATACAAGATCTTGCGCTAGCGGCGCTTGCGCGAGAAGTCGGACTTGACGTTGCGCCGGGCGCGGGCCTCGAGGTCGACGAGGGCCGACTCGATGCGGCGCTCGCGTGTCTCCGGGCGCTTTGCCGCGGCGAGCCAGTTGCCGATTTCGCGGCGCAGGGCGGTCGATGCCTTGTCGTAGAAGCTGCGCGCGGCCGGACGGCTTTCGAGCGCCTTCAGGAAGTCGTACGGCGTGTCGGGCTCGCGCGATTCCATGTCGCGCTCGATCTGGACCTCGATCGTGTCGCCGACGTCGATCCAGCGCGTGCGCCAGACGCGGCTGTGCACGAACAGGCGATGCATGTGGTTGCCGCGCGGCGTCAGCGTCGAGCGGAAGGCCACGCCGGCGGCGCTGCCGCGGACCGGTATCGACGACTCATCGCCCAGGGCGCGCGAAACGCCAGCCGGAACATCGACGCAACGCAGATAGCCGATCTTGTACAGCTTGGCGCGGAAACCTTGCATTGAGACGCAGTACGCCCGGGATACCGGCAATCAGCATAACGCAAGGCCGGCGCCCGGGACGATAGCTCGAGCGTGCCGTTGCATCGGCGCCGGCTCGACGGCGCTTGTTCAGCACGGGCGCAAAAAAACGGGGCCGGAAGATCCGGCCCCGCATGCTTTTCATGCCTTTGCCGACGCCGTGGATCAGGCGTCAATCCCAATGGCCTTCCACGCGGTGCCAGCGGTTGCCGCGCTGCTCCCAGCTGTCGGCGACCCAGTGGTGGCCACGATGCTCGCGGATGTAGTGGCCCTTGACCCAGACGTGACGGCGGCCTTCATAATTCCAGTAGCCCGGTGCCCACACGTAGCCGACGCGGGCAGCCGGAACGACTTCGACGCGCGGTGCCGGCGGCGCAATGTCGACATCCAGATAGACGCGCGCACTGCCGACGCTCGGCAATACGATTGCGCCCAGACCAATGGCAACGCTCAACGCTGCAGTTTTCAGGGACATGCTGCCTCCTAATTGGTGTGCGGACTCTTGACGGCACGCAACGTGCCATCGTCAGACCACGATACGAATATCTTTGTGAATTGGCTTGGAATGCCGGCTCGCTGCGCTTGGAGCGTACAGCGCAAATTCAGAATTCCGGGCACGTGCCGTCGGTTCGGGCTCGCGGCGACGAAAGGAATTATCAAGGCGGTGCAGTCATCGGCCGCCAACCGGAACCGCAACGTTCGATCCTCGGAGGCTGCGACCGGACGCGATCGAACCGCATGCCGTTTGCCACGACGCACCCGGTCGATGACGACGCGAGCTGCTTCACAGCCGAACGCGCGAAGCCTTACCATGGGACGCGACGTCGCCGTCGGCGAGCGTTCGAGCCTGCGCGGATTTTCCCGGCCGTCGCAGACGGCCGAATCCAGCAACCGAGTACCCACCGCCATGTCATCGATCCCGAGCGGCCGTTCCGGCCCGACACCGACGCTGGCGCTGGTCACGGCTGCCGCCGCGCGCGACCTCGATGAAGACCTGCCGCCGCTCGAAGCGGCGCTGCGCGCGTTGCCCGGCATACACGTCAGCGTGGTCGACTGGGACGACGTCGCGGTCGACTGGTCCAGCTTCGACCTGGCGCTGCTGCGCTCGACCTGGGATTACTCGCAGCGCCTGCCGGAATTCCTCGATTGGGCAACGCGGGCCGCGGCCAGGACGACCTTGCTCAACCCGCTTGCCGTGGTGCGCTGGAACACCGACAAGCACTATCTGAACGACCTGGCCGAAGCCGGCATCGCAACGGTTCCGAGCGTGTTCGTCGAACCGGGCGAGTCGGCGCGCGGCGCGCTCGAGTCATTTCTGCGACACCACGTGCCGCCGTCGGACGGCGATGGCGGCGGCGAGTTCGTGGTCAAGCCGGCGATCGGCGCCGGTTCGCGCGACGCGCAGCGCTACGAGCGCGACGAGATCGAGGCCGCCGTGGCGCATTGCCAGCGCCTGCTCGACGGGCGGCGCAGCGTGTTGCTGCAGCCTTACCTCGATCGCGTCGACGAACACGGCGAGACCGCGCTGATTTTCTTTGCCGGCCGCTTCAGCCATGCCATCCGCAAGGGCCCGCTGCTGCGCCGCGGCGAAGGACCGACCCGCGCGCTGTTTGCGACCGAGCACATCACGCCGCGTGCGCCGAGCCCGGACGAACTGCGCCTGGCCGAGCGCACGCTCGCCGCGATGCCGTTCCCGGGGCCGCTGCTGTACGCTCGCATCGACCTGATCCACGACGCGGGCGGCGCGCCGTGCGTGCTCGAACTGGAACTGACCGAGCCATCGCTTTTCTTCGACCATGCGCCGGATTCGGCCGAGCGGTTTGCCGAGGCCGTCGCGGCCAGCGCGGCGGCGGCGAAGCGCTGACAGCCGCAATCGGCGCGCCGCGCGCTGCGCCATTTACAGACGTTTACGAGCCTTTACGCGCGCGCCGCCCGCGCGCCGTCAACTCGGCTGTGCCTTGCACGTTGTTCTCCTCCCGTGGACCAACACCACCACCCATTCGGAGGATTCATGTATCGCACCATTCGCCATGCCGCGTTCGCGGCGTTGCCGCTCGCCGCCATGTCGGCCGCGGCTTTCGCCCAGGCAGACCCGGCAGCCGCGGGCGCGCACGCGGGCATCTACCAGCACATGCTGCAGAAGATGGACAGCAACGGCGACGGCCGCATCTCGCTCGACGAATATCTCGCCGCCAGCGGCGCGCGCTTCAAGAGCATGGACAGCCAGAACAAGGGCAGCATCGACGCCGCCGATATCGCCAGCTCGAAGGCGGCGATCGAGCGCATCGACCATCGCGCCAACGCCCTTGTCAAACGCCTCGACACGGCCGGCAACGGCTACATGACGCAGGACGAGTTCATCGCGGCCGCGCAGAAGCGTTTCGCCCGGCTCGACAAGAACGGTGACGGCAAACTGACGCCGGATGAACTGACCGCACCCCGCTGGGGCCGCGGCGCTGCGCAGGCCGACCAGGCCCGACCGCTGCCGCCGTCGGCGCAGGCGCGCTTCGCCAAGGCCGATACCAACCACGACGGCGTCGTCACGCTCGACGAGTACGTTGCTGCTGCCAAGGCGCTGTACGCGCAGTTCGACGCGCAGCACAACGGCAAGGTCACGGCGAGCGAGATTGCCACGTCGCCGCGCGCACAGAATCGCGCCATTGAGGTTGCCGATCGCCTCGTCAAGCACATGGACAGCAACGGCGACGGCGTCGTGACGCAGGACGAATTCCTGGCCGCGGCCAGGACGCGCTTCGCCAGGCTCGACAAGAACGGCGACGGCTTCATCGAAGCCGACGAAATGACCGGCGCACGCTGGGCCGGCAAGGGCCACAAGCCTCCAGGCTGACCTGACTCACTTGCTGTACCCACTTCCGGGCCGCGCAAGCGGCCCTCTTTTTTTGGCCGCCCGAAAATGGCGGACACGCCGGAAAATGCCGGAGCATTTTGGGCCACCCGCCGTCTGACCTGCGCAGCAGCGTCCACACACGGTAGAATTCGCTCCTTTCCGCCGGCACGAGGCCGGCAGCGGGGTCGAAGATCGAATGAAAATTCTGGTGGGGTACAAGCGCGTCGTCGACTTCAACGTGCGCATCCAGGTCAAGCCGGACGGCTCCGGCGTCGTCACCGACGGCGTCAAGCTGTCGGCCAACCCGTTCGACGATATCGCGCTCGAAGAAGCGCTGCGCCTGCGCGAAAAGGGCATCGCGACCGAGGTCGTCGTCGTCACGATCGGCCCGGCCGACGCACAGGCCCATCTGCGCAACGGACTGGCGATGGGCGCCAATCGCGCGATCCACGTCGTCACGTCGAGCGCGATCCAGCCGCTGACGGCGGCGCGAACGCTGCTCAAGCTGATCGAGAAGGAGCAGCCGCAACTCGTGATCCTCGGCAAGCAGGCGATCGACGACGACTGCAACCAGACCGGCCAGATGCTGGCGACGCTGTGGCAGCGGCCGCAGGCAACGTTTGCCTCGAAGGTCGAGATCGCGAACAACGTGGCGAAGGTCACGCGCGAAGTCGATGCCGGCCTGGAAACGATCGAGGTCGACCTGCCGGCCGTCATCACGACCGACCTGCGCCTGAACGAACCGCGCTTCATCAAGCTGCCGGACATCATGAAGGCAAAATCCAAGCCGATGGAAACGATCGAATTCGCGAGCCTCGGCGTCGAGTCCGGCGATCACCTGAAGACGACGGCCTACGCGCCGCCGGCCAGGCGCACGAAAGGCGTCATGGTCAAAGACGCGTCCGAACTGGTCGCGGCGCTCAAAACCAGGGGGCTGATCTGATGAGCAAGGTCTTGATCGTCGCCGAACATCTGAACGGCAAGCTCAATTCCAGCACGGCGCGCTGCGTGTCCTGCGCGCGCGAGCTGAAACCCGAAACAATCGATGTGCTCGTGCTTGCCGACGCGCCCGACACGATTGCCGCCGAGGCGGCCAGGATCGACGGCGTGTCGAAGGTGTTGACTGTCGCCAATGCAGCGAACGCACACCCGCTCGCCGCCGTCTACGCCCCGCAGGTTGCCGCCGTCGCGAAGAACGGCTACAGCCACGTATTCACACCTTCGACGACGTTCGGCAAGGACGTCGCGCCCTGCGTCGCCGCATTGCTCGGCGTCGCCCAGGTGTCAGACATCATGAGCGTGATCGACGCGCACACGTTTCAGCGCCCGATCTACGCCGGCAACGCGATCGTCACCGTGCAGGCGCCGGCGGACCAGGTCGTCGTCGGCACCGTACGCACGGCCTCGTATGCGGCCGCCGGCAACGGCGCCAGCGCAGCGCCGATCGAATCGTCGTCGCCGGCGGCGGCGCTGCCGGCACATACGCGCTTCGTCGACCTGGCACAGGGCAAGAGCGACCGGCCTGACCTGCAAAGTGCCAGCCGCGTGGTCTCCGGCGGCCGCGGAGTCGGCTCGGCGGAAAACTTCGCGGTCATTTTCAAGCTTGCCGACAAGCTCGGCGCAGCAGTCGGCGCGTCGCGCGCCGCGGTCGACGCGGGTTATGTGCCAAGCGACCTGCAGGTCGGCCAGACCGGCAAGATCATCGCACCCGAGCTGTACATGGCGATCGGCATTTCCGGCGCGATCCAGCACCTGACCGGCATCAAGGATGCCGGCACGATCGTCGCAATCAACAAGGACGGCGAAGCGCCGATCTTCGAGGTGGCCGACATCGGCCTGGTCGGCGACTTGTTCAAGATCATTCCCGAACTCGAGCAGGCGCTGGGCAGCTGAGGATCGATGGCATGTTCCACGCGGCGTGGTCAACGCGCCGCGACTTGTTGCGTTGGTCCACGGATTGACCTGCGTTTCCGGGGTACTGTGGCAGCATGAAAAATCCTTGCGTTTGCCTGATCGTGGCCGCGACGATACTTTGCGGCGTCGCGCACGCCGCCAGCGCCGACTTCAACGGCGACGGCAAGCAGGATCTGGTCTGGCGCTCGCACTTCGGCAACCCGGTGGTGTGGCAGATGAACGGCCTCGCGGTGGGCGCGCGCGCCACGCTCACGCCGGCGCCCGATGCCGGCTCGTCGATCGTCGGCAGCGGCAATTTCTTCGGCAGCAGCCCCGGCGGCATCCTCTGGGTCGATTCGACCAATCGGCTGTCGATCTGGCGCGTCAGCAACGGCACGGTGCAACAGTCGTGCGTCGTCGCCAGCAGCATCGATCCGGGCTGGAGCTTCCTCGGCCTTGGCGATCTCAACGGTGACGGCATCGACGATGTCGCGTGGCGTGCGCCCGACGGCAGCGTCGACGTCTACCTGATGAACGGCTGCAATGCGCCGCAGACGATCACGCTCGCCGGCACGGCCGCCGCAGACTGGACCTTCCTCGGCATCGGCGATGTCGATACGCATTCGGATGCCGCGATCTTCTGGCGCGCGGCCAACGGCGACGTGATCCTGTGGCGCCTGCACAACGGCACCGGCATCTTCACCACGACACTGCAGGCAGGCACCTACGCGGGCTGGACGGTTGCGGCAGTCGCCGACTTCAACGGCGACGGCATCACCGACATCCTCTGGCGCAACGGCACGCAGACCGCGTTGTGGCTGATGAACGGCACGAAATTCACGGCAGTGCCAATAGCGCCGGGGTCGTCCTCGGTGTATGCGGCCAGCGACACGATTTTCAGCAGCGGCTTCGACAGTCTCGCGCGCCCCGCCCCGCCGCTGACCTCCGCCTGGACCATTCTCGGCGCGAGCGACGTCAACGGCGATGGCCGTGCCGACGTCGTCCTGGCCGATACGCTGGGCAATGTCGCCCTCTGGCAGATGCAGGGCGCGACAGTGCAGGCGACCGGATTCATCGCGGCGACTGCCGACATGCCGTACACGGCGCTGAACGGCTGGCGCATGGCGATGGATCGACCGACCATCACGAAGATCAACAATCAGGTGACCGTCGCCTGGCAGCCGGTCAGCGGGTCGCCCGCCTATACGGTCTACGCGTCGGCGGCGAATTTTCCGGCAAGCAGTGGCGTGCCGGTCGCTGCCTCCGGCCCGTCGCTGGTGTTCGGCCGCAACGACACCGGCTATGCCGACAAGCGCTACTTCGCGTTGAGTGCCGCCTATCTCGGCGTGCAGTTGCCGCCGAGTCCCGAAGCCTACATCGTCGAATACCTGCCCCACCTGATTCCGGAATGGGGCGCGATGGCGATCGGCGACTTCAACCACGACGGCTGCGTCGACGTGCTCGACGCGCTCGGCGACTGTCACGGCAATTTCACCGTGCTCAACGAAAACACGATGGGACTGGCCGCGTTGCGCGCAAACGGGCGCAAGTATCGCGACCTGCGCTATGCCGACCTCGACGGCGACGGCATCGACGACATCATCTCGAACGTCTATTCCGATATCGACGATACGTCGTCGCAGGTGCTTTTCTTCCGCGGCCTCGGCAACAACCAGTTCGTCGAGGACACCGATTTCCTGAACCTCGACATTCGCGGTTTTGGCGAAACGGTGGTGATCGCCGACTTCAACGGCGACGGCTACCTCGACATCTACATTCCGCAGTACAGCATGAACACGCCGGACGAACACAGCTGGATGCTGATCAACGACGGCACGGGCCACTTCACCGACGTATCGGACCTCACCGGCGTACCCGCCGATCCCGACGCGACCGTTGCCTTGCGCGCCGTGCCGAAAAATTGCCGCGTCGAAGGCGCGCAGGCGGTCGACGTGAACGGCGACGGGCGCATCGACCTGTACGTCGCCAGCCATCTGTTCCTGAACCAGGGCAACGACGCCAACGGCGTGCCGCATTTCCTCGACCAGGGCCCGCGCATGCTGCCGTCGTCGTTCCAGATCGCGACGTACAACTACTACAACTGCACCGTGACGACCCCCTCGACCAACGGCCTGCCGCTGTTCCACGACGAAGGCGCGAAGTTCTTCGACCTCGACAACTCGGGCCAGTTGACGCTGCTGATCGACGGCGCCGAGTCGAGCGAGGCCGGCGGCGAAGGCGTCGGCGTGTTCAAGCTCGACGGCCTCGGCAACTTCGTCGATCACAGCGACGTGATTCCGCACTTCTTCATGGCGGACGCCTGGGGCATCCAGGCCGTCGATGTCGACGGCGACGGACTGCCCGACATACTGCTGGCGGGCGGCTGCGATGCGAGTTTCGATCCGGTTCCGGACGACAACAATTGCGTCGACATCGGCAACCCGCACGTGCCGCCGCACCTGCTGCTCAACCGCGGCGGCCAGTTCGTCCAGCACGACTTCTACCAGGATGGCCTGGCGCCGACCCAGGTGACCTGGTTCGACGCGCCCGCGGCGGCCGATTTCGATCTCAGCGGAACGATGGACCTGGCATTGCGCTCGACCTCGCTGGTGCCGTTCATCAACCAGGCGACGAGCTTCGACACGATCGTCGTCAGCATCGTCGGCAGGAACGGCGAACACAACCAGGCCGGGCGCGTGGTTCATGTCAGCCCGGTGTTGCGGCCTGGTGTGATCATGACGCAGGTCGTCGACGGCGGTTCGGGCTACCTGGCCAACACGCAATACGACCTGACCTTCGCCACGCCGTATCCCGGCGCCTATACCGTCTCGGTGCGTTTCGCCGACGCGACCTACACGACGACCGCGCATATCGGCGATCATGTCACTCTGCGCGCTGACGGGACTTATTCGGTGCAGTAGGCGGACACACGCAAGCCCGGGCGACGATGTCGAGATTCGTTTGAACCGGGGACTTTCGGCCGCCGGCCGGAACCGGACGTGACGATGGTGTGATGAAAGATCACACGCCGTCCTCGGCCGAGGGATGCGCCCGGCAGCGCATCGGCACGCTGCCTTATAATCCGCCCTGCATCACAGACCCATTTGACATCACAGGCGCTAGGGCATGACTGCACCGATCTGGGAGCCGAGCAAGGAACGCATCGAGGGTGCCAACATCAGCCGCTTCATGCGCTTCGTGCGCGAGCAGACCGGCAACGAGGATATCCGCCGCTACTCGCCTCTGTACGATTTTTCGGTGCGCCAGCCGGCGAAATTCTGGCAGCTGGTGTGGGAATTCTGCGGCATCCGCGCATCCGGCGACTTCGAGCAGGTGCTGGTCGACGGCGACAAGATGCCCGGTGCGCGCTGGTTTCCCGGCGTGCGCCTGAACTTCGCCCAGAATCTGCTGCGCCACAAGGATGACCGCGTCGCGCTGATCGCGCGCAACGAATGGGGTCACAAGCGCCAGCTCACCTATGCCGACCTGCACGATCAGGTCGGCCGTCTCGCGCACGCGCTGCGCGAAGCCGGCATCGGTGTGGGCGATCGCGTGGCCGGATTCCTGCCGAACATTCCGGAAACCGTGGTGGCGATGCTGGCGACGACGTCGATCGGCGCGGTGTGGTCGTCGTGCTCGCCGGACTTCGGCATCAACGGCGTGGTCGACCGCTTCGGCCAGATCGCGCCGAAGGTACTCTTCACGGCCGACGCCTATGGCTATGGCGGCAAGCGTTTCGACTGCCTGGAAAAAATGCGTTCGGTGCTCGAACAGATCCCGGCGATCGAGAAACTCGTCGTGATCCCGTACGGCAGCGAGGCTCCGAAACTCGGCGGCCTGCGCGGCGCGGTCGCCTGGCCCGACTTTCTCGGCAGCCAGGTGCAGCCGCTGCGCTTCGAGATGCTGCCGTTCGACCACCCGCTCTACATCATGTATTCGTCGGGCACGACCGGCGTGCCGAAATGCATCGTGCACGGCGCCGGCGGCACGCTGATCCAGCACCTGAAGGAACTCGTGCTGCATACGGACCTCAAGCGCGAAGACACCATCTTCTACTACACGACCTGCGGCTGGATGATGTGGAACTGGCTCGTGTCGAGCCTCGCGGTCGGCGCGACGATCGTGCTGTACGACGGCTCGCCGTTCCATCCGGACGGCAACGTGCTGTGGGACCTGGTCGACGAGGTCGGCATCGAGGTGTTCGGCACCAGCGCCAAATGGATCGCCGCGATCGAGAAGGCCGGCATCAAGCCGCGCGAGTCGCACAAGCTGCTGTCGCTCAAGACGATCCTGTCGACCGGCTCGCCGCTTGCCGACGAGAGCTTCGACTACGTCTACCGCGACGTGAAGGAGCGCGTGATGCTGTCGTCGATTTCCGGCGGCACCGACATCATTTCGTGTTTCGCGCTCGGCAGTCCGGTACTGCCGGTGTGGCGTGGCGAGCTGCAGTGCCGCGGCCTCGGCCTGAAGGTCGAGATCCTCAATGACGCCGGCGAACCGGTGCGCGAGGAAAAAGGCGAACTGGCCTGCACCGCGCCGTTTCCGTGCATGCCGATCGGTTTCTGGAACGATCCGCAAGGCGAAAAATACCACAATGCGTATTTTTCCAAAGTCCCGAACGTCTGGTGCCACGGCGACCATGCATTGTTGACCGAGCATGACAGCATCGTGATCTACGGCCGCTCCGACGCGGTGCTCAACCCGGGCGGCGTACGCATCGGTACGGCCGAGATCTACCGCCAGGTCGAGCAGCTGCCCGAAGTGCTCGAATCGATCGCGGTCGGCCAGGAATGGGACCATGACGTGCGCGTGCTGCTGTTCGTGCGTCTGCGCGAAGGCGTTACGCTCGATGACGCGCTGCGCGCGCGAATCGCCAGGCAGATTCGCGACAACACGACACCGCGCCATGTGCCGGCGAAGATCCTCCAGGTCGCCGATATCCCGCGCACGATTTCCGGCAAGATCACCGAGTTGGCCGTGCGCGAGACGATCCACGGCCGCCCGGTCAGGAACACCGATGCGCTGGCCAATCCGCAGGCGCTGGCATTGTTCGAGGCGCTGCGGCCGCAATTGCAGGCCTGATCGAATCGCTGCTGCCGCCCAACACCGGCACCGCTGCCAACGGAGTCTCGCGCCCGCGCACACCGCGACGCCGATGGCGTGCATCACCGCACCCCGCACGACGGCTCGACACGAGACTCACTCTCGCACTCTCTACCTCCTCACCCTCTCGCTCGCGCCCTCACCTCTCAGCCCGTCACCCTTCGCTCTCGCCGCTTTCGCGGGTCGGGGGTCGGAGCGGTGCGCGCGGCTCGCTGCGCCTCGGGAACGTGACGTTGCCCTCTCCCATCTCCCCGGCCAGCGGGAGAGGGCCGGGGTGGGGGTGAGTGGCCGAACACCGCCGCGCGCCGCGCGCGCCGTCGCATCTAGTATTCTTGGCACCGTGAACGCCGCCGAACGCCCCGACCCGCAGACGCAGGACCCCGATATTCCGCTGTGCGTGGATCTGGACGGCACGCTGATCCGTTCGGACATGCTGGCCGAATCCGCGCTCAGCCTGCTGCGGCACAATCCCTTGCACCTGCTGCGCTTCGGCTACTGGCTCGCACATGGCAAGGCACGCCTAAAGCGCGAGATCGCGCAGCGCGCCGAGGTGGACGTCACGACGCTGCCGTACGAAGCACGCGTGCTCGAATGGCTGCGCAACGGTGTCGGCGGGCGGCGCATCGTGCTGTGCACCGCATCGGACCGCAAGTTCGCCGACGCGGTCGCGGCGCATGTCGGCGGCTTCGACGAGGTGCTGGCGAGCGACGGCACGCGCAACCTGTCCGGCGACGCGAAAGGCGACGAATTGAGCCGGCGCTTCGGCGAGCGCGGCTTCGACTACGCCGGCAACGAGGCGCGCGACCTGCATGTCTGGCGACGCGCGCGGCGGGCGATCGTCGTCAACGCGGCGCCCGCGCTGGCGCGGCGCGCCGGAGCCGTCAGCGAAGTCGAGCGCGTGTTCGCGCGCGATCGAGGCCACCTGCGCACCTGGATCCGCGCGCTGCGCCTGCACCAGTGGTTGAAGAACCTGCTGGTGTTCCTGCCGCTGCTGACCGCGCACCTCGTGCTGCAGCCCGACGCGCTGCTGCGCTCGGCGCTGGCGTTCTTCAGCTTCTGCCTGTGCGCCTCCGGCGTCTATCTGCTCAATGACCTGCTCGACCTGGATGCCGATCGGCGCCATCCGCGCAAGCGCCTGCGCCCGTTTGCGGCCGGAACCCTGCCGATAACTTCCGGCCTGATCGCTGCGCCGTTGCTGACGCTCGCCGCGCTGGCCCTGGCGCTGTCGATTTCGAACCTGTTCGCGCTGGTGCTGGCCGGCTACTACGTGCTGACGCTGGCTTATTCGTTCGCGTTGAAGCGCGTCGCGATGCTCGACACGGTCGTGCTGGCTGCGCTGTACACGATCCGCATCATCGGCGGCACCGCGGCACTGCGCATCGGCGTGTCGTTCTGGCTGCTGGCGTTTTCGATGTTCCTGTTCCTGAGCCTGGCGATGATCAAGCGCTACACCGAATTGCGCGGGCTGCTGATGGCCGGCGACAGCCGCAGCGCCGGCCGCGGCTACGCCGTCGACGACCTGCCGCTGGTGCAGACGCTCGGCGCCACCAGCGGTTATCTCGCCGTGCTCGTGCTCGCGCTGTACATCAACAGCACGGCGAGCGAACTGCTCTACCGCCATCCGCCGGTGCTATGGCTGCTGTGCCCGCTGCTGCTGTACTGGATCAGCCGTGCCTGGCTGATCGCGCATCGCGGCGACATGCATGACGACCCGGTCGTGTTCGCGCTCTCGGACCGGACCAGCCGCCTGCTGCTGGCGATCGCGGTCGTGATCGTCGCCGGGGCCATCTGATGACAGCCGGCGTGTCGTGGGGGCGCTACCCGCGCGCTTCGCAGCAAATTATACCTTTATACTGGCGCGACGCCGGCTTGCCCGGCGCCGCCGGTTCCCTGCTGCCGTTCGGCAACGGCCGCAGCTACGGCGACGTCTGCCTGAACGATGGCGGCACGCTGCTGCACACGCGCGGGCTCGACCGCCTGATTGCCTTCGATGCCGGCAGCGGCGTCCTGCGCTGCGAAAGCGGCACGCTGTTCTCGGAGATCCTCGCGTTCGCCGTGCCGCGCGGCTGGTTCCTGCCGGTAACGCCGGGCACGCAGTACATCACCGTCGGCGGCGCGATCGCCAACGACGTGCATGGCAAGAACCATCATCGCGCCGGCACGTTCGGCGAGCACCTGCTCGCGTTCGAACTGCTGCGTTCGGACGGCGCGCGCCTGGTCTGCAGCCGCGCGGACAACGCTTCGCTGTTCGGCGCGACGATCGCCGGGCTCGGCCTGACCGGCCTCATCACCTGGGCCGAATTCGCCCTGAAGCGCATTGCCGGTCCGTGGATGGCGACGCAGACCCTGGCGTTCAGCGGCCTCGACGAGTTTTTTGCGTTGTCGACGCAATCGGAACGCGAGCATGAGTACACCGTCGCCTGGATCGACTGCGCCGGCTCGGGCAAGACTTTCGGGCGCGGCCTGTTCATGCGCGCCAATCATTCGGCCGATTCCCATCCGCTGCCACGCCGAAGGCGCATCGGGGTGCCGTTCACGCCGCCGGTGCCGCTGGTCAACGGCCTCACGCTGCGCGCGTTCAACGCGCTCTATTTCCACGGCACGCGGCGCGGCGACGCAACGACGCCGTACCAGCCATACTTCTATCCGCTCGACGCAATCGGCGACTGGAACCGCATCTACGGCCCGCGCGGCTTCCTGCAATACCAGTGCGTCGTGCCCCCGGCCGCTTCCGCCGATGCGATCGCCGAATTGTTGCGCACGATCGCCGCGAGCGGATCGGGCTCATTCCTGTCGGTGCTCAAGGTGTTCACCGAGCGGCCGGCCGCTGGTATCCTGTCGTTTCCGCGCGCGGGGACCACGCTGGCGCTGGACTTTCCCAATCGCGGCGCGGCGACTTTCTGTCTGCTCGAGCGGCTCGACGATATCGTCGTCGCGGCCGGCGGCGCGGTCTATCCGGCGAAGGACGCGCGCCTGCGCGGCGAACGGTTCCGCCGTTATTTTCCGCGCTGGCAGGAAATGCTGGCGCACGTGGACCCGCATTTTTCCTCGGGGTTCTGGCGCCGGGTCATGGAGTAGCGCTTGAAGAAGATCCTGATCATTGGCGCCACCTCGGCAATCGCCGAGGCCTGCGCGCGCCGGTTCGCGGCGCGCGGCGATGCGCTGTTCCTCGTGGCGCGCAACGCCGGACACCTGCGCACCGTTGCGGCGGATCTGGCCGTACGCGGCGCGATGCGCGCGGAAACGGCGACGCTCGACGTGGCCGACTTCGGCGCGCATGAAGGCGTGCTGGACACGGCCGTACGCCAGCTCGGTGGCATCGACGTCGTGCTGATCGCCCACGGCACGCTGTCCGACCAGGCGCAATGCCAGACGTCGGTCGATGCGCTGCGGCGCGAATTCGATATCAATGCGGTCAGCACGATGGCGCTGCTGACATTGCTGGCAAACCGCCTCGAAGCGCAACGGCACGGAACGCTCGCGGTGATCTCCTCGGTCGCCGGCGATCGCGGCCGCCAGAGCAACTACGCCTATGGCAGCGCCAAGGCGGCGGTGACGGCCTTCCTCGGCGGACTGCGCCAGCGGCTGGCCAAGGCCAACGTCGACGTGCTGACGATCAAGCCCGGTTTCGTCGACACGCCGATGACCGCCGGCATCGCCGACAAGGGAGCGCTGTGGGCGCAGCCGGACGCGATCGCCGCGGGCATCGTCAAAGCGATCGACCGGCGCCGCAATATCGTCTACCTGCCGTGGTTCTGGCGCTGGATCATGCTCGTGATCCGGCACATTCCCGAACCGTTGTTCAAGAAGCTCAAGCTGTAACTCGCGCATGATCGACAAGGGCGCGAAGATCGTGCTGACCGGCGCCGCCGGCCTGGTCGGCCAGAACCTCATCGTCGAACTGAAGGCGCAGGGCTATACCCGGCTCGTCGCAATCGACAAGCACGACTACAACCTCGGCATCCTGCGTGGCCTGCATCCCGAGGTCGAGGTGATACAAGCCGACCTGGCCGAACCCGGCGCGTGGGAAAGGAGCTTCGCCGGCGCCGCCTGCGTCGTCCAGCTGCACGCGCAGATCACCGGCAAGTATCCGGCGCTGTTCGAGCGCAACAACGTCGACGCCACGCGGCGCGTGCTCGCCGCAGCGCGGGCCGCGGCAGTTCCGTATCTCGTGCACATCAGCTCTTCGGTGGTCAATTCGGTCGCCGACGATGACTACACGAACACCAAGAAGGCGCAGGAAAAGCTGGTCGCGGAAAGCGGCCTGGGCCACTGCGTCCTGCGGCCGACGCTGATGTTCGGCTGGTTCGATCCGAAGCACCTGGGCTGGCTGTCGCGCTTCATGGCCAGGACACCGGTGTTTCCGATTCCCGGCGACGGCCGCTACATGCGCCAGCCGCTGTACGAGGGCGACTTCTGCCGCTGTATCGTGCGGTGTATCGAAGACCAGCCAGCGGCGGTCTACGACATCTGCGGCAACACGCGCATCGACTACATCGACATCATCCGCACCATCAAGCGGGCAAAGGGCCTGCGCACGCTGATCGTGCCGATTCCATTCGCGCTGTTCCGCTGGCTTTTGCGCGTCTATGCGCTGTTCAGCGGCAAGCCTCCGTTCACCGCGTCGCAACTGGACGCGCTGTCGGCCGGCGACGAATTCCACGGCGTCGACACGCGCCAGGTGTTCGGCGTGGCGCAGACGCCGTTCGAAGACGCCGTGCGTGAAAGCTACTGCGATCCCCGCTACAGTCGCATCGTGCTGCAACGCTGACGGGCCAGGTTCATGCCGGCGATGAGGGGAACCCCGACACGCACGATCGCCGCAATCCTGGTGCTGGCCATCGCGATCTGTTCCGTCGTCGCGCACTGGCAGGCGCTCAAGTCCGACTACCTTCATCCGGATGAACAGGTCGCCGAGCAGGTGGTCGGCAAGGTGCTGGCGAATCGAACGCTCGACACGAACTGGGCGCGCACCGGCGTCGACGCGGCATACCGCAACGACATGTTCAACTTCTCGTCGTACTACCTGAGCGCTGCCGCCCTGGAGGTGCTGACCGGGCACGCCGCGGCGGACGCTGCCGACCATGCCGCGCTGCGCCGGCATCTGCGCCAGATGAACTGCCTGTTCGCCGGCATCGCCGTCGTGCTCGCCGGACTGATCGCCTGGCGACTGGCGAACGCCGCCGACGCGGCGGTCCTCGCAGCGCTGCTGACGGCTTCGAACGTCACGCTGTTTCAGGACAGCATCTACGCGCGCCCGGACGCGTTTTTCACGGCGGCGACGTTGCTGTTCGTGCTGATCACTATGTCGCTCAGGCTGCGCATCGCGGTCGTCCTGCTGCTGGCGTCAACGATCGGCGGTTTCCTGCTTGCGGCAAAGATTTCATTTGCGCCGCTTCTGTTCTTTCCGCCACTGATCGCCGCCGTGCGCGTGCGCTCTGACCCTGCCTGGCAAGCGTTCGGCCCGGCACGCGCAGTTGGCGTCCTGTTCTTGTATGCGTGCGGCATCGCGCTCGGCTTTGCACTCGGTGCGCCGTACGCATTGATTGCCCCGTCGGAGTATCTGCGCGGAGTCGACCTCCTGCTGCGGCAGTACGCAGGCGGAATCTGGCCCTACGGGATTGCCGACGCCGGCCTCTTGGAGCGTTTCGGCTTCGGCGCCTCCTATCTTGCATACACCTTGGGCCCGGTCGTCCCGGCGCTGGCGATCGTCGGCTACGCCGTGCTCGTTCGACGCAGAAACATCATTTGCGCGCTGGCGCTCGCCGGGCCGTTGCTCACCTTGCTGTACTTCCTCCAGACCCACACGCTCTTCGAGCGCAACTTCAGCCACGTCCTGCCGCTGATGTTCGCGCTGGCGGCTTTCGCCGCGGCGGTAATCGTGCGCCGCATTCGGTCGTGGCTGCTGGCGCGAGCACCGATCCTGCGCACGGAACCGTATCTCCCGGCCGCGCTCGCCGGTACTGCGGCAATACTGCTCGCGTACCCTTCGCTGGCGGTCAGCGCAAAGCTGTATCACTTGCTGCGCGACAACAACTATCGGCGCCTGATCGCCGACGAGCAGGAGCGGGCAAGCGCGGGCGGCACGCTCCCCGTGGTGGCCGCTCCGAACGGCGTCTTCCTGATCCCGCAGTTGCGGCGTGAGCTTTGCGGAAAGTTCTTGTACAGCGCGTCCGACAACGGCGACCGCTATACGCGAGCGAAACTGCAGGCACTCCTCGACAGCGGCTATCGCATCCAGGGCACCGTGTACAGCCCATTCCACGGTTCGCCGACCTCGACGCTCTGGAGCTATCACGCAACGGACGTGCTGTTTCTGCTCCCGCCCGGCGACGGCGACGGCGCATGCCGGGCCGAGTTGATGGCGTTGCACGACGATCCCGCCTTGATCGCCGCCCGCGCCGAAGTCGCGTACACGGGCCCGTGGGCGGACCAGGGCTTCCCGGGCGGGATGCAAACCGGCGGCTGGCGCTTTCCGCTCTATGCGACATGGGTCGCGAGCGACGCCGCAACCGGTCGTTTGACGATCGGCCCGTTCACGGCCTGTGGACCGGTCGTTGTTCCGTTCGCGGCAGGGCCGGAGCCGGGCAATACGTTCCTGCGCATCGAGCGCATCGATGGCGATCGCCGCGAAACCGTGTTCGCCGACCATCCGCCGCGCGTCTGGGCGTGGAGCGCCATTCGCATCCGCGCAGCGGCGGATTCGTGCAGCTCGTATGTCATCAGCGCCGAGGACAACGGCACAGGCTGGGGGCAATGGATCGGTGTCGGTGCACCCGCGGTGACCGCTCCCGCGCGCACCGGTCCGGATGACTCCCGCTCCGCCGGCGCCGTGACCGCGGCGGCGAGCGGCAACCCGCGAGACTAGATCCGATCCGGCGGCCATGACCGCGGCACCGACATGACTGCGCGCGGAGCGGCAGCGTACAATGACGCGGTCAGCGCCACTCCGGCGCGATCCAGCGGCGAGACATGGAGCCCGAAACCTTCGACCGGCGCGGGCGACCGCACGCGTTCGCGTGGCAGGGGAACAGGCGACGGGACTGACTCGGCAGATGATAAACGAGGTTGAGACATCGACGGTGCAGCCG
Source organism: Rudaea sp. (assembly GCA_035606275.1). Taxonomy (GTDB): domain Bacteria; phylum Pseudomonadota; class Gammaproteobacteria; order Xanthomonadales; family Rhodanobacteraceae; genus Rudaea. The sequence goes on from DATNFS010000043.1 coordinate 72,408, forward strand.
CCTGCGATCCGCCGCGGTGCGCCTGTCGAACGGCGATCCCTGCACCATGTCGCGCTGCTCGCGGGCTTCATCGTCGCCGCCGCGGCGCTGCATGTCGCGCTGGTCGCGGCACTGGCCAATCCGATGCCGTACTCGGACGAATGGATTGCGCTGATCGACAACGTGCTGCGCCCGTGGACCAACGGCCAGCTGTCGCTGCTCGACCTGTTCAAACCGCACAACGAGCACACGATCGTGCCGACGCGTCTGCTCGGGCTCGCCGCAATCGTGCTGAACCAGGGCCAGTTCGACAACGTGCCGGTCGCGCTGTTCAACTGCCTGCTGTACGCCGCCGCATTCGCGGTTCCGATCTGCCTGTTCTTCCGCCATGCCGGCACGCCGCTGCGCTATTTCGCGGTCGTGCTCGGCCTGATCGCGCTGGTTCCGCTCGAAGGCGAGGATCTGATCTTCGGCTTCCAGAACCAGTACTACTTCCTGATCGCCGGGTCGACCGCGGTGCTGTGGCTGGCCGCCAGTTCCGCCACGAATTCGCGGCGTGGACTCGTCGCCTTCGCTGCGGTGGCCTTCGCCACCTGCGTGTCGATGGGCTCCGGCTTCTTCGCCGCGCTGCTCGCCATCGCGATCTGTGCGCTGCGCTGGCGCACCGAGCCGTCGCTGCGCCGCGATCTCAAGCTGCGCATGCTGATCGCGCTGGCGATCACGGCCTTCGGCATCATCCTGGCCGTACACAGTTTCGTCGTCATGAAAGAGGCCGGCATCCTCGGCAGCAAGCAGATCGGCCTCGACAGCATCCGGCGGATTTTCTCCTGCCTGGCGTGGCCGTATTCGCAGGCGGCCTGGATCGGCGTGCTGGTATCGTTGCCGTTCGGCGGATTCGTGCTGTGGCTGCTGCGCCGGCGCGAGGCGACGCCGATCGATCATCTGGCGCTCGGCCTGGGTCTGTGGGTCGGGGCGCAGATCTGCGCGCTGGCCCTGGACCGCAACTCCGAAGCCGGCACTCTGGCTTCGCGCTACATGCCGGTCATGCTGTTCTGGCCGGCGATGAATGTCTATGCGCTGATGCGCCTGGTGACGCAATTTCCATTCGCCCGCGGCGGGCGAATCGGCGCCTGGATGATCGCGCTCGTGCCGGCGCTGGCGTCAGGCGCGCTGGTCGCCAACGTCGCCAAGCTCGCGCCGGCCTCGCTCGACGCCATGGCTCTGGCCAGCCAGCAACACCGTATGCAGGCGGCCAACATCGCACGCTACGTGCGCCTGGGCGACAGGAATGCGCTGTACGGCGCCGGCCACATGGGTCTTCCGTATCCGAACACCGCCAAGCTGCAATCGCTGCTCGACGATCCAGCCGTGCGCAGCGGCCTGCCGGTCAACGTGCG
>DATNFS010000044.1:0-3365 GCA_035606275.1 Rudaea sp.
GATCCTGAAGAAGCTGGGTCTCCCGCCGTAGGTAGCACGCCCTTCCGGCGCGCGCGGCCGCCGGAATGACTCTTCCGGTCGAGCAGGAAAATGCGACAGGAGCGCGCCGTCAGGGCGCTCCGCCCGGCGCTGCGCGCAAACGTGCGACATCGTCGGCAGTCAAGGCGTCGGCAAAGCGATTGTCGAAGTGGCTGCGCACGTAGTTCACGACTTCGGCAACCTGTTCGTCGGAAAGACTGTCGCCGAGCGCCGGCATGCCGCGCCGCCCCTGCAGAACCGTCAGCGCCGGAAACGCCGCGCTCGCAAGCTTCGGATTCGCCGCGAGCGCCGGGTACATGCCGGCGCCCTGCGCGCCGCGCGCATCGGGCATGTGGCAACCCTGGCAGATCGCGCGGTACAGCGTGGCGCCGTCGTGCTGGACGAAGTGTCCGCGCGCGGCCAGGGCGCCGACGGCAAATCCCGCGGGCGGCGAGAACGGCGGCATCTCGTCGCCGGCCTGGCACAGCGCGGGAAGCGCAACGGCAAGAATGACGGCAAGGAACGGCCATCGCCTGCGTTCACATCCACTGTGCCGGCCGGCGCGAAAGCGCTGCGCGCGCGGCGAACGGTGTACACACGTATACATGGCTACATGGCCTCCGCCTGGGTCGCCACGGCGCGCTGGTGCAGGCGCCCGATCGCATCGAGCGCGGACAGTACGGCCCCTTCCTGCCAGGCCGGCAGGCGCGAGGCGTGTTCGCCCGCCAACACGATGCGGCCGTCGAGCTGGCACAGGTTTTCGTAGTGTTTCTCGCGCGCACTGTCCGACCACTTGGCGAAGCAGCCGTTCGAGAATGGCGCGCGATGCCAGGCGACGGCGATGCCGTTGTCGAATTCGGCCGGATATTGCGGATGGATCTGCGCGCCGAATTCCACGGCCGCACGCACGCGTTGCTCCGGCGCGAGCGCCGTGAATTCGTAGGCATTGGTGCCCCACGTGTAGGAACCGAGCAGCACGCCCTTGCCGCGCGTGTTCTGACGGTCCATCGGATAACCGATCATGCCGATCGGCAGGTCGGTGTAGCTGATGCCGCCATAGATGCGTTCGTCCTGTTCCCAGAAGCGTCGCTTGAACTGCAGGCCGATCTTGACCGAGCTTTCGTACGGTACGGACTGGATCGCCGCGGCCATGGCCGTGCCGACCCTGACCGGGATCTGGCTCAGGATCGACAGCGGGATCGTGCACACGCACCAGTCGGCCCGGCGCGTGCGCGGAGCGCCGCCACGACGCGCGTCCACGTACGCGACCTCGACGCCGCGCTCATCCTGATCGATGCGCACGACCTTCGCGTCGAATTGAACGAGCGGCGCGATTTCGCGGTAGATCGCCATGGCAATGCGATCCATGCCGCCGACCGGCTGGAACAGCGCCGGCGCCAGATCGTAGGCAAACGACGGCCGCAAGGATTGCCACAGTCCCGACTGCACGAGTTCGCCGAGCGCGAGCGGCTCGGAATATTCCGGGCGCGAGGCAATGCCGCCGCCGGGATCGTGATCGAAGCCGCGCGTCGCGCTGGAGAACTCCGATTTGCGGTAGCGATGTTCCTTGTCCAGAAAGCCGAACGTGCGCAGGGCCTCGAGCAGTTTCTCGCGATCTTCCGGGCCGACTTCGCCGTCGAGCTGCCCGCGATTGACGGCCTTGCCGAGCAGTTCGGCGACGTGGCCGTTGAAGTCGGCGTGCACGTGGCGGAAGCGCTGCGGCTTGCCGCCGAAAGCGTTGCGCGAATGCACGTACGCATTGAAGTTGACCTGCGTGAACGGCTCCAGCGGCACCTTGAAACGGCTCGCGTAGTCGAGCATCGCGTGGTGGTGATACGGAATGCGCCATGGCCCGGGATTGAAGTACAGACCCTGGTCGAATTCGCAGCGCTGGCGAAAGCCGCCGAGTTCGGTGTACTCGTCACCGCCTCGCAGCGTCCAGGCACGGCCGCCGGCGCGCTGGTTGTATTCGAGCACCGTGACCTTGTAGCCGGCGCGACGCAGTTCCCAGGCCGCCACGAGTCCGGCCATGCCGGCACCGAGCACCAGCACCGATGCGCCGCGCGGCGCGCCGGAAAGATCGACCGGCCCGGCATAGGTCGACTCGCCGGCAAAGCCGAGCGCGGACATCGACTGATACAACATCGCGGCGCCGGCCGACTGGCCGATCCGGCGCAACAATTCGCGGCGGCTTATCGAGTTTTCCGATCCGTTCACGGGCATGTTCCGACGCTGGTCCCGGCAGCAAGGGGGCAACGGCAACGCCGTAGCATAGCCTGCCGGCATCTGCGATGGGCAAGGTGCTGCGTAGAACGCAGCACGGGCCACGGTTGCGCCATCAGTCGGTGACTTACGACTTCTTGTCACTCTTGCGACTTCTTCATTCTTGATAGTCATTCTGGCGAAGCCGGAATCCAGCGTCCGTGCTCTGTCTTGTCTCTTGAAGGGCAAGCTCGTCTCGCCTTCGCGAGCCGGCCAGTTCCTAAACAGAGCTTCCGCGCAGCTCCGCTGCGCGGGTTACTTTTTGGCATGACTCCGGGCATCCTGCCCTTCGCCGCTGCGCGGCCAGCTGCGCTGTTCGCGCCGCTCGTGCGGCGCAGTGCCCCAAAAAGTAACCAAAAAGGTCTAGGCACCGGACGCGGTGCCCCGCCGCGCGTCATGCGCGGCGGGGTGTACCTGCGCTTCTCGGTGACGGCGGGGTCGTCTGGCAGTACGTCCGTGTACTGTCAGCCGACGCGCGCACATCGTGTGCGCGCCCCTGCGGGCATTTTCCGCCGTCCCCTGCGATGCTCGGCACCGCGAACGGCGCCGGGATCCACGAAGCCGTGCATCCCTGCACTCCCTCGACGAGGAGTTCAGGCGAGTTGTGGCTCCGGCTTCTGCGGCAGGATGCCGCCCATACGGGGCCCCCTGTGGCGCGGCGAGGGTGCGTAGGATCAGTCCGCAGGAGGGCGCACACGATGTGCGCCCGTTCGCTGAATGTACATGGACGTACATCCAGCGAACCCCGGAGCACCCTCGCGCACCTGAAGGGCAGGATGCCCGGAAGGCGTGCCACCGGGGGTGTGTTTCTTTGGTTACCTTTCTTTGCACAAGCACTGCGCCGCAGGAGCGGCGCGAACAGCGAAGCTGGCCGCGTAGCGGCGGAGGGCAGGATGCCCGGAGTCAAGAAAGTGACCCGCTCGCCGCAGGCGAGTGGAAGCTTTGCACTTCGAGCAGAGACGAGAAGATCCAAAATGGATGACCAGCTCCGCTGTTGAGAGCCCCGCTTGCGCGGGAATGACGGGCTGTAGAGTGAGGGAGCTGGATTCCGGCTTGCGCCGGAATGACGAGCTAAAAACGCGGGA
>DATNFS010000045.1:0-12850 GCA_035606275.1 Rudaea sp.
TGTGATGGTAGCCAAGCGCGGCAAGCCGCGGGCCGTAGATTTTCGCGGCGTAGGCGTCGAGGGCCGCCCGTGTCGCATCCGTCGCAAGGTGCTCGTGAATCCACGTGAACTCGCCGATGAGCGCGAAGGCCACCTGCGGCGAGTCGGACGTGGCCAGCGCCGGCATCGCATCGAGTACCGGTCCGGGTCCGATGTCGCCGCGCGCGAATGCGCTCTTGACCGCGTCGGCGAAGACCATCTGTTCGGCCGGAACGAGCGAGCCTGCGCGGCGGCCGAGATCGGCGAGCTCTTTCTCGCCGAGCGAGAAGCGGTAGTATCCGGCGGCATCGGCGTTCGGCATGTACCAGTCGGCGCAGCCGCCGGCGACCGCGAATGTCTGCTTCGGCTGCTCTACCAGGAAGCACTCCTTTTCGGACCGGTTGCCGTGACCGAAGCGCGCGCACAGCGGCACCTGCCAATGCAGGTTGTCGCTGCTCAGCACGCCGAACGGCAGATAGCGCGACTGGCTGACGGTCAATGACGCCTTGCCGTTGCGGCAGGCCAGTTCGGTTTGCAGCAGTGGAATGCCGGGCTGGTCGAGGAAGCTGCGCATCGCGTCGGCGAGCACTTCACCCTTGCCGCTCGCCTTGGCGATCGCGGCGATCAGGTCGTCCGAACTGCCGCTGCCGAACGCGTGCCCGGCGAGATAGTCGCGCATCGCCCTGCGGTAGGTGTCCTCGCCGATCCATTCCTCGAACATGCGCAGCACGGCCGCGCCCTTCTGGTAGGTGATCCCGTCGAACGCGTTTTCAATGTCACCCTGGTTGGCGACCGGCTGGCGGATCTTGCGCGCCGACAGCAGGCTGTCGTTGTTCATCGCGCCGAGTGTGCCTTCGATGCGGCCGAGGTCGCCGAGGAACCCGGGCTGCAATGCAACCGTCGCCTTGCCCTGGAACCAGGTCGCGAACGCCTCGTTCAGCCAGATGTCGTTCCACCACGGCACGGTGACCAGATCGCCGAACCACTGGTGCGCGATCTCGTGCGCGTTGACGTCGAAGCTGCTGCGCGTCGCACCGGCCGGCGAGGTCGCATCGATGCGCAGCAGCACGTCGCGGAACACGATCAGGCCGGCGTTCTCCATCGCGCCGGCCGAGAAGTCCGGTGCGCCGAGCAGGTCGAGCTTGTCGAACGGATACGGCTGGTTCGTGTACTCCTCGAAGAACTTCACGATCGCCGGCGTCTGCTCGAGGATCCATTTCAGCTGCGGTCCGGTGCCGCGCGGACCGATGCCGCGCAGCGGCAACGCCTGTTTGCGCACGGCATTGGGCGCCAGCGCCGGGCCGTCGACGACATCCCAGGGACCGACCGCGATCGCGACGAGATAGGTCGGCAGCGGCCGTGTGCGCGCGTAGGTGATCGTCTTCCACTTCGCATCGCCCGACACGTCTTCCTTCTGCGGGCGCGTGTTCGAGATCGCAACCTGCCCCTTCGGCACGGTCAGCGTGATGTCGAACGGCGTCTTGAAGCGCGGCTCGTCGAAGCCGGGAAACGCATAGCGCGCGCTGATCGCCTCCATCTGGCTGGTGATGTAGGCGTCATCTCCGATGCTGACCTTGTACAGGCCCTGCAGCTTGGTGTTGAACGGCGCGCTGTAGGCGATGGTCAGATCCGCTTCCTGCGCCGGCAAGGTCGTGCCGAATGCGACTTCGGCGACACCGGACGGATCGCGCACGGTCACCTCGACCTTGTGCCGGGTTCCGCCGGCATCGGTCAACACGGCACTGGCGATGTCGAGCCCGCGCGCGTGCAGCCACAGGTGATCGGCCGGTTTCGTCAGCCTGACATGAATGCCGACTTCACCGCTGAATCGCGTTTCATGCGGATCGATCTGCAGCTTGAGCGCGTACGACAGCGGCACCACGCTGTCGGGCAGCTTGCCGGTCGGCGGCGATTCCGCCAGGGCATGCGGCGGCGGGAGTGCCGCTGCCATCAGGACAAGACAGCAAACCAGTTCGGGGAAACGCATGAATCAGACCGCTCTGTCAGCACGAAACGCGAAGAATGCGCGATTTCCCCCGGCCGGCGCCAGCGCCTGGAGTCCCGTTGCACAATTCTTTACAGCCAACCCGGCCGAGCAACAATCTGCCCGCCCGCGCCGCAGCGCGCCGGCGCCTTCCGTGGCGGCCGGGCGCCTTTGCCGATCGAATGATCAGGCTGCCGCGGCGGCCGGCATCGGATCGGCAGCCGCCTGCTCGAGCGTCACGGCGACGGCATGGACGACGGCCGCGATGCGCACGGCGCTCTGGATCGCTTGCGCAGACAATTGGTGCTTGCGCAATGTCTTCTCGTGCGAATCGACGCACGTGCCGCAGCCGTTGATCGCCGAGACCGCGAGCGAGCACAGCTCGAAGTCGACCTTGTCGCAGCCGGGGTTCGCCATCGCGTTCATGCGCAGGCCGGCTCGCAGCGTCTGGTATTCGGCATCGCCGACCAGGTGCGTGAAGCGGTAATAGATGTTGTTCATCGCCATGATCGCCGCCGCGCTGCGTGCGCCGTTCATTTCCGGCACGCTTGCGTGCCGTGCCGCTTCGAGTGCGATCGCCGCGGTCAGAGGCGCATGGCGCGAGGCAATGGCGCTCGCCAGCGCGATCAGGCCGATCTGTTTCGCCGACAGCCCCGGAGCGCCGGCCTCGTTCAGAACCGAATCGAGATTGAGGCGCAGGTCCTTCGCGTAATCGGGAATCGCGGGCTTGAGTTCAGAAAGTGACATTGTGGACTTCTCCAATACGTGATCCTGCCTTCTCCCTGCGGAGAAGGTGCCCCACCTCCATGCGCTGCGTGCGCGTTGGCAATTGCCAGACTCGTCGCAATCCATCACGGCGGGGCGGACGAGGAGGCGATACGCATCGCCCCGTTCTCGCTGCCGGCCTTCGCCCGAGCCCCTCCCCCAAGGGAGAGGGGCATGAGCTACTACGCTGCCTTCAGCGTCTGTTCGCCCTGGGTCCAGTTGCACGGACACAGCTCGTCGGTCTGCAGCGCGTCGAGCACGCGCAGCACCTCGCCCGGATTGCGGCCGACGCTGCCGTCGGTCACGTAGGCAAAGCGGATCACGCCTTCCGGATCGACCAGGAACGTCGCGCGCTTGGCCACGCCTTCCTCGGCGTCGAGGATGCCGAGCGCGGTCGACAAGCGCTTGGCCGTGTCGGCCAGCATGGGAAACGGCAGGTTGCGCAGGTCCTTGTGGTCCTTGCGCCAGGCCAGATGCACGAACTCGCTGTCAGTGCTTGCGGCGAGCACCTGGCAGTCGCGGTCGGCGAACTGGCCGTTCAGGTCGCCGAAGCCCTTGATCTCGGTCGGGCAGACGAAAGTGAAGTCCTTAGGATAGAAGAACACCAGCGTCCACTTGCCCTTGTATGTGCTGTTGTCGATCTGGCTGAAGGCCTTCTCGACGCTCTCGGTCGAAACGGTGGCCTTGAGGTTGAATTGCGGAAACTTGTCGCCAACGGTAAGCATGGAATATCTCCTGGGTCTGCGGAAGATCGATTGGCCGATTGGCCTCGCCGAGAGAAGATAGGGACGACTCTGTCATCATTCAAATTGATTGATAACATGATTATGATATGATCTATCTATCGCTGGACGTGGTTTGAGTCGACCGCCAGACGTTCGCAGGGCCGAACGGCCGGGCTTTGCGTTCCGCTGCCGCGTCCGCCCTGCCCGGGCCCGGCGATATCCCACAGGAGCTTGAGCATGAACCTTCGCGATCTGCGCTACCTCGTCGCCCTCGCCGAGCACAAGCACTTCGGCCGGGCCGCGGAAGCCAGCTTCGTCAGCCAGCCGACGCTGTCGACGCAGATCAAGAAGCTCGAGGATGAACTCGGCGTCGCACTGGTCGAACGCACGCCGCGCAAGGTGTTGTTGACCGAGGTCGGCCGCGAGATCGCTCAGCGCGCGCGCGATGTGCTCAACGAAGTCGACCAGATCCGCGCGATCGCGCGGCGCACGCTCGATCCCGAATCGGGCACGGTGCGCCTCGGCATCTTCCCGACGCTCGGCCCGTACCTGCTGCCGCATGTCGTGCCGCGCATCCGCGACCGCTTTCCGCGCCTGGAGCTGCTGCTGGTCGAGGAGAAGACCGAAGTGCTGCTGCGCCAGCTGCGCGAAGGGCGGCTCGACGCCGCCGTGCTCGCGCTGCCGATTCACGACGACCAGGTGCACGCCGAATTCCTGTTCGAGGAACCATTCCTGCTGGCGGTACCCGAAAACCACGAGCTGGCGCGGCGCAAGGCACTCAAGCTGGCGGACCTGGCCGACCAGAGCCTGCTGCTGCTCGAGGATGGCCATTGCCTGCGCGACCAGGCCCTCGAGGTCTGCCATCTTGCCGGTGCCAGCGAGAAATCCGGGTTCCGCGCGACCAGCCTGGAGACGCTGCGCCAGATGGTGGCCGCGAATGTCGGCATCACGCTGCTGCCGGCGCTGTCGGTAAAGCCGCCCGTGGCGCGCTCGGAAAACATCCAGCTGCTCCAGTTCCGCGGCGATTCGCCCAGCCGGCGCATCGCGATGTTCTGGCGCAAGAGTTCCGCGCTGGCGCCGTTCCTGAAAAAACTCAGCGCCGAGTTCCGCGACTTTCCGCGCGCCCTGCTCGATCCGGGCATGAAGCCGCAAGCGGCGAACCCGACCAGCCGGCCGCGCAGTCGGCCCTGATTCGCCGGTTCGCCCAGCCGGCCGCGCATTCGTCCTGAATCGCCGGTCCGCCTCGCGCGACGCAGCGGCTTCCGCCGTGCAGGCGGCAGCGACGACATAGGCAACGCCTATCGGATTGATCGCTACAATCAATTTTCAACTGGGAGTGCGTCGCGCTACCCTCGCTCCGTCCGCCGCGCATGCGGCAGGCTCACGATTTCCGCTCGCAAACATCAGAGGTGTGCCATGAGTAATCTGAAAGGTTCCCAGACCGAAGGCAATTTGAAGGCGGCTTTCGCCGGAGAGTCGCAGGCCAACCGCCGTTACCTGTATTTCGCACAGAAGGCCGATGTCGAGGGTTACAACGACGTCGCCGCGGTATTCCGCTCGACCGCCGAAGGCGAGACCGGTCATGCGCACGGTCACCTGGAGTATCTCGAGGCCGTCGGCGATCCCGCAACCGGCCTGCCGATCGGCGAGACGAAGAACAACCTGAAGGCCGCCATCGCCGGCGAGACGCACGAGTACTCGGACATGTACCCGGGCATGGCCAAGGCCGCTCGCGACGAAGGCTTCGGGGAAATCGCCGACTGGTTCGAAACGCTGGCCAAGGCCGAACGTTCGCACGCCAATCGCTTCACCAAGGCGCTGAGCGAAATCGGCTGAGATCGTCCCCTCTCCTGCGTGAGAGGGCCGGAGTGAGGGTGGCGCGCGAAAATGCCGGGCGCGCAGCGCCGGACGCACCACCCTCATCCGCTTCCGGTACCTTCTCCCGCCAGCGGGAGAAGGAACAGCAGTCCGGCGCTGCATTGATTGACGGTGAATGACTTCATGGTCGATGACCGCACCACCCAGCGCGAAGGCAGCCTCGATGCGCCGACGCGCCATGCACTGGGTTGGAAAAATCCACTTTTTTACGAACAGGCATCGCTCGACGCCGAACTCGAGCGCGTGTTCCACATCTGCCATGGTTGCCGGCGCTGCGTCAGCCTGTGCCAGGCGTTTCCGACACTGTTCGACCTTGTCGACGAATCGAAGACCATGGAAGTCGATGGTGTCGCCAAGTCGGACTATGCCAGGGTGGTCGAGCAGTGCTACCTGTGCGACCTGTGCTATCAGACCAAGTGCCCGTACGTGCCGCCGCACGAATGGAACGTCGACTTCCCGCACCTGATGCTGCGCGCAAAGGCGGCTGCGCACCGGCGCGGCGAGACAGGCACCGCGGCCCGTATCCTGTCGTCGACGACGACGGTCGGCAAGCTCGCCACGATTCCGGTGGTCGTCGCTGCGGTCAACGCGCTGAACCGCAATGCCTCGGCGCGCAAACTGCTGGAAAAGACGCTCGGCGTCGATCGCAATGCGCGCGTGCCCGAATATGCGAGGCCGACCGCGCGCGCCCGGCTCAGGCATCTCGACGACGGCGGCGCCGCGCCGCAGGCCGCGGGCCGCACGCGCGGCAACGTAGCGTTGTTCGCCACCTGCTACTGCAACTACTCGGCGCCCGGGCCGGTCGAGGATCTTGCCGCGATCCTGCGCCACAACGACATCGGCGTGAGCCTGGTCGAGCGTGAAGTCTGCTGCGGCATGCCGAAGCTCGAACTCGGCGATCTGGACGCCGTGGCCAAATACAAGGAGCGGAACATTCCGTTCCTCGCCGCGGCAGTGCGCGACGGCCGCGACATCATCGCCGCGATTCCATCGTGCGTGCTGATGTTCAAGCAGGAACTGCCGCTGATGTTTCCGGACGATGCCGACGTGCAACTGGTCAGGCGCCACATCTTCGATCCGTTCGAATACCTGTGGCAGCGCCATCAGGGCGGCCTGCTGAAGACCGCATTCAAGGACGGCCTCGGCAAGGTGGCCTACCACGCGCCGTGCCATCAGCGCGTACAGAACATCGGCCCGAAGACGCGCGATGTGCTGGCACTGATTCCGGGTACGGAAATCCTGATGATCGAGCGCTGCTCGGGCCATGACGGCACGTACGGCGTCAAGGCAAAGACCTACGCGCTGTCGCGCAAGATCGCCCGGCCGGTCGAGGCGCGCGTGCAACAGATCGCACCGGCACACTTCGCGTCCGACTGCCCGATGGCCGGCAGCCACATCGCCCACGGACTCGGCGACAACCCGCGCGCCGAGAGTCCGATCAGCCTGCTTCGTCAGGCTTACGGAATTTGAACCGGCGCAGACAAAGAACGACGTTGACGCGGATCAACGCGGATGAAAGTGCAATGAACGCGGATAAAAATGTTTACCCTTCCATGGAGACTGCACCGCCTGCCCCAACGTCGGAACACGGCACCCAACCAAGTCAACCATTCCGGCGTTTGCCAGTACCTGTCCGCCGGGCGTAAGCCAATGTCGGGCCAGGCTTGCTATCGGCAAGAATCCTTGATCCGCTGCACGCAAATCCGCGTCAAAAAACCTCTCAAAAAATGAAGAAGCTGACACCTGACGACCTATTCACTCTTGAAGCCTACGCGCGCGAACGAACGGCGTTCCGCGCGCGTGTGCTCGAGCACAAGCGTCCGCGCAGTGTCGCAATCGGGCCGAACGTCACGCTGGTATTCGAAGACCGCCTGACGATCCAGTACCAGATCCAGGAAATGCTGCGCGTCGAGCGCGTGTTCGAGGCAGCCGGCATCCGGGACGAACTCGACGCCTACAATCCGCTGGTACCCGACGGCAGCAACCTCAAGGCGACGATGTTGATCGAATTTCCCGATCCGGAGGAACGCGTGCGCCGGCTGCAGCAACTGCACGGCATCGAACACCGTGTCGCGCTGCGCATCGGCGCGGCGCCGGCTGTGCGTGCGATCGCCGACGAAGACATGGACCGCAGCAACGAAACCAAGACCTCGGCCGTGCACTTCCTGCGCTTCGAGCTCGACGCCGGCCAGGTAGCCGCATTCAAGAATGGCGGCCCGGTCGAATTCGCCATCGATCACGATGCGTATCGATTTGCCCGCGCGGTCGATGCCACGACCCGCGACGCGCTCGCCGCCGATCTCGATTGAACCGCCTGCCGCGCTGGCTCTGGTTGCTGGCTGTCCTGGCTGCTCTGGCCTGGTGGCAGCACGGTTCGCGCCCGCTGACCCACGTGCCGGGCGTGCTGGTTGCCGACGCGCCTTCACAGCAACCGCTGAGCGAACCGCCGGCGCCGCTGCACAAGGGCGATGCCGCAATCAAGCCGCTCGCGAAGTTCTCGATGTCTGCGCGCGTGCTGTCGCGCGCCGACTATCGTTGGGATGCCGAGGCACGGCTCGTGCCGGTCGATCTTGCGCTCGGCTGGGGCCGCATGTCCGACAGCGCGGTGCTCGACAAGGTGGAAATCTCGCAGTCGACGCGCTTCTATTTCTGGCGCGTGCACGAGTTTCCGATTCCCGAGCGCGAGATCATCGAGTCGAGCGCGAACATGCACCTGATTCCGGCGGACGACGCAGTCGAGCGCGCGATCCGGCGCACGCGCGTCGGCGATGTGGTCTCGTTCGACGGCTACCTCGTCGAAGCCGACCTGCCGAACGGCGGCAAGTGGGTCAGCTCGCTGTCGCGCAGCGATACCGGTGCCGGCGCCTGCGAACTGGTCTGGGTCGAGAATTTTTCGATAGCGCCGCGCTGACCCGGCACAGCCGGCCCGGTCGAGGACCCGGCTTCGAAATCATGGCCGGCATTGGGGTACCTGCGTCCCGGCAACGGCCCGGCAGCGTGTTGCGTCGGCACCGACCTGTGAGCGCGCCTGCTCCACCTCGTCGGGGTCGCGCTGCACGGGCCCGCCCACCGCAAACAGGTGCGAGTAGGTCTGTCCGGCAAAAACCGCCCGCACCATCCAGGTGCCGCTTTGTGCATCGGCCGGCAGCGTGAATTGCCAGTCCCATGCCGTGCCGGAGTAGAACGGGCTGGACAGGTCCTTGCTGGCCAGGTCGAAATCCCATTGCACGAACGTGTTGCCGTCGGGACTGAGCACGGCGAAATTCGTCACCGCCCCGTTGCGATGATCGCGGTAGGAGGCGAATACCCAGAACGTGTCGCCGGGCGCGAAGCGGTCGCGGTAGTTCGGCGTGTCGTCGATGTCGGCGCCGTCGAGGTAGCCGCAGCCGACCTGCACGGGCTCTGCCGAATGCGTGCTCAGCGTGTCGATGTGCGGATCTTCATACGGCTGGAACACGGCCCAGCGATCCGGCGCGGCGTTGCACTGCCCGTGGCGCGGGTCTACCACGGCGCCGGTCGAGTCGCGCAATTCGAAATGCAGGTGCGGCCCGCTCGACTGGCCGGAACTGCCGACCAGGCCCAGATAGTCGCCGGCGGATACGCGCGCGCCGACCGGCAAAGTGGTGACGGAGCCGTTGCGCATGTGCAGGTAGGTTGCGGTCAGGCCGTCGTCCTGCAGCACGCTCACGAAGTTCGGGTTGGTCGTGCTCTCGATGGCGCAATTGCGGTCGAAATTGCCGTCGTCCTTGTTGACGATGACGCCGGGAGCGGCCGCCACGATCTGCACCTGGCCCTGATCCATCATCAACCACGGAAACGGCCACAGGTAGTAGTCGGTGCCGGCATGGTTGTAGCCGGAGGCAAGGTCATAGGTTCGCGTTCCACAAGTATAATCCTGTATAAATCCCGGAAAGCGGGAATCGTGGTCGACGAAATACTTGGTGCCGTGATAGTCGTACTGCCCGAAGCCGGCGACCGGCCGCAGGGGCCATTGCAGATCGGCAACTGACACGGCAACCGCGTTTCGCGGCGTGAGCCGGCCGGCGCGCAACAAGTCGATGATGTTGCCGTTGGCCTGCGCGCGCATGCGCGCCTGCCATTCGGGCCCTGCGGCGTCGCTGAAATCGGCGTCCTCGACCACGCGACCGTGAGCGGACTGCTGCGCGGGCACCGATCCGGGCAGCATCGTCGCTGCAACGGCGAAGGACAGTGCGATCGGTCGGACGAACATGCAGCTACGCTACGCCGACAGCGGCGAGCCGGCAATCCGAATCGAGTCGCAGTCGGCCTGTTGCTGCCCCGTCCAGGCGCCAGGCTCACGCCGCGGCCGCCGTGCCCCGGACCTTCGCGGGCGATTGCATGACGCAGCGCGTCCGCCTGCAGCGTGCCCGACGGATTCACTTGTGGCAACATGCCGCCGAGGGGAGGCTACCGACGTGAACCGTTTCCAGACGACGCGCTGGAGCGTGGTGCTCCAGGCGCGCGACGATACTGCAGCGGCGCGGCAGGCGCTCGGGGAATTGTGCCGGATCTATCGATCGCCGGTGATCGCCTATGTGCGCAGCCGTGGCTGCAGCGCCGACGAGGCCGAGGACCTCGGCCAGGCATTCTTTGCCCGCTTCATCGAAAGCGCGTACCACGCGCAAGCCGATCCGGCACGCGGCAGTTTTCGCGGCTTTTTGCTGACCGCACTCAAGCACTTTCTTGAAGACGTCTTCGAACACGATCACGCCCTGAAGCGCGGCGGCAGCATGCAATTCCAGTCGCTCGATGCCATGGCCGGCGACGAAAGCGACTTCACCCATCTTGCCGATCGCGACACCCCGGAACAGGAATTCGAGCGTGCCTGGGCGAAGGCAGCGCTGCACGCGGCCATGCTGCGCCTGCAGGCCGAGGCCGCGGCGGCGGGAAGATCCGCGCTGTTCGACCTGCTGTGCGAGTTCCTGGCCGAGCGGCCGAGCGAATCGGACTACGAACGCGTCGCCGCCGCGCTCAAGATGCGGCGCAATACCGTGGCCGTCGCGGTGCATCGCCTGCGCCTGCGCCTGCGCGAGTTGGTGCGGTCCGAACTGGCCGATACCGCCGCGGACGCCGCGGGGCTGAACCACGAACTCGACCGATTGCGCAAATCCCTGGCCGTGGCAATACCGTCGCTTTGATGGTAACGAGGTAATTCCGATCGGCATTTTCCGTATCTAGGAACGGGCTCGTTCATCCTGGGGAAAGGGGACCGTGAACTCTCGACCGGACCGTTTGCAGGACCGATTTGCGACCACGCGCTGGTCGATGGTCATGCGCCATGCTGCCAGCGCGTTGGCGGACGCGCGCGACGCGCTCGGCGAACTGGCCGGGCGCTACTGGTATCCGGTATACATCTACGTGCGCCGCTGCGGCCATGCGCCGGACGCCGCGGCGCGCATTGCCCGCGCTTTCCTGCAGCAACTGCTGCACGAGGTCGACCATCGCGGCGCCCAGCCGTCGCAGGGGCACTATCGCAGCTACCTGCTCGCGCGCCTGCACACATTCCTTGCCGCAGGCGAGGTCGGCCAGGACGACTCCGCGACGCAGCCGCCGATGCCGCCGGACCTGGAAGCGCGCTACCAGCACGATGACCTTGATCTGCTGTCGCCCGAGCAGAGCTATCACCGCGCATTTGCCCTGCAGATACTGCATCGCACGCTGCGGCGGCTGTCGGGCGAAGCGCGACAGACCGGACACCTGCCGATGTACGAACTGCTCGAACAATTCCTTGCGCGCGATCCGGCCCCCGGAGAATACGAATCGATCGCGACGCGCCTGCACGTTCGTCCGCTGACGCTGGTGATGGCGCTCAAACGCATGCGCCAGCGCTTTCGCGAACTGGCCGCCGAGGAACTCGTCGACACCGTCGCCTCCGCGGCGGACCTGGCCGGCGAACAGGATGCGCTGCTTGCCGTGATGGGCGACCTGGAATCATGACCGCCACGGTCTTCCTGCATCCTTCGGCGGACGCCGGCGACCCGCACGCCAGGCCACCCGTTGACGTGTCGCGGATCGCGCAGCTGGCCTTCGCGCGCGCCGGCGACGACTCGATCGCCGCCGGCCGCCACCTCGCGCTGCTGCCGATCGAATCGCTCGAACTGGACCTGTCCGATCCGGTGCAATGCCAGTTCGGCGATTACGAACTGCAGGAACTGATCGGCGAAGGCGGCATGGGCGTGGTCTATCGCGCGCGCCAGCGCAGCCTGGATCGCGAGGTTGCAATCAAGCTGCTGGCCGCCGGCGTGTGGGCCTCCGCCGAATTCGTCGAACGGTTCCGCCGCGAAGCGCAGAACGCCGCGCGCATGCAGCACCCGAACATCGTGCCGGTGTACGAAGTCGGCGACCACGACGGACTGCATTTCTTCAGCATGCGCCTGATCGGCGGGCCGAGCCTGGCCACGGAACTGCGGCGCGAGAAGAGACTGCCTCCACAGCGTGCGGCGCAGCTGCTGCGCACGATCGCCGAGGCGGTCGACTACGCGCACCGCCTCGGCGTGCTGCACCTGGACCTCAAACCGGCGAACGTGCTGGTCGACGAGAACGGCATCCCGCATGTCGCCGACTTCGGCCTGGCGCGGCGTATCGACACCGCACTGGCAGCCGACAGCGACGAGGTATCCGGCACGCCTAGCTACATGGCGCCGGAACAAGCCTCGCCGCGCACGCGGCGCATCACGCGCGCAACCGACATCTGGGGGCTCGGCGCGATCCTTTACGAACTGGTCACCGGCGAGCCGCCGTTTCTCGGCAGCTCGCCGCAGGACACGCTCAAGCTCGTCGTCGAAGGGGCCCTGCACAGTCCGCGCCGCCACGTACCGGATCTTCCGCGCGACCTGGAAGCGATCATCCTCAAGTGCATGGCACGCGATGTCGGCGAGCGCTACACCAGTGCGCGCGAACTGGCAGACGATCTGAGCCGTTATCTGGAAGGCCGCGCGGTGCGCGCGCGGCCGTTGAATCCGGCGCAGCGCGTGGCGCGCTGGGCGCGGCGCGAGCCAAAACTTGCGGCAATGGCACTGCTCGCGATTGCCGCGGTGCTGCTCGGCCTTGCCGCCACCACGCAGCAGTGGCGCCGCGCCGACACCAACGCAGCCCTCGCGCATGAAAAACTCTGGGATTCGCGCGATGCCGACGCGCTGCGGCTCACGGAATCCGGCGACGGCTGGAAAGCCGCGCCGTTGCTGCTGAGCAACCTGCGCGAGATGGAATCGGCCGGCGCGCGCGTGCGCGCCGAGGGCGTGCGCAAGCGGCTCGGCATCATCGAAAACAACAACCCCCGGCTCATCGACGCGTGGCCCGCGCCCGGCAACGTCGCGGCCCTCGCGTTCAGTCCCGACGGCAGGCAGCTGGCGCTGAGCGAAGCGGCGAACACGCACCTCTATGCGGTCGACGACGGCAGGCAATTGTTCAGCGTGCCGGGCGAGTATGTCTTCGAATACCTGCGCTTCAGCGCCGACGG
>DATNFS010000046.1:0-4926 GCA_035606275.1 Rudaea sp.
GCGGCCTTCATCGAGGCCGTGCACCACGACGACGAGCTGCATGCGTTCGCGCTCGAGCGCCAGGTCGTCATCGTCACGACCTCGACCTTGCTGGCGACCCTGCGCACCGTCGCCAGCCTGTGGCGCTTCGACGACCGCAACCGCAACGCGTTCGAGATTGCCGAGCGTGCCGGGCGCCTGTACGACAAGTTCGTCGGCTTCGTCGAGGATATCGAGGAGGCGCGCAGGCGCCTGGACTCGGCGCGCGACGCCCTGGCGAGCGCCGGCAGCAAGTTGAAGACCGGACGCGGCAACCTGGTCGGGCAGGTCGAGAAGCTGCGCGAGCTCGGCGCCCGCGCCGGCAAGCAGCTGCCGGGCGAGGTCGTCGAGGAAGCGCAGACCGAGGAAGTACAGTTGCGGCTGGGCGAGTCCGACGGCGACACGTGACGCCGCGGCCTTCTGCGTTCGGACGGGTGCTGCAGACCGCTTCCCGTTGCTGCCGCGACAGCGCGCTGGCTATGCCTGAGGCACGCGGCGCATCTTGCTGTGCTTGAAGCTGTAGCCAAAGTAGATCACGAAACCGACGATGGTCCAGATGCCCATCATCGTCCAGTTGTACCAGTTCTCGCCGAAGATCAGCAGGAACAGGCAGCTCAGCACGCCGAGCGTGCAGATGACCGGCGCGAACGGCACCCGGAACGTGCGCGGCGCATCCGGTTGCGTGCGACGCAGGATCAGCACGCCGATGCAGACCGCGCAGAACGCGATCAGCGTGCCCATCGAAACGAGGTCACCGAGCACGTCGAGCGGAAACACGGCGGCCAGCGCGGCGATGCCGACGCCGGTGATGACGGTGTTGATGTACGGGGTGCAGTACTTCGGATGGATTTTCGCGAATACCGGCGGCAGCATGCCGTCGCGGCCCATGATCATGAAGATGCGCGGCTGCGCGATGACCATGACCAGGATCACCGACGACAGTCCGATCAGCGCGCCGATCTCGACGCACCAGCGCAGCCAGCCGAGCTCCGGATGCGCCTTGACCGCGGTGACGACCGGCTCGCTCGTGCCGAGCTGGTCGAACGGCAGCAGGCCGGTCAGAACCACGGCCATGCCGATGTATAAAATGGTACAGATGGCGAGCGAAGCGATCGTGCCGATCGGCAGGTCGCGCTGCGGATTCTTCGCCTCCTGCGCGGCCGTCGACGTCGCTTCGAAGCCGATATAGGCGAAGAACACGAGCGCTGCGCCGCGGATGATGCCCGGCCAGCCGTACTTGTCGCCGCCCTGGTTTTCCGGAATGAACGGGTGCCACAGTTTCGGGTCGACGTAGTTCCAGCCGGCGACGATGACGATGATGATCAGCGCGACCTTCAGCGCGACCATCGCCGAGTTGACGCCGCTCGACTCGCGGATGCCGACATAGCACAGCCAGGTCAGCGCCAGCACGATCATCACCGCCGGAAGGTTGAACAGCGCCCCGGTCGTCACGAGGTGGTTGTCCATGAAGGCCAGTGGAGCGTTGGTCAGCACCTCGGGAATATGCAGCCCGACGTGGTCGAGCAGGCTGGTGAAGTAGCCGGTCCAGCTGACGGCGACGGCGGACGCCGATACGCCGTACTCGAGCACCATGTTCCAGCCGATGAACCAGGCGACGAGTTCGCCGAGCGTCGCATACGCGTATGAATACGAGCTGCCGGACATCGGAATCAAGGTCGCGAATTCGGCGTAGCACAGCGCGGTGAAGCTGCAGCAGACTGCCGCCATGATGAACGCCAGCACGATCGCCGGCCCTGCATGCTCCGCGGCGGCCTGCCCGGTGATGACGAAAATGCCGCCGCCGATCACCGCGCCGATGCCGAGCGCAGTCAATCCCCACGGACCGAGCGTGCGCTTCAGGCAGGGGCCTTCGCTGGCGTCGGCCTCGGAGAAATCGGTTTT
Organism: Rudaea sp.; assembly: GCA_035606275.1. Taxonomy (GTDB): domain Bacteria; phylum Pseudomonadota; class Gammaproteobacteria; order Xanthomonadales; family Rhodanobacteraceae; genus Rudaea. The sequence goes on from DATNFS010000046.1 coordinate 1,921, forward strand.
CTTGACAAGCAGTTGATCGAGATTCATGGATGCGTTTCTTGTTGGAAGTCCGGCGTCCGTTGCCGGTGTCCCGATCGCCAGCGGCGACGCGGGTCGGAAAAACAACGGCCGGCGATTGCGCGCCGGCCGGTTTGAATCTACAGCGCCAGCATCTGGCCTAGTTCGGACTTTCGGTGCCGTTCGCCAGATGGCTGCGCTTGTAGCCGTACAGCGAATAGATGACGAGTCCGAATGCCGCCCAGCCGACGAAGAACAGTTTCGCGAACATCGACAGGTTGACGAACAACAGCAGGCATCCGGCCACGGCGAGCGGGCAGACGATCCAGGCCATCGGCGTGCGGAACGGCCGGTGGCGGTTCGGCTGCTTCTTGCGCAGGATCAGCACGCCGATCGCGACCATGGCGAACGCGAGCAGAGTGCCGGAGTTCGAGGTGTCGGCCAGCTTTCCGACCGGCAGCAGCGCGGCGCTGATCGCGACGATGATCCCGGTGATCACGGTGATCACGTGCGGCGTGAAGAAGCGGGGATGCACCTTGGACAGCGGATCCGGCAGCAGCCCGTCGCGCGACATCGTGAAGAAGATGCGCGTCTGACCGAACATCATCATCAGGATGACCGATGGCAGCGCAAGGATTGCCGCGATGCCGATCCAGTTGCCGACCGTCGTGTGGCCGAGCAGGCGCATGACGTGCGCGAGCGGTTCCTTGCTGCACACCAGCGCCTGCGAATTGGCGCAGGCGGCGGCCATTTCCGGACTGCCCGGATCGAGCACGGAACCGTCCACGCCCAGGATCGGCTGCGCGCCGACCGAACCGGCGGCGCTGTAGCCGACCAGCAGGTAGTACACCGTGCAGATGCCGAGCGATGCGATCAGGCCGATCGGGATGTTGCGCTGCGGATTCTTGGTTTCTTCCGCTGCGGTGGACACCGCATCGAAGCCGACGTAGGCGAAGAAGATCGACGCCGCGGCGCCGAGCACGCCGACACCACCGGTCGGACTGCCCCAGCCGCCCGGCAGCAGCGGATGGAAGTTCGCGCTGTTGACGGCCGGGAAGGCGAGAAAGATGAAAAACGTCAAGGCGACGATCTTGATCGCCACCAGCACCGAGTTCACGCGCGCACTCTTCGACGTGCCGATGTAGAGCAGGATCGTTACCGCCAGGCCGATCAGGAACGCCAGCAGATTGAAAGTCCCCCCGGACATGGGTCCGGATCGCAACGCGTCGGGCAGGCCATAGCCGTTTGCAACAAGCAATCCGTTCATGTAGCCCGACCAGCCGACACACACGGTTGCGGCACCGATGCCGTATTCCAGACCGAGTGCCCAGCCGACGATCCAGGCGACGAACTCGCCGAGCACGCCGTACGTATAGGTATAGGCAGACCCCGACACCGGCACCATCGCAGCCAGCTCGGAGTAGGCGAGAGCCGCCAGCCCGCAGACGATCGCAGCGATCACGAATGCGATCATCATGCCAGGCCCGGCCTTCTGGCCGGCTTCGGCGGTCAGCACGAAGATGCCGGTGCCGATGACGGCGCCGATGCCGAGCAGGGTCAGTTGCACCGGCCCGAGCTGCCGTTTCAGGCCTTTCTTCTCGGCTGTTTCAAGAATCTTCTCGAGTGGCTTGACTCGCCAGAAAATCATCAGGTCGCTCCCCGTTCGTGAATTGGCAGTCGAATGGCGGCTGGATCCGGATTGCCGCCAGTTCGTAAAGGCACCGGCACCGCAAGAAGCCGGCTTCAGCCGCGGTAAAATACGCGAGCGCCCGGCAGTGAGCAACCGCCGTCTGCTTCGCGGCGCCGTCTGACGGATTGCTGCAATGCCCCTTGCTTTGTCCGCCGCCGACCCGCGCCGCCCGCTGCTGCGCCTGCTCGACCGATTCGGCGAGCAGTGCCCGGGCCAGGCGCAGGCGACCCGGCAGTTTCGTGCGTTCGCGCTGGAACACGCCGATTGCTTCGAACGAACCTGCATCCCGGGCCATTTCACCGGCTCGGCCTGGCTCGTCGACGGCCGCGGGCGGCGCGTGCTGCTGACCCACCATCGCAAGCTCGAGCGCTGGCTGCAGCTCGGCGGTCACGCCGATGGCGATGGCGACCTGGCGCGCGTGGCGCTGCGTGAAGCCGGCGAGGAATCCGGACTGGCGGACCTGGTCGTCGAGCCCGAAATCTTCGATCTGGACCGGCATGTCATTCCGGCGCGCGGCGGCGAACCGGAGCACTGGCATTACGACGTCCGCTTCGTCGTGCGTGCGACCGGCGAAGAAGCCTTTGTCGTTGGCGACGAGTCGCATGCGCTGGCGTGGCGCGACATCACCGGCATCGCCGCGGACGCCATGGCAGACGAGTCCTTGCGTCGCATGGCGCGCGAATGGCTGCAGTACCGCCAGGATGATTTTTACTCGGCATTCCGGCGAAAGCCGGAATCCAGCCCTGCGCGCTGACTGCAGGAAAGCGGGATGACACGCGGCTTCGGCCGCGCGCCGTTCGGGCCGACTCCGTCGTTCGCTGCGGCATCCTGCCGGCGCAGTCCGGCTTTCGCCGGGACCACGGCCGAACGGTCAGGCCCGGCCGGAGAATTCACCGGTCACGGTGCTGACGAGGACCTTCTCGCCGGTCCTGATATATTCGGGCACCTGGATTTCGATCCCGGTGCTCAGCTTCGCCGGTTTCGGCCGTTTGGTTGCGGTCGCGCCCTTCAGTTCGGGTGCGGTGTCGATGACTTCCAGGGTGACGCTCGGCGGCAACTGCAGCGCAACCGGCTGGCCTTCGATCAGCTGGATATAACAGCCCTCGAGGCCGTCGCTGATGAATCCGGCGGCATCGCCGACGCTGTCGCGACCGAGCTGATACTGCGTGTAGTCCTCGACGTCCATGAACACGAAGTTGTCGCCGTCCATGTAGGAATAGTTGACCGCGCGGCGCGTGACCTCGGTCTCTTTCAGGTCATCCTCGGAACGCAGCGAGATGTCGAGCTTCTGCGCGCCGGGTACCGAGTACATGATGAAG
>DATNFS010000047.1:0-26148 GCA_035606275.1 Rudaea sp.
CCGGCACGCGCCATCTTTCGCTGCTGCCGAAGGAAGCCCTCGAACTGGACCTGACCGACCCGGCGCAACGCCTGTTCGGCGGCTACGAGCTGCTCGAATTGATCGGCGAAGGCGGCATGGGCGTGGTGTACCGTGCGCGCCAGATCGGCCTGGACCGCGAGGTCGCGGTCAAGCTGCTGGCCGCCGGTCCCTGGGCGTCGAGCGAATTCGTCGAACGGTTCCGGCGCGAGGCACAGAACGCCGCGCGCATGCAGCATCCGAACATCGTGGCGATCTATGAGGTCGGCGACGCCGAGGACCTGCAGTTTTTCAGCATGCGCCTGGTCCGCGGCGACAGCATGGCCGCCATGCTCAGGCGCGACGGAAAACTGCCGGCCATGCGCGCCGCGCAGCTGTTGCGCACGATTGCCGAGGCGGTCGACTACGCACACCGGCTCGGCGTGCTGCACCTGGACCTGAAGCCGGCCAACGTGCTGCTCGACGAAAACGGCACGCCGCACGTCGCCGACTTCGGCCTGGCGCGGCGGCTCGACCAGGGACTGGCCGCGGACAACAACGAAGTGTCCGGCACGCCGAGCTACATGGCGCCCGAGCAGGCCATCGCCGGTGCGCAGAAGATCACGCCGGCGACCGATATCTGGGGACTGGGCGCCGTCCTGTATGAACTGGTCACGGGAGAACCGCCATTTCTGGCCTCCACGCCGCATGGCACGCTGCGGCTGGTCGTCGAAGGCACCGTGCGCAGCCCGCGCCGACTCACGCCCGACCTGCCGCTGGATCTCGAAGCGATCATCCTCAAGTGCATGTCGCGCGACACGGCCAAGCGCTACGCGAGCGGTCGCGCGCTGGTCGAAGACCTGAGCCGCTTCATCGAAGGCCGCGAAGTCAGCGCACGCCCCCTGAACCAGGCGCAGCGCGCCATGCGCTGGGCCCGGCGCGAACCGCGCCTGGCCTCGACCGGATTGCTGGCAGTGGCAGCGTTGCTGATCGGCCTTGCGGCGACGACGAAGGAATGGCAACGCGCCGATGCCAATGCGCGCGAGTCCGAGCAGCACGCCGCGACGTCGAACGAGCGACTCTGGGCCAGCCGTCGCGACAATGCGCTGCGCCTGGTCAGGGACGGCAACGGTTTCGATGCGCTGCCCCTGCTCGTGACCAACATCGACGAACAGGAGCACGCGGGCCGCGCCGACCCGGAAAGCACCGAGCGGCGCTCGATCGGGATGATCCTGAGCCAGGGCGTCACGCTGATCGACCGGCTGATCATCGCGGATGCCAGCCCGATGACCGCCGCGCTGAGTCCCGACGGCAGCCTCGTCGCGGTCGCATTGAACGACCTGAGCGTGCGCTGGTACGACACGGCAACGATGACCGAACGCGGCCGGGTCGACCTGAGTGATCAGCCGACATCGGACAGCCTGGACCACGTGCCGCAGTTGCTGCGCTTCGTCGACAACCATCGCCTGCGCGTGACGCTCGAGTGGTACGGCTATCTGCCCGCGCCGGCCGACAACGACACCGAGCTGATCGACCTGGATCACGCACGCGTCGTCGCGCCGCCGCAGGAATTCACCAATTTCCGCCATGCCGTCTACAGCCCGAACGCGCGTTACGCGCTGCTGTTCAACGCGCGCCACGAGGTGCAGCAATGGCAGGTTGAGCCGTGGCACCCGCGCTCGACGCTGACGGTGTCCGGCACGGACTTCACGCTGCCGTACCTGTTGCTGAATGACGGTTCCGGCGGCGTGCTGATGCACTCCAGCCTGGACGACGTCGAGCGCTTCGATCAGCACCACACGGATGTTTCGCGGAAACTCGCACTGCCGCCGCACGAGACCGTCACGGCCTGGACGCTGAGCGGCGATGGCAAGAGTGTCGCGCTGGGTGACAGCGATGGCCAGGTGTACCTGGTCGACCTCGCCGCCAACAAGACGCGGCAACTGCCGATACCGACCGGCCGCGACGTCACCTGGCTGGAGTTCAGCGAGGACGACAGCTGGATCGCCATCGCGCGCCGCGATGGCGCCGCGTATGCGTTCGAGGCGGCCAGCGGCGTTCCATTGCACTCGGGTCAGCTGCAACACGACTTTCCGCTGCAGCACGTTGCGATCAGCACCCGTTATCGCCTGCTGGTTGCATCCGGCAACGGCGAAACAGCGATCTGGACCCTGCCGGAGCGCAGTCCCGGCGGCTTTCCGGCATCGCGCCTGATCGCCGGCCCGACTCACCCGAGCAAGGCCGGTCCCTATTGGACAGGGGTCTCCTTCGCTGCCGGCCTGCTCGCGACGGCCGATTTCGACGGTGAGGTGCGACTTTGGCGCCTGCCCGGATCCGGCGTCCTCGCCGCGAAGTCAGCGCAGTTGCCGACCGGTTCAATCGCGTTCGACGGCGCGCACGTGCCCGACGTGGAATACGACCACCTGCGGGTCTTTCCGGTTTCCCGATCCGGCACGGCGACGCCCTGGGTCGGCCTGCCACAGCCGGTGAAGTTTGCCCAGCTCGTCGAGGGAGCAAAAACCATGGTCGCGGTTGCGGGATCGCAATTGCACGTGTTCGATGCGGCGACCATGCGCCCGAGGTACATTCCGGCCGAGCTGCCGGCAAGTCCGATGCGCATGGTCGTCGACGACGCCGGCACCCAGGCAACCATGACATTCGGCGAAAACCAGGCCGGCGGCTTTCGCGAGCGCCTGATCGCATTCGACCTGAAGTCCGGAAAGCGCCTTCCCGGCGAAGCGTCGGTCGAGGGACCATTGCGCCAGTTCAGGCTTTCGGACGATGGCGCGATGCTCGTCGCCGTGGGTCGCGGCGAGGGCGCCACCGAGGTGTTCGATCCGGCGACCCTGCAGCGGATCGGCGTCCATCCGCATGACGCGGACAAGCCGGTGCTGCAGGCCGCGATCGCCTCACGCTCTTCACTCTGGCTGGTGACACGCAGCGTCGACGACACGGAAAGCGACAATGCCGAGTTGATCCTCTGGCATGCCGCGAACGATGCGGTGCTGGATCGCCGCAAGATACGCGGCATCTATCCGGTCGGCGTCGCGGCTCTGGACGGGCGACCCCTGCTCGCGGGCAAGGACGGTCTCGTGCTCGACGCCGGCTCGGCGCACGCGCTGCAGGGCGGGCGACTTGCGCTCGGCGAAGCGTCGCAAGTGTTCGCCTTCAGCCACGACCATCGCCTCGTCGCCTACGCATTCGGTCGCGACGTCTACCTTTACGACAGTGCCACCATGACGCAGGTTTCGACCCCGCTGCACACGAACATCGGCATGGTCGACATGGTCCTGGAGCTGGCGTTTTCGGCCGACGACCAGAGCCTGCTGTGCCGCACTGCGACGCAGCAATGGTTCGTATGGAAGGTGGCCAGCGATCGGCGCGGCACGGACGCCTTGCGCGACGAAGCGGGCCTGCTGACTTCCGATGCGGCCGGTCCGCACGTCGTGCGCGCCGTCGAAGCGACCGAACGGCAACGGCTGCGCCGGCGCGATCCGGGCTGGCGTTCCGAACCTGAGCCGCGGCCGCGACCGGCGGCGGCCCGATCGATCGTCGGCGTACCGGTGCCGGTGCGTCCGGCGGGGCTTGATCCGATGCTGCTGGACCTCACCGGTTTTTATACCTCGGCGCCCGAGTCCGGCTACAACATCAACGATTCGGTCATGCCGGGCCTGCACGGGACCTGGATCGGCACACCGCGCATCGACGGCGTCGACTACGACATTCGCGGCGGCATGGAATTGCGCTGGGGTACTGGCCGCATGGGCTCACACCAGGTCGTGCACGTGGCTACCGCGGCGCGTGGCGTTGCGGTACCGGCGGTGCCGATCGCCGCGTTTCACGTCCTCATCTTTGCGACCTCGCCGGTACCCGTCGACGATGAACGCGTTTACGCAACCGTACGCGTCCATTACCGCGACGGCGGCGAGGCCGTGCTGCCGATCCGCACCAATCGCGAAATACCGGGGCTGAACGAACACGACAGCCACACGCCGATCGCCTGGGACCAGGGAAACGATCTGGCATTGATCGGCGAGTTTCATCCGCGCCAGGTCAGCAACCCGCGTCTGCCGAACCCGCATCCGGATCGGCTGATCGCCTCGCTCGATATCGAAGCGGCCCGGCAGGACTGGTCCGCGTTCATGATTTTCGCGATCACGGCCGAGCCTGTAATCGCCACAGCGCAATCCCGTAAGACCTCGGCACAGGAGCATGGCGCCGAATAGTCCATCGATCCGACCCAACGAGCATTGCAAGGGAGACTCGACATGAAGAGCCAGCGATTCGTACAGATTGCCTTTGGCGCCGCGCTCGCGCTTGCGGCAGGCGGAGTCCACGCCTGCGGAGAAGTCATGTACCGCATGGGCGGCGCCCTGCACTACCGGGCTTTCATCACCAAGCATCCGGCGCAAATCCTGCTCTACTCCAACGCGGCAGACGAGACGCCCGAAACGGACGCCTTTCACCACAACCTCGAAAAGGCCGGCCATCGGGTTACCGTGATCCATGGCCCGCAGGCATTTGCGCAGGCCCTGACCGACCATCCCTACGACGTGATCATCGCCTACGCGAACGACCTGCCGACGATCAGCAGTCAGATGCAGAAGGCGGCGCGCGAACCGTCGCTGATCCCGGTGTTCGGTCGCGGCAGCGACGAGCGCAGCGAACGCCAGCAATATCCGCTGGCCCTGACCGAGGATGCCAACATCAACGACTTCCTCAAGACCATCGAGAAATCGATGCAGTCGCGCGGCACCTGAGCTGCGCCGCCGAGAACCCGCTGGATCGTCCCGCGCGGAACGCAGGGGCGCTGCATTGACGCATATCGAGGGGGGAATCATGTTTCGTCAATTCGTGCTGATGGTGCTGGGGATCACCGCTGTCCAGGCGAGCCATGCGATGGACGCCGATGCGCCGCCCGGCGGCAGCGCGCCGGCGCCGACGCCGGCCCGGGAAGCCCTGGAGGAAACCGCGCGGGGCCACGGCAGCTTCTCGGTCGCTTACAGCAACAGCTACATCAACGGATTCAAGGTCGACTCGCATACCGAAGTGCCGAACGGCGCGGTGCGCAGCCGCGGCGTTGCGTTCGACCTCGACTACAACGTAGCGGACGCCTGGTCCGTGCATGTCGGCATCCCGTATCTGGACAATCGCTACACCGGCGCGGCGCCGCACTGTCCGACCTCGGCGCCGCCGCAGTGCGCCGGCATTCCGGTGCTCAATCCGGCGCACCCGGAATCGCGCTTCATCGACGATGGCCGCTACCACGGCACGTGGCAGGACTTCAATCTCGGCGCGGCCTGGCATACGAACATCGACGACTACTTCATCTCGCCGGCGATCACGCTGACGATCCCGAGCCACGACTACGTGTTTTTCGACAACGCCGCGGTGGGCCAGCGGCTCCGGCAGCTCATGCTTTCGGCAACGCTCGCCCATCAGTTCGAATTCTCCAACCTGTATTACAAGCTCGGCTACGGCTACGTGTTCAGCCAGCGCGTGCTTGGCCACGAAACGGGCTATCAGCGAATCGACGGCGAGTTCGGCTGGTTCATCAACGAGAAATTCTCGGTGCGCACGTTCGTCACCGGCCGCATCGGCCAGGGCTTCTCCGCGCCGGAACTGCTGCCGCTTACGAACGGCCAGACCAATGACCTGTGGTACCACCACGACCAGGTTTCCGAGCACAGTTATTTCGGCGCCGGCGTGGGCTTCGACTACGACATCGGCAACCACTACACGCTGTCGAGCGGCATCCAGCGCGAGTTCTGGGGCGAGACCGTGTTCGACTTCAAGTACGCGTTCGAAGCCAGGCTGACCAAGCAGTTCTGACGCGGGCAATTCGGCTATCGGTTACCGGCCGTAGCCTGCGGCCGGACCTGCCGCCTGTTTGGGCGGGTCCCTTCCCGATCGTGTAATCCGCGGCGCCGATTCCGCAACTATCTGAATATGGAAGTCCGTCCGGCGCAACGCGTCATTCATCGGAGATCGGCCATGCCTGTATTCAACTTCGACTTCAACCGCTCGGTCACCGGCATCGACATGAGCGCCGCGCGCTCGGGCATCTTCACGCCGAGCATCACCAGCCTCGAGCTGCACGACGACAAGCTGCGCCGCTTCAACGGCCTGATGCGGCGCGTCGCTCCGGGCAGGCCTCCCTACAGCGCCGACCAGATTGCCGGAGCCGCGCGCCGGGTGTTGCGCGCGTCGATGAAGGGCCAGGAATCGGCTTTCATCAAGGTGCGCATGCGCCGCGCGGGCGAGATCCGTGCCGCGCTGGAGGACGCGCAATGGGACATTCCGGCGAAGCAGCTCGTGACGATGCGCGACATCATCGCCTACATCGACGACGACCGTCAGGCACTGATTGCGAACAGCGTGCCGATCGTCGGGCTGCTCGACGATGCCATCCTGATCGACGCCGCGATGGACACGCTGCGCGGCGAACTCGACGACTACGCGGACTTCTGCCGCTTCCGCATCGGCGAAGCGGCCAGCCTCGGCGTGACCCCGGCCCAGGTCAGGATCGAACGCCAGCGCTGGTACGACGAGCGCCAGCAGGAACTGCGCCTCGAGCAGCAGCTGCGCCGCGTGCGCGGTTCTCACTACGGCGGATCGAACGACGGCGTGGCGGGTTTCCGGATCTGCTGAGGCCAGGAGCGTGGCAGGCTGCGGGCGCGGCCGTGTTTGTTGCAGTATGCTGCTGCCGGGAATGCAGCAGCCGCACCCCGGGGGCACGTCGCAGCATGTCGCGGTTCGACACTACACACTGGAGCATCGTGGCGCGTGCGCGCGGCGATTCGCGCGATGCGCGCGCTGCGCTCGAGTCGTTGTGCCGCGCCTACCGCCCGCCGGTGCTCGCCTATATCCGTGGCCGCGGCTACGCTCCGGATGTGGCCGAAGATCTCGCCCAGACCTTCTTCGAGCACTTCGTCGAGGACGCCTACCAGACCGTTGCCGATCCGGAGCGCGGCCGCTTTCGCGCGTTCCTGCTGACGGCGCTGAAACGCTTCCTGATCAACTCGGATGCCGAAGCGCACGCGATCAAGCGCGGCGGCGGCGCACGCATGACGATGATCGCCGGGGAGCAGCCATCGGCTGCGGACTGGCTGATCGACAGCGCGTCGCCGGAGCGCGCCTTCGAACGTGACTGGGCCCTGGCTATCCTCGATGCGGCCCTGCACAAGCTGCGTGCGGAAGCCGACGCGGCCGGCAAGCGTGCCCTGTTCGATGCGATGCGCGAATTCCTGACCGAGCGTCCTGACGAGGAAGACTATGCGCGCGCGGCGGCCGCCCTGAATCTTCGCCGCAATACACTGGCTGTGGCCGTGCACCGCCTGCGCCATCGCCTGCGCGAACTGGTACGCGAGGAGATCGCGCAGACGACGATCGGGCGCGCCGAACTGGAAGCCGAGTTGCACGTGCTCCAGGCGACGCTGCGGCACGTGCTCGAGTAGTCCGCCAGCCCTCGCCGGCGCCCCCGCCCTCGCTGGGCCGGACGGCGACGCTGCTATACTTCGCGGCCTCGAACAGCAGCGCGGAGCCGTCCTATGCTCAACGACATCAAACAAGACGCCCAGCAACGCATGTCCAAGAGCGTCGAAGCGCTCAGGCACGAACTGCAGCGTCTGCGTACCGGCCGCGCGAGTACCGCGCTGGTCGAACATCTGAAGGTCAACTACTACGGCTCCGATGTGCCGATCAGCCAGGTCGCCAACATCGCCGTGGCCGACGCGCGTTCGCTGACGATCACGCCGTGGGAAAAGAACATGGTGCAGGCAGTCGAGAAGTCCATTCTGGCCTCCGACCTGGGCCTCAACCCGACCACCGCCGGTACCGTGATCCGCATCAACCTGCCGCCGCTGACCGAAGAGCGGCGCAAGGAATTGTCCAAGCATGTCGCGCACGAAGGCGAAACGGCCAAGGTGGCCGTGCGCAACATACGCCGCGACGCGATGCATCACGTCAAGGAACTGCTCAAGGACAAGAAGATCACCGAGGACGAGGAGCGCCGCGCCGAAGACGACGTGCAGAAACTGACCGACAAGTTCGTCAAGGAAGTCGACGCCGTGGTCAAGGCGAAGGAAGACGAGCTGATGGCCCTCTGACGGAACAACGACGTCGCGCACGCGACAAGCCTCGCCTTTCACTCCGGAACAGTTTCGCTGCGGCCGGGTTGCCATCGATGCGAGGTCGTTCCCGGCGATCATCCTCCGCTCCCTGGAGAGCCGGCGAAGGGCCAGGCAACTATCGAAATCAAGACATTGGGAACGGTTCGCCGACCACGCAGAGAGGGCATGAGGCAAAGGCCGGCAGCCACGCGACGTCGCGTCGAGCCTCACCCTCATCCGGCGCCTGCGCCACTTCCTCGCGATGGTACAAGGCAAAGCGCTTTCGCAGTCGATGGAGTCCGTTCTGAGCCAGCACCCTCCAGCCCCGCCGGTACCCAATGTGGAAACGTCCACATTGTCGCAACCGCGCCACATCGCCATCGTCATGGACGGCAACGGGCGCTGGGCAAAGCAACGCCACCGGCCGCGCAACTTCGGGCATCGCGCCGGACAGAAGGCCGTGCGTGCGGCAATTGAATTCTGCCTGCGCCGAAGCATCGGCGCGCTGACGCTGTTCGCCTTCTCCAGCGAGAACTGGAAACGGCCGCCCGGGGAAGTCGGCGCCTTGATGGAACTGTTCCTCAAGGCGCTCGACCGGGAAGTCGACGCCCTGCACGAGAATGGCGTGCGCATTGCTTTCGTCGGCGATCTGGCGGCTTTCGCGCCGGCGCTGCACGAGCGCATGAAGGCGGCGACGGCCAGGACCGCCGGCAACACCAGGCTGGCGTTGAGTATCGCCGTCAACTACGGCGGTCGCTGGGATATCGCCAACGCGGCCAGGCAGGCGGCTCTCGCCGCGCAACGCGGGGAGTTCGACGCCGCAACGATCGACGAGCGCCGCCTCGAACGGTTTTTCTGCCTTGCCGAACTGCCGCCGGTCGACCTGTTCATCCGCACCGGCGGCGAACAGCGCATCAGCAATTTCCTGCTTTGGCAGCTGGCCTATAGCGAATTCTTCTTCAGCGACGTACTCTGGCCCGATTTCGATCAGGCCTGCCTGCAGCAGGCCGTGGAAGATTTCAGCCGGCGCGAACGACGCTTCGGCAAGACCAGCGCCCAGCTGGCGGTACGCAACTGACGTCCTGGCATCGGGGGAGAAGAGTGAAGCAACGTTTGATCACAGCATTGCTGGTAACGCCGCTGGCGATCGCGCTGATACTGCTGATTCCGACGGCGGCGCTTGCCGCACTCATCGGTGTCCTGTGCCTGATCGCGCTGTGGGAGTGGTCGCGCCTGTCCGGCATGCGCTCGCGGCCGTGGCGCGGCGTGCTGGTCGGGTTGGCCGCGGCGGCGATGCTCGCGCTGTGGTGTTGTCGCGGTACGTGGATATGGTGGTCGGCGATCGCTGCCGGCGCTGTGTGGTGGCTGTTCGCGCTTTCCTGGCTGCGTCATTTCTCGTTCGCCGCGGCGGCGACGCGCGAAAATACATCGATCAAGCTCGCTGCCGGCGCGCTGGCCGTGCTGCCGGCATGGGCAGCCTTCATGCAACTGCACCTGCCGCAGCCGGGACTGCACACCTGGGCGCTGTATTCGCTCGTATTGATCTGGTCGGCCGATACGTTTGCCTATCTGGCGGGCAAGCGCTGGGGCACGACCAAGCTCGCGCCCACCATCAGTCCGGGCAAGACCATGGCCGGCGTCTACGGCGCGCTGGCCGGATCGGCCGTGATCGCCGTGATCGGCGGCTGGCTGCTCGATGTGCGCGGCGCGGCGCTGGCCGCGCTGGTGGCTCTCGCCCTGGTTTCGGTCGCGCTGTCGATCGCGGGCGACCTGTTCGAAAGCCTGATCAAGCGGCACGCGAACGTGAAGGATTCCGGCGCGCTCTTCCCCGGCCACGGCGGCGTGTTCGACCGGCTTGACGGCGTCTTTGCCGCGCTGCCGATTTTCGTCTTGGGCAAAGCCGCACTCGGACTATGAGGCAGGTTGCCATTCTCGGCGCGACCGGTTCGATCGGAGCCAGCGCGCTCGATGTCATCGCGCGGCATCCACAGCGTTTCCGTGCCAGCGTGCTCAGCGCCAACCGCAATGTCGAGGCGCTGGTCGCGCTGTGCGCGCGCTTCCAGCCCGACCTTGCCGTCATTTCCGACGCAGCGGCCGAGCCGGCCCTGCGCAGCGCGCTTGCTTCGGCTGGGCTGCGGACCCGCGTTGCCGGCGGCGACGCCGGGCTGCAGCAGGCGGCGGCCGGAGAATTGTGCGATACCGTGATCGCGGCGATCGTCGGGGCCGCCGGCCTCGAGTCGACCCTTGCGGCGGCCCGCGCCGGCAAGCGCCTGCTGCTGGCGAACAAGGAAGCCGTGGTGATTGCAGGCGGCCTGCTGCGCGATGCCTTGCGCAGCAGCGGCGCCGAGCTCATTCCGATCGACTCCGAGCACAACGCGATCTTCCAGTGCCTGCCGTCCGACCGCCACAGTCTCGCGGCCGCCGGGGCGCGGCGCATCACGCTGACGGCATCGGGCGGCCCGTTTCGCGGTCGGCGCCGCAGCGACCTGACCTCGGTGACGCCAGACCAGGCCTGCGCGCACCCGAAGTGGCGCATGGGCCGCAAGATTTCGGTCGACTCGGCCACGCTGATGAACAAGGGGCTCGAAGTCATCGAGGCCCACTGGCTGTTCGGAGCCGATGCCGCGCAGATCGATGTCGTCGTGCACCCGGAAAGCATCGTCCACTCGCTGGTCGAATATCCGGACGGCTCGATGCTCGCGCAGCTGGGCAATCCTGACATGCGCACGGCCCTCGCACATGCGCTGGCATGGCCGGAACGCATCGAATCGGGCGTGGCCGCGCTGGACCTCAAACAGCTCGGCCAGCTGCGTTTCGAGCCGCCCGACCGCGACACGTTTCGCTGCCTGGATCTGGCCTATCGTGCCCTGGCCGGCGGCGGGACGGCGCCGACGATCCTCAACGCCGCCAACGAGATCGCCGTCGATGCGTTTCTCGCCGGCACGCTGCCGTTTCTGGCGATCGACGAATTGATCGAAGCGACGCTGTCGGACCAGCCTGCCACGCCGGCGCCGGACCTCGAATCGCTGATTTACGCCGATTTAACCGCGCGCAAAGCGGCGCAACGTATCATGCAGCGCAGTTTCTGCTAGGCGGGAATCCTCGCTGCCGCCTGAATGCCGGGCAGGATGATCGGGGGGATTCGTGGCGAAACCGTTTATACTGCGCGCGGTTGCTGCGTCCGCGGGATGCGCATGGGCGCCAAGTGCATCGTGAACCGAAGTATTTTGCAGGGATTTCAGGCATCTGTTATTTGCTCTCCCGTACCGGGGGAGCGGCGCGAGCCGGGGTTGCGCGGCAACGGCGACTCAGATTGAGGTAGAGAATTTAGATGAGCGAGTTTTTCGGTTCCGCGTGGTGGCTGCTGGTCACGCTCGGCATTCTGGTGACCTTCCACGAGTTCGGCCATTACTGGGTCGCACGCCGCTGCGGCGTGCGGGTCCTGCGCTTCTCGGTCGGTTTCGGCAAGCCGCTGTGGTCGCGCATCGGCCGCGACGGCGTCGAGTATGCGATCGGTGCGATTCCGCTCGGCGGCTACGTGAAATTCCTCGACGCGCGCGAAGCCGAGCATCCGGAACTCGTCAGCGGGCAGCCCGGCGAGTATTCGGCGGCGCCGGTCTGGCGCCGCATCGCGATTGCGGCAGCGGGGCCCGCGTTCAACATCGCCTTCACCGTCATTGCCTTCTGGGCCATGTTCGTCATCGGCCGTCCCGACATGCAGCCGGTCATCGGCGAGCCGACCGGCCTGGCGGCGCAGGCCGGGTTCAAGGCCGGCGACCGCTTCACCTCCGTTGGCGGCGAAAACGTCGATTCGCTCAGCAATGCGATGCTCGAGGTTGCCCAGGCGGCGATGCTGCACCAGGACGTCGCGATCGCCGTCATCGATGCGCAGGGCAACGCGCACGACCGGGTCCTGCCACTGAGCCAGCTGCCTGCCGACGCCATCGACAACAGCAAGACGTTCGACGCGATCGGTCTCACCCAACAGGCGATGCCGGCCGTCGTGGCGATCGTGACGCCGGACACGCCGGCGGCTCGCGCCGGCCTGCTGCCCGGCGACCGCATCGTGCGCGTCAACGACGTGGCGATCGCCAACTGGAACGACCTGACACGCGCGATCGGTGCCCAGGCCGAAAAGAATCCGCATCTGCAGATCCTCGTGCGCCGCGGCAGCGGTGACTTGCCGCTGGAACTGACGGCCGCGCAGAGCAAGGACAATGGCGCGCGCTGGATGATCGGCATCGGCGCGCAGACGCGCGGCAGCGACGCGATCGAGCACTATGGTCCGCTGCAGGCCGTGCCGGCGGCATTGCGCGAAACCTGGAAAACCACGCGCAAGACGCTCGGCATGATCGGCAGCATGCTGACCGGCCAGGCCTCGACCAGGAACCTTTCCAGCGTGATCACGATCGCGCAGGTCGCCAACGACTCGGCGCACCAGGGCGTGGCCTGGTTCCTGTCGTTCCTGGCGGTCATCTCGCTCAGCCTGGGCATACTCAACCTGCTGCCGATCCCGATCCTGGACGGCGGCCACCTGCTCTACTACTTCATCGAACTGGTCAAGGGCAAACCGCTCAGCGAACGCGCACTGATCGCCGGACAATATGTCGGCCTGGCGCTGCTGGTCACCCTGATGAGTTTGGCGTTCTACAACGACATAGTGCGTATCGTCGCCTCGTAGCGGAGCGACCCGTGATTTCGATGGCCGCTCGCGTCTCCGGTCCAGCCGGGGATGGGAGCAAATTGTATACATTCGACAAAAACAATACTGTCGGCGCAACTGCTCCGCCGCGCCGGCGCACAAATCAACTGTTCTGGAAGTGACGATGAAGCGAATCGCCGCCCTGTTCCTGCTCGCCAGCCTCAGCGCAAGAGCCCTTGCCATGGATCCGTTCGTGGCTTCGGACATCCGCATCGACGGCCTGCAGCGCATCTCTGCCGGTACGGTGTTCACCTATCTGCCGGTCGAAAAAGGCGACAACGTCACCAGCGAACGCGTGCAGCAGGCAGTGCGCGCCCTGTACAAGACCGGCTTCTTCAGCGACGTGGGCATCTCGCGCCAGGGCGACATCCTGGTCATCACGGTCAAAGAACGGCCGGCGATCTCCAAGATCGAACTCAAGGGCAACAAGGACCTGAAGTCCGAGGACCTGCTCAAGGGCCTCAAGGACATCGGCCTGTCCGAGGGCGAGCCGTTCGACCGCCTGTCGCTCGATCGCGTGACCCAGGAACTGACGCGCCAGTACTACAACCGCGGCAAGTACAACGTGTCGATCAAACCCAAGGTGATCCCGCTCGACCGCAATCGCGTCGAGCTGTCGATCGTCATCGCCGAAGGCAAGGTCGCCACGATCAAGCACATCAACGTCACCGGCAATCACGCCTTCACGACCGACGAGATCCGCAGCGACTTCGAGTCGAATACGTCGAACTGGACATCCTGGTATTCGAAGGACGACCAGTATTCGCGCGAGAAACTGTCCGGTGACCTGGAAAAGCTCAACTCGTACTACCTCGACCGCGGGCACGTCGATTTCAGCATCGACTCGACGCAGGTCACGATCAGCCCGGACAAGCGTTCGATGTATCTGACCGCGAACGTCACCGAAGGCGAGGTGTACACGGTCGGCGAAGTCAAGCTGGCCGGCGAACTCGTCGTCAGCGAAGAGGACATGCGCAACCTCATCAAGATAAAGAGCGGTGAGGTGTTCTCGCGCAAGAAGATCGTGCAGTCGCAGGAGGCCATGATCGCGGTGCTGGCGAACATCGGCTATGCCTTCGCGCAGGTGACGCCGGTGCCGAACGTCGACAAGGAGAAGCGCATTGCGTCGGTGACGTTCTTCGTCAACCCCGGCAAGCGCGTGTACGTCCGCCATGTCTCGTTCAAGGGCAATGCGAGCACTCAGGACGAGGTGATGCGCCGCGAAATGCGCCAGCTCGAAGGCGCCTGGTATTCGCAGGCAGCGATCGACCGCTCGAAGATCCGCCTGCAGCGCCTGGGCTTCTTCAAGAAGGTCGAGATCACCACGCCGAAGGTACCCGGCACCGACGATCAGGTCGACGTCAACGTGACCGTCGAGGAGACGTCCGCCGGAAGCTTCACGTTCGGCCTCGGCTACTCGCAGGTCGAGAAGCTGATCGCCAGCGTCTCGGTATCGGAGAACAACTTCCTCGGCACCGGCGACGCCGCTTCGGCGACCGTGCAGAAGAGCTATTACCTGACGCGCTACAACCTGGACTACTACCAGCCGTACCTGACGCCCGACGGCATCGGCCTGGGCTACGACGCCAACTACAGCAAGCTCGACTCGGCGCAGATCAACATCGCCAGTTACTTCAACAACACCGCCTCGTTCTCGACGTTCCTCGGCGTGCCGGTCACCGAATCGGATTCCGTACGCCTGTCGCTGGGTCTGAGCAAGACCAAGATCATTACCTTCAACAACGTTGCAACGCCGGTGGTCGATCCGATTACAGGCCTGCCGGCAGTCGACTCCAGCGGCAACCAGATCTACTTCACCGACGAGAACGGCAACATCATTTTCACCCGCCAGCCGTTCTCGCCGCAGCCGATCGTCGACTACATCAACAACCTCGGCCACGACACATTCCATACCTGGGCGATCACGGCATCCTGGGCGCACGACACGCGCAACAAGTTCTTCAATCCGACGCACGGCTCGCTGCAGCAGTTCCAGGCCGAGGTGGCGCTGCCCGGGTCGACCGTGCCGTACTACATCCTGACTTACAAGTACGCGCAATATCTGCCGATCACCGATTCGTTCACGTTCCTCGGCTCGGCAACGATCGGCTATGGCGACAGCTACACCTCGATCAAGAGCGTGTTGCCGCCCACCGACCCGGCCTTCACGGCCAATGTTTCAGGCTTGCCGTTCTTCAAGAACTTCTACGCCGGCGGCATCTCCGACATCCGCAACTTCCGCGACAACACGCTGGGTCCGTACACGCTGACGCCGGGCTGCACGTCCATCAGCCAGGCCGATTACTGCCGCCAGCCGCTCGGCGGCGCATTCAAGACCGTCGCTTCGGCGGAACTGATCATCCCGACGCCGTTCGTGAAGGACGACTCGGCGACGCGCCTGTCCTGGTTCGTCGACGCCGGCAATGTATTTGCCAGCTACAACGACTTCTCGTGGAACCAGATCCGCGTGTCGACCGGCCTGTCGCTGCACTGGCAGGCGCCGGTCGGGCCGATCGTGATCAATATCGGCCGGCCCATCATCAAGAAGCCCGGCGATATCCCCGAAACCCTGCAGTTCAATTTCGGCACGCAGTTCTAGCAGCAGGCGGCAGCCGCGGGTTGCGCGGATGAATGCGGATCGAAAAACGTGTTGTCATAAGCTTTTATCCGCGTAATTCGGCGTTGGCCGCGTCGGGCTTTGCCGCCCTTCCCGGGATGCCGCGCGACGTCCGGACCTAGCGTCCGCGCCGGTTCAGGCCGGGCGGTTGCGCCGGGTTGTTCAGACCGCCCCTCAATCGGGTTACTATTCGACGGGGCCGCTGCCCGGCGTCGCGGCCGGCGAACGCGTGCGAGGTTGGCTCGGTGAGGCGAAACACAGGCGCAGTCAGCGGTATCGGCGGAGCGCTGCTTGCTCTTGCAGCCCTGCTGCCGCTGTCGTCAGCCGCCCAGACCGCCGCGAAAATCGGCTACGTCGACCTGAAGCGCGTGCTCGACGAAGCCCCGCAGATGATCGAGAGCCGGGCCCGGCTGGAACGCGAGTTCTCGTCCCGCGACGGTGCGATCAAGGCTGCCGAAGCCAAGCTGACGGCGCTCAAGCAGCGTTACGAGCGCGACAGCGTCATCATGAGCAAGGACGACGCCGACGCGCTCAAGCGCGAGATCGACGCGACCGAGCGCGCCAACAAACGCATGGTCGATGAAGCACGCAGCGACCTGGCCACGCGCCAGGCGGCAGAACGTGACCGCAACTGGCAGAAGATGCAGGACATCATCATAGAATTTGCGCGCAGCCAGGGCTATGACCTGATCGAGGCAAGCCCGCCGCTCTACGTCAGCCCGCGAATCGACATCACCGATGCCGTGCTCGACCATCTCAAGCACGCCAGCACGAGTCCGCGGAGCAAGCCGTGACGGCGGCGGACACCGGTTTCGCGCTGGCGCAGCTGGCGCAGCGCTTTGCGCTCGAACTGCGCGGTGACGGCGAGCGCGTGATCCGCGGTGTCGGCACGCTGGCGACGGCAACACCGCAGCAACTGAGCTTTCTGGCCAATCCGCGCTATCGCGGCGAATTGCGCGCGAGCCAGGCCGGCGCCGTCGTGCTGCGCGCCGACGACGCGACCGAATGCCCGGTCCCCGCCCTGGTCGCCGCGGATCCTTACGTCAGCTTCGCCAGGATCGCCGCGCTGTTCGACGCGCGGCCGTCCGGGCCGCCCGGCATCCATCCGAGCGCCGTCGTCGCCGCCGATGCGGTCGTGGCGGACTCGGCCAGCATCGGGCCGCACTGTGTCGTGGAGTCCGGCGCGCGTGTCGACGCCGGTGCATCGATTGGCCCGCATTGCATCATCGGCACGGATTGCCATGTCGGTGCGCAATCGCGCCTGGTCGCGCGCGTGACGCTGGTGACGCGCGTCCGGCTCGGGCAGCGTGTGCTGGTCCATCCGGGCGCGGTCATCGGCTCGGACGGCTTCGGCATCGCGTTCGACCGTGCCACGTCCGATCACGGCGGCTGGGTCAAGGTTCCCCAGCTCGGCGGCGTGCGCATCGGCGATGACTGCGAGATCGGCGCGAACACGACGATCGATCGCGGCGCCATCGAAGACACCGTGCTCGAGGAGGACGTGCGCCTCGACAACCAGATCCAGATCGCACACAACGTGCGCATCGGCGCGCACACGGCCATGGCCGGCTGCTCGGCGGTGGCGGGCAGCGCGACGATCGGCCGCTACTGTCTGATCGGCGGGAGCGCTGGCATACTGGGCCACCTGAACGTGGCCGACCGGGTGACCGTGACCGCCATGACGCTGGTCACGCATTCCATCGACCAGCCCGGCGAATACTCGTCAGGCACCCCATTCCAGAACAACCGCGACTGGCGCCGCAACGCCGCGCGATTCAAGCGCCTTGACGAGCTGACCCGGCGTGTACAGGCAATCGAGAAGGATTTGAAATCATGACCGAGACAACCGCCGCCAGCGCGACCCTGATCGACGTGCGCGGCATCGCTGCGATGCTGCCGCATCGCTATCCGTTCCTGCTGGTAGACCGCGTGCTCGAGTACAGCGCCGCCGACGGGCGCCTGCGCGCGCTGAAGAACGTCAGCATCAACGAACCGTTCTTCCAGGGGCATTTCCCCGGCCATCCGGTGATGCCCGGCGTGCTGATCATCGAATCGCTGGCCCAGGCGTGCGGCCTGCTGGTGCAGATGTCGCGCAAGCACGATCCGGACAGCCGGGCGCTGTATTACCTGGTAAAAGTGGACAAGGCAAAATTTACCCAGATCGTCGGACCGGGCGACCAGCTGATCCTCGAGGTCGAACTCAAGCGCATGATCCGCAGCATGGGCCTGTTCCATTGCCGCGCCAGCGTCGCCGGCAAGACCGTCGCCGAGGCCGAGCTGATGTGCGCCGAGCGCGACGCTTGATGGCCAAGGCAGACTCCGCGACGGGCGCGGTCCATCCCACCGCCCAGATTGCCGACAATGCCCGCCTCGGCACCGGCGTCGAAGTCGGCGCCTACAGCGTGATCGGCGCCGATGTGACGATCGGCGACGGCACGAGGCTCGGCCCGCATGTCGTGGTGCAGGGTCCGACCCGGATCGGCCGCGAGAATCATCTTCATCCCTTCGCATCGGTCGGCGGCGACCCGCAGGACAAGAAGTTCCGCGGCGAGCGCAGCGAACTGGTGATCGGCGATCGCAACACGATCCGCGAATTCGTCACGATCAATCGCGGCACCGGCGAGGGCGGCGGCGTCACGCGCATCGGCGACGACAACTGGATCATGGCCTATACGCACATCGCGCACGATTGCCGCATCGGCAATCACACCATCTTCTCGAACAACGCCACGCTCGCCGGCCACGTCGACATCGGTGATCATGTGATCCTGTCCGGCTTCAGCGGCGTGCATCAGTTCTGCCGCATCGGCGCGCATGCCTTCATCGGCATGGGCTGCCTGGTCAACGGCGACGTGCCGCCGTTCGTGATCCTGGCGGCCGACTACGGACGCCCGCGCGGCATCAATACCGAAGGACTCAAGCGCCGCGGCTTCTCGGCCGAGCGCATCACGACGATCCGGCGCGCCTACAAAACCCTGTACATGTCGGGCCTGCCGCTGGCGCAAGCGCGCGAGCAACTGGCGCAGCTCGGCGCGGACTCGCAGGACATCGCCGAACTGCTGGCATTCCTCGACCAGAGCCAGCGGCCGTTGATGCGTTGAGGGCTGGCGGTTGGCGTCTGGCGGCTGAACAAGATCGTACGCACCGCGCCGTTCCAAATTGGCTGAGATCGATTGCGAGTCCCCACCTGTTGAATGAACAGTCCCAGCCCCCAGCCCTCAGCCCTCGGCCCTCTCTTCGTCCTGGTCGCCGGCGAAGCCTCGGGCGACCTGCTGGGCGCCGACCTCATCGCCGGACTGCGCCGCCGCTTCCCTGACGCGCGTTTTGCCGGCGTCGGCGGCCCGCTCATGGCGGCGGCCGGCATGGCGATCTGGCACGCAGCCGAGCGCCTCAGCATGATGGGCCTGGTCGAAGTGTTGCGGCATCTGCCGGGCCTGGTTGCGCTGCGCCGCGACGTCTATCGGCGCACGTTGCAGGCAACGCCGGCGGCGTTCATCGGCATCGACGCCCCGGACTTCAACCTCGGGCTCGAGAAAAAGCTGAAAGCGGCAAGTGTCCGCACGGTGCACTACGTCAGTCCGTCGATCTGGGCCTGGCGCGAGACCCGCGCCGCGAAGATCGGGCGCAGCGCCGACCGCGTGCTCTGCCTGTTTCCGATGGAGCCGCCGATCTATGCGCGGCATGGCGTCGATGCGCGTTTCGTCGGCCATCCGCTCGCAGCGGCATTCCCGCCCGATCCCGACAAGGCTGCGGCGCGCCGTGCTCTGGGCCTGCA
This sequence comes from Rudaea sp., assembly GCA_035606275.1. Lineage (GTDB taxonomy): Bacteria > Pseudomonadota > Gammaproteobacteria > Xanthomonadales > Rhodanobacteraceae > Rudaea. The sequence goes on from DATNFS010000047.1 coordinate 19,203, forward strand.
ATCGGACGCCACCGTGCTTGCACTGCTGCCCGGAAGCCGGCTCGATGAAATCGGCCGTCTTGCCGTTCACTTTCTGGGCGCGGTCGAGATACTGCGTGCGCAGTTCCCGCAGCTGCAAGTCATCGCGCCGATGGCAAATGCCGCATGCCGCGCCGCATTCGAGAGCGTGCACGACAGGGTATTCGCAGCGGTGCAGCCCTCGCAGGGCGTCGTACGGATCGTGGACGGTCGCGCACACGAGGCCATGATTGCTGCCGATGCCGTGCTGCTCGCGTCAGGCACCGCGGCGCTGGAGGCAATGCTGGCGAAGCGGCCGATGGTCGTGGCCTACCGGCTAGCGCCGCTGACCTACCGGCTCGTCAATCTGTTCGGCATGATGCGGACGCAAGTGTACTCGCTGCCGAACATACTGGCCGGGCGGACCGTCGTGCCGGAGCTGATGCAGGACGCGTGCACGCCGCAGGCGCTTGCCGACGCGCTCGCGCCGATGCTGCTCGCGCGCACGCTGGATCCGCCCGCTCTGGCCGAATTCGCACGCCTGCACCAGGCGCTGCGCGGCGATGCGCAGCACGATGCCGCCGCCGCAGTCGCGGAGCTGCTTGCGGCATGACGCGCGGCACGGCGCCGTCGCGGCGCAGCATCGGCGCGCATTGACGGCACTGCCACCACACCTCACCATGTCACGTCTCCACGGCCCTTCTTCCGCGATGGCGAACGCTTCGGCGCTGCCCAGATCCACCCGCATCATCACGATCGTCGCGGCGCTGGGCTTTGTCACGTTGCTGATCTGCGGTCCGCTGCTGGAGGCAACGCTTACCGAGCGCCTGTTCGCGCTCGCCCTGCTCTCGACGGCCGTCGTACTGACCGCATTGGCGACGTGTCGGCCCGCTTTCGCGCTGGCGCTGCCCACCGTCCTCTTCGGCGGCATCCTCGTCGCCAGCACGCTGAAGTTCCACTACCTGACGGCGCCGCTGCTGGCGCCGGACCTGGTCTATTTCGTCAATCGCGATCTACTGGATGTGGCCACGCGCTATCCGCCGGTCATGTTCTCGCTGATCACCGCCGCGATCCTGATCCCGGGCCTGCTGTTTCTCGTGTGGTACATGGATCGGCCGCGCATCCTCCGGCAAGCCGGCGTTGCGCAACGCCGCGGAATACGCACGGTCGGCATGCTGGCGACCGCGATCCTGCTCGTCGCGATCGACTCGCCCGCCGGGCCGTTTTCCGACGTATTCGGCAAGGGCATGTGGCAGACGATGAACGACAAGAGCTATGTGACCGACTTCTTCACGTCGTTCTACCAGACCGAAATCAAGATCCCGCCGCGCGCAGCCGACGCGGCCGTGCTGTCGTGGACCCAACCGGCCGACGAAAACCCGGCCGCGTGCGCACCGGCGCGCTGCAGCAGCGCCAAGTCGCCCAAGAGCGTGCAGTCGCATCCGGACATCGTCTCGGTGCTCGAGGAGAGCACCTACGATCCGACCATGCTCGCCGTCTGCACGCTGCCTTTGTGCAAGCACCGCATGTTCCAGGCCGACGGCCGCACGCGGGCCCACGGCACGCTGACCGTCCACGTCTGGGGCGGCGGCACCTGGACCAGCGAGTTCGCGCTGCTGACCGGGCTCGACCACCAGATCTTCGGCGATGCCGGACTCTACGCACCCTACAACCTCGCGCCGCGCGTCATTCACACCCTGCCCAAGGTGCTGCACGAAGCCGGCTACCGGACGATCGCGATCTATCCGATGTCGGGCGACTTCATCAACGCGCGCAACGCCTACAAGTTCTACGGTTTCGACCGGTTTTACGACGGCCAGGACTACGGCCTGTCGTGGGAATCGAGCGACAACGACCTGATGCAGGTATTCGACCGCATCTATGCCGACGAGAAGAAGGCGCTCGGCGACAAGCCGCTGTTCATCATGATGCTGACATTGCGCCAGCACGGTCCGCACAACGATCCGTACAAGGAAATGCCGGCGCCGTTCGACAAGCCGCTGTTCCCGGGCAAATGGAAGCCCAAGGACCTCGACGAGTGGATGAACCTCAACCTCGCCAATTATCTGTCGCGGCTGGACGGCTCGGATGCGGCGATCACGCACCTGGAGAAAACCCTGCTCGACGGCGACCGCCCGACGCTGCTGTTTCATTTCGGCGATCATCAACCGTCGTTCGACGGCGCCATGCGCGAGTTGCAGAAGATCGTGCCGAAGTCGGTCAGCGATCCGAATTTCGTCACCTACTACATGCTCAAGACCAACTTCAAGCCGGCGCGCGACTACGACTACCCGGTGTTGGACCTCAGCTTCGGCGGCGCGCTGATACTGGACATCGCCGGCATCCAGAAGGATGATTTCTTCTCCGCCAACGCGCTGATGCGCGATCGCTGCCACGGCTTCTACCTGAACTGCCCGGACAAACCGGTGCTCGACGCATATCAGAATTTCATCTTCCACGACCTGGGCGTGCTGCATGAATGAGCGGCCGCTGCTGACTGCCGGGGTCGACGAAGCCGGGCGAGGCCCGCTCGCCGGCCCGGTCGTGATCGCCGCAGTGATCCTCGATCCGCGCCGGCGGATCAACGGCCTGGCCGATTCCAAGGTGCTCGGCGCCAGGCGCCGCGAGACGCTCGACGTACGCATTCGCGAACGCGCGATCGCCTTCAGCGTCGTCGCCATCGACGTGGCGGAGATCGACCGCATCAATATCTTCCAGGCAACCATGCTCGGCATGGCGCGCGCGCTGGCAGCGCTGGCGCCGATTCCGGAACTCGCGCTGATCGACGGCAACCACGTGCCGCGCGAAACGATCTGCGCGGCGCAGGCGATCGTCGACGGCGATGCGCTCGAGCGATCGATCAGCGCGGCGTCGATCCTGGCCAAGGTTGCGCGCGACCGCATGATGGTCGAACTCGACGCGAAATTTCCCGGGTATGGATTCGCCCAGCACAAGGGCTATTCGACGCCGGAACATTTCGCCGCGCTGCAGCGGCTCGGACCTTGCTGCGAGCACCGGCGCAGCTTCGCACCGGTAATGCAGGCGGAACTTCCCTTCGCCTTCGCCTGACGCTGCGCCACGACGGCACGCGTGCCCGTCAAGCCTTGTCCGCCCGGCCTCGGGCGGCTACGCTGCTATCCATAGCCCGCGGCATCCATGAACCCTTCTTTCGTCCACCTGCGCATCCACAGCGACTATTCGCTGGTCGATTCGACGATCCGCCTGCCGGACAAGCCCGAATACGGCGATCCAGCCAAGGCGCCGCGTCCGAACCTGATCAGCCAGGCCGTTGCGCTCGACATGCCCGCGCTGGCGCTCACCGACCAGAGCAACCTGTTCGCGCTGGTCAAGTTCTACCGCGCCGCGGAAGCCAATGGCATCAAGCCGGTGGCCGGCGCCGACCTGTGGCTCGCCAACGCGGGGGATACCGGCGCACCGACGCGCCTGACGCTGCTGTGCCAGAACCGCCGCGGCTACCTCAATCTCACGCAGCTGATCTCGCGCAGCTACATCGAGGGCCGCCACGGTGACTTTGCCCTGGTCGATCCCGCCTGGTTCGCCGGCCACAGCGATGGCCTGATCGCGCTGGCCGGACGCGACAGCGATGTTGGCCGGCTGCTGCACGCCGGCAGGCACGATGTTGCAATCGCCCGCACGCACGAATGGCTGCGCCTGTTCGGCGATCGCTGGTATTTCGAGCTGACCCGCTGCGGCCATGCGGACGAGGAGCAGCATCTCGAAGCGGCCCTGCAACTGGCGGCGACGGTCGATTGCCCGGCCGTCGCGACCAATGACGTGCGCTTCCTCACACGCGCCGACTTCGAGGCGCACGAAGCGCGCGTCTGCATTCACCAGGGGCGCCTGCTCAATGATCCCAAGCGCCCGCGCGCGTTCACCCCGCAGCAGTACCTCAAGCCGGCGCAGGAGATGGCGGAGCTCTTTGCCGACCTTCCCGGCGCGCTGCAGAACAGCGTGGAGATTGCGAAGCGCTGCAATCTGGAATTGTCGTTCGGCACCTACCATCTGCCCGCATTTCCGGTGCCGGCGCAGCAGACGCTCGAATCGCACATCAGCGCCGAAGCCGGTCGTGGCCTGCGGGCGCATCTGGCCAAGGTCGGAACCGCACCCGGCTTCAGCGCGGACGACTACGAACGCCGGCTCCAGCACGAACTCGACGTAATCGGCAAGATGGGCTTTGCCGGCTACTTCCTGATCGTTGCCGACTTCATCAACTGGGCCAAGCGCAACGACATCCCGGTCGGTCCGGGCCGCGGCTCCGGTGCCGGCTCGGTCGTCGCATGGAGCCTGGGCATCACCGACCTCGACCCGCTGCGCTATGGCCTGCTGTTCGAACGTTTCCTGAATCCCGAACGCGTATCGATGCCGGACTTCGACGTCGACTTCTGCATGGACGGTCGCGACCGCGTCATCGACTACGTCGCCGACAAGTACGGCCATGATCGCGTCAGCCAGATCATCACCTACGGCACGATGGCGGCAAAAGCCGTGCTGCGCGACGCCGGCCGTGCCCTCGGCATGCCGTACGGGCAGGTCGACAAGATCGCCAAGCTCATTCCGATGCGGCCGCTCGACCTGAGCCTTCCGGACGCGCTCGGCCGCTCGCAGAAATCCTACGAAGAACCCGACCGCGTCGTCGCGGACTTCAAGGCGCTGTACGAGTCCGACGAGGACGTGCGCGGCCTGGCTGACCTCGCGATCGAACTGGAAGACCTGACGCGCAACGCCGGCAAGCACGCCGGCGGTGTCGTGATCGCACCGTCGCCGCTGACCGATTTCGCGCCGCTCTACAGCGAAGGCGGCGGCGAAGGCATCGTCACGCAGTTCGACAAGGACGACGTCGAAGCCGTGGGCCTCGTCAAGTTCGACTTTCTCGGCCTGCGCACGCTGACGATCATCGACTGGGCGGTGAAGGCGATCAACGCCCGGCGCGCGACCCACGGCGAGGCGCCCGTCGACATCGCCGCGCTGCCGCTCGACGATCCCGACGTCTACGCCTTGCTCAAACGCGCGCAGACCGTCGCGGTGTTCCAGCTCGAAGGCCGCGGCATGCAGGGCATGCTCAAGGACGCCAAGCCCGACTGCTTCGAGGACATCATCGCGCTGGTGTCTCTCTATCGCCCCGGCCCGATGGAATTGATTCCGAGCTTCTGCCGGCGCAAGCATGGCACCGAGCCGATCGAGTATCCCGATCCGCGCGTCGAGCCGGTCCTGCGCGAGACCTACGGCATCATGGTCTACCAGGAACAGGTCATGCAGATGGCGCAGATCGTCGGCGGCTACACGCTCGGCGGCGCCGACCTGTTGCGTCGTGCGATGGGCAAGAAAAACGTCGCCGAAATGGCCAAGCAGCGCGCGGTGTTCCGCGACGGTGCGGCGAACAACGGCCTGTCGGCAGCGCAGGCCGACGCGATTTTCGACCTGATGGAGAAATTCGCGGGCTACGGTTTCAACAAGTCGCACGCGGCGGCGTATGCGCTGATCGCGTACCAGACCGCGTGGCTCAAGGTGCACTACCCGGCCGAGTTCATGGCTGCCGTGTTGTCGTCCGACATGGACAACACCGACAAGGTCGTCACGTTTCTCGGCGAGGCGCGCGCGCTCGGCCTCACGGTGCTGCCGCCGGATGTCAACGCATCGCAGTACATGTTCGAGGCGCTCGATCCGGACCCGAACTCGCACAAGAAACGCTCGCGGGCGATCCGCTATGGCCTCGGCGCGGTCAAGGGCGTCGGCCGCGGCGCTGTCGAAAGTCTCGTCGCGGCGCGCAGCGGCGGCGGCGCGTTCCGCGACCTTGGCGATTTCTGCGCGCGCGTCGACGCGCAGAAGATCAACAAGCGCGCGCTCGAGGCGTTGATCATGTCCGGCTCGATGGATGCGCTGGCGAAGAACCGCGCGAGTCTCATGGCGCAGCTGCCGGCGGCGATGCGCGCGGCCGAACAGACGGCGCGCGACGCACAGGCCGGGCAGAACGACATGTTCGGTGCGGCCAGCCCGGTGGCGCGCAGGATCGAGCTTGTCGAGGTCGAGGACTGGCCGGTCGAGCAGCAGCTCGGCGGCGAACGCGAGACGCTGGGGCACTATCTGTCGGGCCATCCGACCGATGCGTGGCGCGAGCTGATCGCCCGCATCGCGACTTGTCCGATCGGCGAACTCGACAAACACTACAAGGCACCGCCGCCGGATCGTCAGTTCCGCTACGCCGACCAGCAGGGCTTCACGCTGATCGGCGCGGTCATGGGCCTGCGCAAACAGGGCGACAGCCGGGTATTCGTGCAAGTCGAGGATTTCTCCGGCAAGTTCGAAGCGATCCTGTACCGCGAGGCCTGGGTCGAATTCGGCCCGCTGCTGACGCGCGATGCGATCCTCTTGTTCGAGGGTGCGATCTCGGTGGACGAGTTCGTCGGCGGCTATCGCATGCGGACGCAACGCATTTCGGCGATCAATGCGGCATGCGAACGTCATGCACGCCTGTTGCGGCTGCGCCTGAACGGCATCGATGCCGACTTTTCGCGGCGCCTGCAGGGAGTGCTGTCCGGCTACAGGGGCGGGATGACGCCGGTGCGCCTGGCGGTGCGCAACGCACAGGCGCGCGGAGAAATCGAACTCGGCGACGAGTGGCGCGTGCGCGCCAGCCCCGAACTGCGCAAGACCCTGGAAAAACTCGCCGGGGTGCTCGGCGCGGAGTACGTTTTCGGGCCGCCGGGCGGCGCATGAAGGCGCGGACCGGGCGTCATTCGACGCGCCGGACGGCCCGAGCCGTTATACTCCGCGACTTTGTTGCCGCAATCTGCTGAATGAATCCCAATTTCCTCGAATTCGAACAGCCGATCGCCGAGCTCGAAGCGAAGATCCAGGAGCTGCGCCATGCCAGCCACGGACAGGCATTCAATATCGAAGAGGACATCGGCCGGCTCAAGGACAAGCTCAA